>DATLZM010000525.1:0-3632 GCA_035573995.1 Actinomycetota bacterium | reverse complement strand
ACCGCTCGACGTTCGAGTCGCTCCTGGCCCGGGGGTTCCCGGCGGTGGGCCTCGACCGGTCCTTCCGCCTCCACGCGATGCACGCGGAGTTCCTCGAGAACCACGTGTACCGGGAGGACGGGGTGGGGTTCCATTCGGAGCTCGACCACACGCTGCCGCCCGGGCGGGGCCTCCGGGGGCACGTGGCGGCGGCCCTCGCGCCCGAGTATCCGGTCGTGGTGGTCGAGCACACCGAGGCCGCGTCGCTCAAGCAGAACGACGTCGAGCTCGAGATCGTCGCCCCCATCCTCCGCGCGGCGGTCGACCGGCTCGGCCTCGACGGGCGGGACGGCGTGGGGGTCGTCGTTCCCCACCGGGCGCAGCGGGCGGCTCTCCAGCGGCGGTTCCCGGAGCTCGCCGAGGGGGGCGCGATCGACACCGTCGAGCGGTTCCAGGGCGGGGAGCGGGACCTCATCGTGGTCTCGGCCACGGCCTCGGATCCGGAGTTCGTCCTCGCCGAGGCGAGCTTCCTCCTGAACCCGAACCGGCTGAACGTGGCCTTCTCGCGGCCACGGAAGAAGCTCGTCGTCGTGGGCTCGACCACGATCTTCCGTCTGATGCCGCCAGACCTGCAGACGTTCGAGGACGCGCTGCTCTGGAAGCGGCTCCGCTACGAGTTCTCCGCGGAGGTGCTCTGGGAAGGCGTGATTGCCGGGGCCGACGTCCGCGTCAGCGGTCGCCGTGCCGAGCCGCGGGGAACGTGAGGGCCCCGGGCGCCCCATCCGCGGCGGGAGGGCTGCGACGGACGGCGCCTTGACCGGCGGAGAGGGTGGACCGCTAGCATCTCCGGGACCCAGCGTGGACACGGCTCTGTACGAGACCATCATCGAGCGGCTGGACCGCGATCCCCGCGTGTCCGATGTCGCGGAGCTGGTCCTCGCGGCGTGCGAAGGTCGCGAAGGGCTCGAAGCCTTCCTCCGGGGGACGGGAAGCCCGCGGCGCCGGGACGGGGGGCCCGCGGAGCGGCGCCGGCCCGTCCAGGCGTATCTGCGCTCCGTCACGGTCGAGGGGTTCCGCGGCATCGGTGCGCGGGCCACCCTGGAACTCGTGGCGGCGCCAGGCCTCACGCTGGTCGTGGGGAGGAACGGAACCGGGAAGTCGAGCTTCGCCGAAGGCCTCGAGGTGCTCTTCACCGGCGACAGCTACCGGTGGAGGGACCGCGTGAAGGCGTGGCGCGATGGCTGGAAGAACCTCCATCACCAGGGCCCGGTGTCCGTGACGGCCGAGCTCGTCACCGGAGCGGGCCGTGGGACCACGACGGTGACGCGGACCTGGTCGGCCTCCGCGACCGACGTGGAGGATTCGGAGGCCTGGGTGCAGCCGAGCGGCGAGCGGAGGGCGGGGCTGGAGACCCTGGGGTGGGAGGACGCCCTGGAGACGTTCCGACCCTTCCTCACGTACAGCGAGCTCGGCTCGATGCTCGAGGAGGGGCCCTCGAAGCTCTACGACGCCCTCTCGTCCATCCTCGGGCTCGGCGAGCTGGTGGAGGTCGCTGAGGTGTTGCGGGGCGCCCGCCTCGATCGCGAGCGCCGCGACCGGGAGGCGACGGAGCAGCTCGTCCCCCTCAGGCAGGAGCTGGAGCGGATCGAGGACGAGCGGGCGCGGGCGTGCCTGCGGGCCCTGACGGCCAAACCCTGGGACCTCGAGGAGATCGAACGACGAACGCTGGGGCAGGAGCCCTTCACCGAGGAAGGCGAGCTCGCGCTCCTCCAGAAGATCGCGCTGCTAGAGATCCCGTCCGAGGAGCGGGTGGCGGAGACCGCACAGGAGCTCGAAGCGGCGGCGGACGGGCTGGATCACCTGGCGGGGACCGACGCCGACCGGGCGGCTTCCACCGCGGACCTCCTCGAAAGGGCCCTGCGGTTCCACGAGCATCACGGGGACGGCGATTGCCCGGTCTGCGGTCGCGCGGGGGCGCTCAACGACGAGTGGAGGCGGCGGTCGGAAGAGGAGGTGGAACGCCTCCGCGGCGAAGCGCGAGCCGTCGAGCGGGCGAGGGAGGCGGCCGCTCGAGCGTGGCAGCACGCCCGTGCCCTTCTCCAAGGCCCGCCGCCGTTCCTGCTCGAGAGCGAAGGGGTGGGGGTGCCCTCCCGCGAGCTGCGGGAAGCCTGGGGTGCGTGGGAGGAAGGCGCGGCCCTCGAGGATCCCCGAGCCCTGGCGCAGCACCTCCGCGAGCGATGGCCGGAGCTCAGCGCGGCCGCCGCCGAGGCCAAGGCCCGTGCCGCCGAGATCCTCAGGGAGCGCGAGGACCGTTGGCGCCCCATGGCCCAGCGGCTCGCTGCCTTCGTCGAACCTGCTCGGGAGGCGCAGGAGGGCGCCCGCCACGTCCCGGCGCTCAAGAAGGCGGAGAGGTGGGTGAAGGATCTCCAGTCGGAGATCCGCGACGAGCGGTTCCGGCCCATCGCCGCCCAGGCGTTGGAGATCTGGAGCCTCCTGCGCACCCGATCCAACGTCGAGCTCGCGAGGCCCTCTCTCGAGGGGACGGGTACGAGGAGGCGGGTGAGGCTCGACGTCACGGTGGACGGGGTCGCCGGCGCCGCGCTGGGCGTCATGAGTCAGGGCGAGCTGCACTCGCTCGCTCTGAGCCTGTTCCTGCCCCGGGTCACGATGCGCGAGAGCCCGTTCCGGTTCATCGTGATCGACGACCCCGTCCAGTCCATGGATCCAGCGAGGGTCGACGGGCTGGCGCGCGTGCTCGAGCAGACCGCCCGGACCCACCAGGTGATCGTCTTCACGCACGACGACCGTCTGCCGGCGTCGGTCCGGCGACTCGGGATCGGGGCACACGTGATCAGCGTGTCGCGGAAGCCGGAATCGGTCGTCGAGGTTCGGCCCGTCCTCGACCCCGTGACGCGGTACTTCGAAGACGCCCGGGCCATCGTGAGGACGGACGATCTCCCCGAGGAGGTCAGGCGACGCGTCCTGCCGGGGTTGTGCCGGCTGGGCATCGAGGCGGCGTGCATGGAGACCGTCAGACGGCGACGCATCGCCGCGGGAGCTCCGCACGAAGAGGTGGAGGATCTGCTGGCGAACGCCAAGACGACGACGACGTTGGCCGCCTTGGCCCTGTTCGACGACCCGGATCGCGGCGGCGATGTGCTCGCGGAGATCAACCGTCGTTTCGGCGGGAGGGAGGCCGACGCGTTCAGCGCCACGAAGAAGGGTGCCCACCACGGCTTCGACGGGGATCCCCGCGACCTCGTCCGGTACTCGGAGTCCCTGGCGAGATCCCTCCGCGACCTCCGGTGACGCCGCCACGGTCCACCGCGGGCGAGTTGCTGGCGATGGCCCGGATCTTCCTCGAGGCCGAGCGGCCGGCTCCGGGTGTGTGGTCTCGGGCGGCTGCCGTGCTGGGCCGCCAAGCGCTCGAGCAGGCGTTGTCCGATCTCTGGAGGCGGGTCGCCCCCGGGGTGGACCAGACGCCCATCCGGGCCCAGTTGATCTGTTTCCGAGGGTTGCTGGGAGACGGGGAGCTGGGGGCGCGCGTCGAGTACCTCTGGTGGATACTGACCCGTGCCTGCCACCATCACCCGTACGAGTTGGATCCGACCGCCGAAGAGGTGGAGGGATGGCTCGACGAGGTCGCGGTGGTC
>DATLZM010000524.1:0-3124 GCA_035573995.1 Actinomycetota bacterium | reverse complement strand
AGGAAGATGGGGCGGAACGCGGCGTACCCCGCCGGGCCCCGCGTCAGGGCCCAGGCGAGGGCGAGGGTCCCCCCGAGGAACCAGCCCACGCCCGCCACGAGGTGCTTCGCGGCGAGGGGCACCGGCCAGCGGCGGGGGGTGGCGAGGACCCGGCGCACCAGCCATCCGACCCCGATGGCGGCCCCCACGAGCGCGGCACCGCCCGCCGCCGCGACCGGCCGGGACCTGAGCGCGAGCCCCGCGGCCGCCGCCGCGACCCCCGTCCCGTACAGCACCCCGGTCGCGCCCCCGTGCCAGGCGGGCATCCGGACCCGGAGCACGGTCGGCAGGAGCGTGACGAGGGTCGCCAGGATCGTCCCTCCGGCGAACCCGAGGACGTTCAGCACCGGATGGGCCAGGGCGAGCGCCCCCCGCACCTCCGGCGCGGCGGCCCCGCTCCCCACGAGCGCGCCCAGCGTGCCCCCCGCCACCACGGACGCGCAGGCGAACACGTAGCCCGCCACCGGGAGCCGGTGGCGGAGGTGGAGCGACCTCCGCCGCGCGCGGACGACCATCCACCCCAGGAGCGCCATGGCCGCGACGAACGCGGCGCCCCCGATCGCCACCAGCGCCGGGGCGCCGGCGACCATCCCCACGGTCACCCCGAGCGCCCCGGCGTTCACCAGCGCGAACTGGGCCACGACGGAGGCCGCGGGCGGCGGCGGCGTGGCGGTGAGAGCGGAGGCGAAGGTCTGCATCGCCCCCGAGATCGCGGCGGCGACCGCTCCCGCCATCGCAAGGTGCAGCGGCAACCACCACCCGAGCCGGACCCCTGGCGGGAGCAGGAGCGCCGCGGCCGCCGCGGTGAGCCACAGGCGAGCCGCGGTCTGGTAGAGGCGGTTCGTCACCCGGGGGCGCATCGGCCTCCCTGGGAGGGACCGTCCCGCCAGCCGGGCCGGCCCGGACCCGCGCTCGCGCTGACACGCGCGGGCCCCACCCCTCACCCCTCCTCGGAGGTCCAGTCCGGCCGCACGCGCTCGTAGCCCTCGTCGTAGCGGAACCGCCCGGCGGCCTCGTCCAGGTCCTCGAGCTTGGGGAGCCGGACGCTCCCGGGCGCCGGGCACGGTCTCCCCACGTGCTCCTCGAACTCCCCGCGGAAGGTGTGGACGAGGCTCTGGATGAGCAGGCTCTCCCCGGTGGGCAGGGCGCAGCGCTGCCCGTCGGTGCAGGTGCGGGCCCGGGCCAGGATCCTGGCCAGGCTCCCCTCGTCCCCGCCCCCGGCCTCGATCGCCGCCAGCTCCTCGGTGACCGCCCCTGTCCCGAGCTTGCACGGGGGGCACTGGCCGCACGACTCCACCCACAGGAACCGCGAGTAGCGGAGGGCGAGCTGGACCGCGCAGGCCCGCTCCCCGAACACCGCGAACCCCCCGGACCCGAGCCCGGAGCCGATCCGCCGCATCGAGTCGAAGTCCAGCGGCACGTCGAGCTCCTCGGGCAGGAGCACCGTGTTCGACGCCCCCGGCACGATCGCCTTGAGCCGCCCGTCGCGGACCCCGCCCCCGAACCCCTCGACGAGGGTCCGCAGGGGTGTGCCCAGCGGGAGCTCGACGACCCCCTCCCGGACCACGTCGCCGCACACCGTGAAGACCATCGTCCCCGGCGAGCGTTCGGTCCCCGCCCGGGCGAGCCAGGCCGGGCCGTCGCGGAGGATGTGGGGGACGTTGGCGAGCGTCTCCACGTTGTTCACGAGCGTCGGGTTCTCTCCGGCGGCGGTCCCGTAGAGCCCCTGGGCGAACGGCCGGAGGATCCGGGGGAGCGGGTCGCGTCCCTCGATCACCTCCAGGAGCCCGGTCTCCTCGCCCAGGAGGTAGCGGTCGGGCCCCAGCACCACCTCCACGGACACGGCGCCCAGCGCGCCGGCCGCTCGCATCTCGTCGACCGCCGCTCGCAGCCTCGCGATCTCCTCGTGGAAGACCTCCTTCACGCCGACGAAGGCCGTCCGGGCGCCGACCGCGTGGGCCGCGATCGCGAGTCCCTCGAGCACCTGGTAGGGGTTGCGCCGCAGGAGGGCCCGATCCTTGAAGGTCGCGGGCTCGCCCTCGGCGCCGTTGGCCACGACGAAGCGCTCCCCCGAGCCGGCCCCGGCGATCGCCGCCCACTTCTCCCCGGTGGGGAAGCCCCCGCCGCCGCGCCCCCGGAGACCGCTGCGGGTCACCTCGGCGATGACCTCCCGCGGCTCCATGCCGAGGGCCCGCTCGAGCCCGCGCCCGCCGCCCGCCGCCGCGTACTCCTCGAACGAGCGGGGCGCGAGCTCCAGCAGACCGGCGGGCCCGCTCACGGGGCCGCCTCCGACGCCGCCGCGGCCAGCTCCTCCGGATCGGCCGAGAGGACGAGCTGGGGGAACACCTCGAACTCCCAGGCGTCCAGGTGGTCCCTGACGGCCCGGAGCAGGTCGCCCGGATCGGGCGCGGGGGCGTCCAGGAGCGCCTCCAGGCGCCGGTCCCCCCGCCGCGCCGCCTCGACGACCTCCTCGAGGTCGAGGTGCGCCGCGAGGGGCCCGAGCGTCGCCTCGACCGCGCGGTGGTCCTCCCAGCTCACCCGCAGGGCGTCCAGGTCCGCCGGGCCGCCCCCATCGACCAGCACCTCGGCGAGCACCACGAGGGTGACGTGCTGGTCGGTGAGGGTGGCGAACGGCTCGATCGCCGGACACCCGCAGAAGTCACACACCGTTCCCCACCTCCCCGACCTCGACCGACAGGCTCGCGACGCAGAGGTCCGGCTCGACGAAGGGCCGGAGCTCCGTGGCGCGCACGCTCGACCCCCACACCTCCAGCGCGCCCCGCATGATGCCGAGGTGGACCGGGCAGATCACCTCGGGGGCCGTCCGGGCCACCTCGATGAACGGACACCGGTGGAGCCGCACCGCCACCGAGCCCTCCCCCGGGACCGGCTCCGGGGCGAAACCGAGCCCGTCCAGGACCTCGACGAGCGCGCGGATCGCCTCCCCCGGGGACCGGGGCCGCTCCCCGGTCGCTGCCGCGGCCTCCCGCCCCCAGTGGCGGCCGGCCTCCAGCGCCGCGCGGGCGGGGTCGCGCCGGGCTCGGCGGAGCGAGGCCACGAGGGCCCGCGCGAGCTCCACGTACCG
>DATLZM010000523.1:0-5795 GCA_035573995.1 Actinomycetota bacterium | reverse complement strand
AGGGCCCCCGCCGGCCGGGGCCGCGCGACGAGCACCAGCCAGGCCGCGGCCCCGGAGAGCGCCACCGCCCCCGCCGCGAGGGGGACGCCCCACCCGGTGCCCTGGGCCCCCACCGTCATCGCGGCGGCGAGCCTATCACCGCGCCCCCCGGGGCCCGCGGTCCCGGGGCGGCCGGAGGGGGCCCGGAGCGCCGCGCTACGATAGGGAACCCCGGGCCCGGGACCGCAGCCACGGAAGGGGACCCATGAAGGCCTACGACGCGAAGGACATCCGCAACGTGCTCCTGGTCGGCCACGGTGGGGCCGGCAAGACCACGCTCCTCGAGGCGATGCTGTTCACCGCCGGCGCCATCACCCGCATGGGGAAGGTGGAGGAGGGCAACACCGTCTCCGACCACGACCAAGAGGAGATCCGCCGGGGCATCAGCGTCTCGCTCTCGATGGCCCCGGTCGAGTGGGAGGGGGTGAAGATCAACGTCCTCGACGCGCCGGGGTACGCCGACTTCGTGGGCGACGTCCACGCCGCCGTGCGGGCCGTGGACGCCGTGCTCCTCGTGGTCTCGGCGGTGGACGGCGTCGAGGTCCAGACCGAGGTGGCCTGGGAACTGGCCGCCCAGCTCGGGCTCCCGCGGGCGATCCTGGTGAACAAGATGGACCGGGAGCGGGCCTCCTTCGACCGCACGCTCGAGCAGCTCGTGCAGGCCTTCGGGACCCAGGTCGCTCCCCTCCAGCTCCCGATCGGCGAGGAGCACGCGTTCGCCGGCGTCGCCGACCTCCTCTCCCGCCGGGCCTACCGGTACGAGGGCGGGCCCCGGGGGGCCGAGGGCGAGTGGCCCGACGACATCGCCGGGAAGGCCGAGCCCTACCGGGAGCGGCTCGTCGAGGCGGTGGCGGAATCCGACGACGCGCTGATCGAGAAGTACCTCGAGCAGGGGGAGCTCTCCGAGGACGAGGTGGTCCGCGGCGTGAAGGTCGGGTTCGCCGAGGCCCGGATCGCGCCGGTGCTGGTGGCGGCGGCGTCGAGGCCGGTAGGCGTCGACCGGCTCCTCTCGTTCATCGCGGCCGGGTTCCCCTCCCCCCTCGAGCGCCCGCCGGTCCGGCTCATGACGAAGGAGGGCCAGGAGGTGGAGCGGGCCTGCGACCCCGCCGCCCCGCTCGCCGCCTTCGTGTTCAAGACGGTCACCGACCCCTACGTGGGGCGGATCACGATGTTCCGGGTGTTCTCGGGGAAGCTCCGCCCCGACTCCGCGGTCTTCAACGCGACCAAGGGCCAGGAGGAGCGGGTCGGCCAGCTCTTCACGCTCCGCGGCAAGGAGCACGAGACCGTCCCCGAGGTCCCGGCCGGCGACATCGGGGCCGTGGCCAAGCTCTCGCAGACCACCACCGGCGACACGCTCACCACGAAGGACGCGCCGGCCACGTTCCCCGCGGTGGCCTGGCCGGAGCCGCTCCTCGCCTACGCCATCGAGCCCCGGACCAAGGGGGACGAGGACAAGCTGTCCACCGCCCTGGCCCGGCTCCGCGAGGAGGACCCGACGTTCCGCGTGGAGCGCTCGGAGGAGACCCACGAGACCGTGATCTACGGGATGGGCGAGGCCCACCTCGACGTGATGATCGAGCGGATGAAGCGGAAGTTCGGGGTGGACGTCGTCCACCGCCCGGCCCGGATCCCCTACAAGGAGACGATCCGGGGCACGGCGAGGGCCCAGGGCCGGTACGTGAAGCAGACCGGCGGCCACGGGCAGTACGGCGTGTGCTGGATCGAGGTCGAGCCCCTCCCCCGCGGGGCGGGTTTCGAGTTCGTCGACAAGATCGTAGGCGGGGTGATCCCCAACCAGTTCATCCCCTCGGTGGAGAAGGGCGTGCGCAAGGCGATGGAGGAGGGGGTGCTGGCCGGCTACCCGATGGTCGACGTCCGGGTCACGCTCTACGACGGGAAGGCCCACAGCGTGGACTCCTCGGACATGTCGTTCCAGATCGCTGGCTCCCTCGCGCTCAAGGAGGCCGCCCAGCAGGCGGGGCTCGTGCTCCTCGAGCCGATCGTGGAGCTCGAGGTCGTGGTCCCCGAGGCGTACACCGGCGACATCATGGGCGACCTCAACGCGAAGCGGGGGAAGATCCTGGGGATGGAGTCCGCGGGCCCGGGGAAGCAGCGGATCCGGGCGCTCGTGCCCCAGGCCGAGGTGGCCCGCTACGCGATCGACCTCCGCTCGCTCACCGGCGGCCGCGGCTGGTTCACGATGCGCTTCTCCCACTACGAGGAGGTGCCCCCGCACCTCGCCGAGAGGATCGTCGCCGAGGCCAGGAGGGAGCGGGAGGAGGCTGGGAAGCACTGACCGGCTCGCCGCGCGCCGGGCCGTGGCGATCGATCGGGCGAGGGGGCGCGGATCCCGGGCGACCGGGGTGCCCGTGGCGCTCCGACGGGAGGTGCGGCTCCTCGGGGGCATCCTGGGGGAGGTCCTCCGGGAGCACGGCGGGCCGGGGCTGCTCCGGGACGTCGAGCGGCTGCGGCGCGCCACGATCGCCCTCCGGGCGGACCCGAGCGACGCCCGCCGCCGCGCGGTCGAGCGGATCGTCTCGAGCTTCGGGCCCGAGCGGGCCGAGCAGGTGGCCCGGGCCTTCACCGTCTACTTCCAGCTCGTGAACCTGGCCGAGGAGCACCACCGGGTCCGGGCGCTCCGGGAGGCCGGGCGGGGCCCGCGCCCGGTGCCGGAGTCGGTCGCCGAGGCGGTCCGGGTGGTCCGGGCGCGCGAGGGACGCCAGGGGCTCGCCGAGCTCCTGGCGCGGCTCGAGGTCACGCTGGTGCTCACCGCGCACCCCACCGAGGCCCGCCGGCGGTCGGTGGTCGAGGCGCTCTGGCGGATCGCCGCCCAGCTCGAGCGCCTCGACGACCCCCGTCGCTCCCGCGCCGAGGAGGCCGACATCCACCGCCGCCTGCGGGAGGAGGTGGCCGCCCTCTACGCGATCGACCAGCTCCGTCCGGCCCGCCCCACGCCGCTCGACGAGGTCCGCGCGGTGATGGCCCTGTTCGACCAGACGCTGTTCCGGGTGGTCCCGGCCCTCTACCGGGAGCTGGACACCGCGCTCGGCCCGGCGGACGCGGGGGCCCGTCCGCCCCTCGTCCCCGCGTTCCTCCGCTACGGGAGCTGGGTGGGCGGCGACCGGGACGGGAACCCCGGGGTCACCGCGGAGGTCACCGAGGCCGCCCTCGGGATACAGGCCGACCACGTGCTCCGGGGGCTCGAGAACGCGGCGCGGAGGATCGCGCGGGAGCTCTCGGCCTCCGAGCGCTCCGTGCCACCCTCCCGGGAGCTGCGGGCGCTGCTCGGGCGCCAGCGTCGGCTGCTCCCGGCGGTCGCCGCGGAGGAGGCGCGGAAGGTGCCCGACGCGCCGCACCGGCAGGCCCTCGCGGTCTGCGCCGAACGGCTCCGGCTGCGGCGGGTCGGGGCCCCGGGCGGGTACCGGGAGGCGCCGGCGTTCCTCGAGGACCTCCGGACGATCCAGGCCTCGCTCGCCGCGGGCGGCGCGCGGCGCCTCGCCTACGGCGAGCTGCAGCACCTGATCTGGCAGGCCGAGACGTTCGGGTTCCACCTGGCCTCGCTCGAGGTGCGCCAGGACTCGGCCACGCTCGCGGCCGTGGTGGAGGAGCTCGCGCCCGGGGCCTCGGGGGACGCCGACGCCCTCGACCGGCTCGCGGAGGCGGGGTGGCCGGGTCGCCCGCGGGCGCGCTCGGGGGCGGCGCGGGAGGCCCTCGCGACGTTCCGGGCCATGGCCGCGATCCAGCGCCGCTTCGGCCCCGAGGCCTGCCGCCGGTTCATCGTGAGCTTCACCCGTTCCCCCGCCGACCTCGCCGGGGTCCGGGCGCTCGCCCGGCTGGCCGTCCCCGAGGGGCTCGCGCTCGAGGTGGTGCCGCTGTTCGAGACCCGGGCCCACCTCGCGCGGTGCGTCGACGTGCTCGAGGCCTACGCCGCGCTCCCGGGCGCGGGCAGGATCCTCGCCGAGACGGGGCGGCTCGAGGTGATGCTCGGGTACTCGGACTCCTCGAAGGACGCCGGCTTCCTCGCGGCCAACGTCGCCCTCTACCTCGCGCAGCGTGACCTCGCGGCGTGGGCCGCCCGCCGGGGCATCCGGCTCACGCTGTTCCACGGCCGCGGCGGGGCCCTGGGGCGCGGCGGCGGCCCGACGAACCGGGCGATCCTCGGCCAGGCCCCCGGCTCGATCGACGCCCGCTTCAAGGTCACCGAGCAGGGCGAGGTGACCTTCGACCGCTACGGGAACCTCCGGATCGCCGCGCGCCACCTCGAACAGGTCACCCACGCGGTGCTCCTGGCCTCGACGGGGCGGGCCGTGGCCCGGGGCAGCGAGCTCGGGTCCCGGTACCTCCCCGTGGCCTGCGAGATGGCCGAGGCGTCCGAGCGCGCGTACCGGGGGCTCGTGGAGCAGGAGGGGTTCGCCGACCTCTTCGTCCGCGTCACCCCCTACGAGGAGGTGGTGGGCCTCCCCATCGCCTCCCGGCCCGCGCACCGCCGGCCGGCGGCCGACCTCTCCTCGCTCCGGGCGATCCCCTGGGTGTTCGCCTGGACCCAGAGCCGGGTGAACCTCCCGGGCTGGTACGGCCTGGGGACGGGGCTCGCGGCGGTGGCGGGCCGCCCCGGCGGGCTCCGGCTGCTCCGGCGGATGCACGGGGAATGGCCGTTCTTCTCCTCGCTCATCGAGAACGCCGAGCTGTCGCTGGTCAAGGCCGACCCCGAGGTGGCCGAGCGCTACCTCGCCCTCGGGGGCCGGCCCGAGATCGCCCGCAGGATCCTGGAGGAGTTCCGCCGCACCGAGGAGCTCGTGCTGGCCGTCGCCGAGCACGACCGGCTCCTCGAGTGCCGGCCGGTCCTCCGACGGGCCGTCGACCTCCGGAACCCCTACGTGGACGCCCTCTCGTTCCTCCAGCTGCGGGCCCTCCGGGACCTCCGAGCGGGCTCGGGGGATCCGGCCGCCAGGCGCCTGGTGATGGCCACGGTCTACGGGGTGGCCGCCGGCCTCCAGAACACCGGTTGACGCGCTCACGGGCACGGCCGGCGTGTCGGAGGCCGGGGCTATAGTGGGGTCGCCGTGTTCCAGCGCGAGGACCTCGCGGCCTTCCTCGAGCTGCTCCGCACGGACACCTCGGCCAGGGAGCAGCTCCGGAGCCTGCTGCGCGACGAACGCCTGGACCGCCTGACCGCGGCGGTCGAGCAGCTCGCGGAGGCCCAGCGCCGGACGGAGGAGCGGGTCGCCCGCGTCGAGGAGCAGCTCGAGGCGTTGGCCGCCGCCCAGCGCCGGACGGAGGAGCGGGTGGAGCAGCTCGCGGAGGCCCAGCGCCGCACGGAGGAGCGGCTCGCCGACCTCGCGGTCTGGGTCGGGCACCTCCGCGGCGAGGCGCTCGAGCGGCGCTACCGCGAGCGCGCCCCCGCCTACTTCTCGCAGGTCGCGCAGCGGGTCCGCGTCGTCGGCAGCGAGGAGCTCGACCGCCTGCTCGATGAGGCGGTCGAGGGGGGGAGGCTCGGTTTCGACGAGACCGAGGACGTCCGCCGCGCCGACCTGGTGCTCGCCGGCCGCGCCGGTCCCGCGGGCGAGCCCGTCTACCTCATCGTGGAGACCTCGGCCACGATCGAGGGCCGCGACGTCGAGCGCGCCGCCCAGCGCGCGGGGTCCCTCTCGCGCGCCGGGGTCCGGGCGATCCCGGTGGCCGCGGGGGCGCGCATCACCCCCGAGGCCGAGACGGCCGCGCACCGCCTGGGCGTGTGGCGGGTGCTCGACGGGCGC
>DATLZM010000522.1:0-6571 GCA_035573995.1 Actinomycetota bacterium | reverse complement strand
CGGGCGGAGGCGCCCGGGCCGGCGTCGGCGCCCTCCTGATCGTCGCCGGGATGGCGGCGTTCCTCGACTCCAACCGCCCGCTGGACCTCGTCGGGAACGCGCCCCTCGCGGCCGCCACGACCGCCGTGGGCCTGGCCGTGGTTCTCGGGCCCTGGGCCTGGCGCCTGGTCCGCCAGCTCGCCGACGAGCGGAGGGAGCGGATCCGGCAGGAGGAGCGGGCCGAGCTCGCCGCCCACCTCCACGACTCCGTGCTCCAGACGCTCGCGCTGATCCAGCGGGCGGACGACCCCCGCGCGATGCGGAGCCTGGCCCGCGCGCAGGAGCGCTCGCTCCGCGACTGGCTCCACGGGCGGGGCCGCGGCGCGGGGGATGGGGTGGACCGCCTGTCGGAGGCCATCGACGGGGCGGCGGCCGAGGTGGAACGGGTCCACGGGGTCCGGGTGGAGCTCGTGATGGTGGGGGACGCGCCCATGGACGACGGGCTCCGGGCGCTCGCGGACGCGATCCGCGAGGCCATGGTGAACGCCGCCAAGCATTCCGGCGCCGCCGGCGTCTCCGTCTACGTCGAGGTCGAGCCGGAGGAGGTGGCGGCCTACGTGCGCGACCAGGGCGCCGGGTTCGATCCGGCGACGGTCCCCCCGGACCGGCGGGGGATCGCCGAGTCGATCGAGGGCCGGATGCGGCGGAACGGCGGGACGGCGGCCGTGGTCTCCCGGCCGGGGCGGGGCACCGAGGTCCGGCTGCGGGTCCCGAGGGTCCGGCGGTGAGCGGGCCGCCGATCCGCGTGTTCGTGGTGGAGGACCACGTCCTGTTCGCCTCCGGCATCAAGGGGGAGCTCGGGGGCCGGTTCGCCATCGTCGGGCAGGCGGGGAGCGTCGCCGAGGCCCTCGAGCGGATCCCCGCGGCCCGGCCCGACGTCGTCCTGCTCGACGTCCAGCTCCCGGACGGGTCGGGGGCGGAGGTGGTGGAGGCGGTGGGCCGGCTCCGGCCCGAGGTCCGGTTCCTCGCCCTGTCGGTCTCGGACCGGGCGGAGGACGTGATCGGCGTGATCAGGGCCGGGGCCCGCGGCTACGTGACGAAGTCCATCTCGCCGGCGGAGCTCGCGGACGCGATCGTCCGCGTCCACGGGGGGGACGCGGTGTTCTCGCCGCGCCTCGCCGGGTTCGTCCTCGACGCCTTCGCGGGGCGCAGGCCGCCCCCCATCGATCCGGAGCTCGACCAGCTCACGCCCCGGGAGCGCGAGGTCCTCCGCCACATCGCCCGCGGCTACTCCTACAAGGAGATCGCCCGGGAGCTGTTCATCTCGGTGAAGACCGTCGAGACCCACGTCTCCGCGGTCCTGCGCAAGCTCCAGCTCTCCAACCGCTACGAGCTCTCCCGGTGGGCCTCGGACCGGCGGCTCGTCTAGGCTGGCCGGGATCTCCGGGCCCCGGGCGGGAAGCCGGGGGCGGCCGCCGGGGTTCCTAGGCGAGGGGCCCGCGGACCGGTGGCTCCGAGGACCGGGAGGGAGGATCGTGGAGCGGAGCACGAGGGAACCCACCCACCGCCAGATCGCGGTCGTGATGGGCGGGCTGATGGCGGGGCTGCTCCTCGCGGCCCTCGACCAGACCATCGTCGCCACCGCCCTGCCCACGATCGTGGGCGAGCTGGGGGGCATCGAGCACCTCTCCTGGGTCGTCACCGCGTACCTCCTCACCTCGACGGCCGCGGTCCCCCTCTACGGGAAGGTGAGCGACCTCCACGGGCGTCGGGCCGTGTTCCAGGCGGCGATCGTCGTGTTCCTCCTGGGCTCGGTCCTGGCGGGGGCGGCGGGCAACATGCTCCACCTGATCCTCGCCCGCGGCGTCCAGGGGATCGGCGCGGGCGGCCTGGTGGCGATGACGATGACGATCGTGGGGGACGTGATCGCGCCCCGCGAGCGCGGTCGCTACCAGGGCTACATCGGCGCGGTGTGGGCCTTCGCGAGCGTGATGGGGCCCCTCGCCGGCGGGTTCTTCACCGACCACCTGAGCTGGCGGTGGGTCTTCTACGTGAACGTGCCGATCGGCCTCGCCGCGCTGGTCGTCACCTCGTCGGCGCTGCGGCTCCCCTTCGTCCGCCGCCCGCACCGGGTCGATCTCGAGGGGGCGGCGCTGCTCGTGGCCGGCGTGACCTGCCTGCTCCTGGTCTCGGTGTGGGGCGGGCAGACGTACCCGTGGGCGTCGGCCCAGATCCTCGGCCTCGCGGGGGCCGCCCTGGGGCTCCTCGCCGGGTTCGCGGCCTGGGAGCGACGGGCCGCCGAGCCGATCCTCCCGCTCGAGCTCTTCCGGGGACGGTCGTTCGCCGTCGCCGTCGCCGGGAGCTTCGTGATCGGGGCCGCGATGTTCGGGAGCCTCGTGTTCCTCCCGCTCTACCTGCAGACCGTGCAGGGACAGACCGCGACGAACTCGGGGCTGCTCCTGGTGCCGATGATGCTCGGGATCGTCGGGTCCTCGATCGTCTCGGGGCGGGTGATCTCCCGGACCGGCCGGTACCGGGCCTGGCCGATCGCGGGGATGGCGGTGGCCGCCACCGGCACGTTCCTCCTCTCGCGGCTGGGGCCCGGCTCGGGCCGGCTCGACTCCTCCATCGCGATGCTCGTCCTGGGGGCGGGGATGGGGATGGTGATGCAGGTGCTGGTGCTCGCGGTGCAGAACTCCGTGGCGCACCGCCACCTGGGGACGGCGACCTCGGCCGTGAACTTCTTCCGGTCGATCGGGGGGACGCTCGGCGTGGCGCTGTACGGGGCGATCTTCTCGGCGGTGTTCCGCTCGCGCCTGCCCCGGGGGATCGGCGTGGACCCGTCGAGGCTCTCCGACAGCCCCCAGGCGATCCGCGCGCTCCCGGACGCCGCCCGGGCCCTCGTCACCGGCGCGATCGCCGACGCGGTCCACGTGGTGTTCCTGGTCGCCCTCCCGCTCGCGCTCCTCGGGCTGGCCGTGGTCCTCTTCCTCCCGGAGGTGCCGCTCCGCGAGACCGCCCACCTCGGTCCCGAGGCCTTCCTGGAGGGCGCGGGCGAGGCGAGCTGAGGCCGACCCCTACAGCCGGAGCGGGCGGACCGGCGCCGCGATGGCCTCGGGGTGATCCCGCCAGATCTCCGGTTGGACGTCGATGTACAGCTCGATCTCGTTCCCGTCGGGGTCCAGGATGTACAGGCTGTGGGTCACGGTGTGGTCGGCGGTGCCCACGATCTGGACGCCGGCGTCCACGAGCGTGCGGAGCGCCTCGCGGAGCTCGTCGTCGCTCTCGCCGATCTTGAGCCCGAAGTGGTAGAGGCCGACCCGCCGCCCCGGGGGCGGCGCGGGCGCGTCCTCGCCCACCTCGAGCAGGAGCAGCTCGTGGTGGGTCCGGCCCGAGGAGAACATCGCGCCGACGCCGCCGAACCGCCCCACCTCCCGCCACCCCAGGACGTCGCGGTAGAAGCGGACCGACCGCTCCAGGTTCCGGACGTACAGGACGATGTGCCCCAGCTCCTTGACCTCCACGGCTCCCTCCTCTCCGTCCCGTCCATGCAACCACGCCCGCCCGCCCGGGTCATCCCGCGGGGCCGGGCGCCGTAGGCTTCCCTGGGATGGCGGGCCAGCGGGACGTCCGGGCCGGCCGCGTCGGCGCCCTGCTCGTGACCCTGGGGGTGGCCGTGTGGCCGGCCTGGGGGATCTGGTTCGTCGTGGGCGGCGCCCCGCACGTGGCGTGGGCCGTCCTCGCGCACCTGGCGCTCGTCGTGCCCGGCGGGGCGCTCCTCCGCCGCGCACGGCCGCGGCCCCCGGGCCCCCTCGCCCGCCGCCGGCGGCTGGGGGAGGGCCTCATCGCGTTCGGCGTGCTCGCCTGGGCCCCCTACCTGTACCTGTCGGAGTCGGGGCGCGAGGTCTCCAGCCTGCCGTTCCTCGTCTGGCACCTGTCGGGGGTCATCCCGGGCGCGGTGCTCCGCTACACGAGCCTGGGCCGCCGGGACTGAACCCGAGGGTGGCCTCCCCGGGGCGTCGGGCACGGATCACGGGGAGGTGACGGAGGCGGGCCGCGGACGGCCTCTCCGCGCCGAGGCCGAGGGCCAGGGCGACCGAGGTGGCGCCTCAGGCGAGACGCGCCACCTCCGGTTCGCGGAAGCACCCCACGACGTGGTCGTTGACCATCCCCACTGCCTGCATGAACGCGTAGCAGATCGTGGGGCCGACGAACCGGAAGCCCCGACGCTTCAGCTCGCGGCTCATCGCCCGGGACCCCGGGGTCTCCGCCGGGAGCTCAACGAGGGAGCGGAAGCGGTTCCTCCTGGGACGCCCGTCGACGAACGACCAGAGGAAGGCGTCGAGCGATCCGTGCTCGTCGCGGACGGCCAGCGCGGCCCGGGCGTTCGCGATCGCCGCCTCCACCTTGGCCCGGTTGCGGACGATCCCCGGGTCGGCGAGGAGCCGGGCCGCGTCACCCCGCCCGAACCGGGCCACCCGCTCTGGGTCGAACCCGGCGAAGGCCCGGCGGTACGCGTCCCGCCTCCGCAGGATCGTGGACCAGGACAGGCCAGCCTGCGCTCCCTCCAGCACGAGCATCTCGAACAGGTGACGGTCGTCGTGCGAGGGCACGCCCCACTCCTCGTCGTGGTAGGCGAGCATGAGGGGGTCGGCGGGGTCGGCCCACCCGCAGCGGCGCCGGGCCACGTCAGGGCGTCGCGGCGTCGAGCTCCCGGGCGAGCGTCTCCAGGTCCAGGCCCTCCGAGCGGGCCCGGAGGTCCAGGTAGACGAGGAGCGTCACGATCGCCGTGAACGGCGTGGTGATGACCTGCCCCACGGCCGCGAGGACGCCCTGGAGGAACCAGCTCGACCCGGCGGCGGGCGCGGTGAGGATCCCGGAGACGATCCCGGTGAGCACGAAGGCCGCGACGAAGGTCCCGAGGACCCGCCACCCGTGCCCGCGGACGAGCGACCAGGAGCGGCTGAGCGCCTCCCCGCCCCGGCGCCGCTCCACGACGAGGGCGGGGATGGCCACCGAGAGGCGCACCAGGACGAAGATCCCGGGGACCACGAGGAGGATGAACCCCGCGAGCGCGGCGAGGCCGACCAGGAGCCCGACCCACAGGATCGACCAGAGCCGGGCCATCCCGAACCGGTAGCTCTCCTCGACCGTCGGCTCCCGGCCCGCGACGGCTCCCGCGATCGCCCAGGCCAGGGCCCCGATCAGGACCTGGGTGATGAGGAGCGAGAAGATCGCGAGGATCCCCGAGGCGAGGAAGGCCCGCCAGGCACCGGCGGTGACCTCGACCTCCTCGCCGCGGACCCGGACCCCGCGGACCGCGAGGTCCGAGAGGTAGTACTGGAGGAGCGCGAGCGGCACGACCACGAGGGCCACGATCCGCAGGAACGTCCCCCAGTGCCCGACGTACAGGTCGATCGCCGCCCGGAGGAGCTCGCCCACGCTCCGCGGGGCGAGCCGGGGGGGCGGGGGCAGGCCGGCTCCGTTCGGGTCCATCTGCGCCACCTCCTCCTCGGTCCGCCAGGAGCCTACGCCGGACCGCCCCGGGTGCGTGCGGCCCCGGGACGGGCAGCGCCGAGCCGCCGGCCGCGCCCCGGCCTCACGCGTCCCAGCGGGGCGGGAGGGACGGCGTCGGCCAGGCGGGGTCGGGTCGCCAGTCGATCCACGAGCCGTCGAAGGGCGGCTCCCCGGCCTCCACGCGCCGGACGACCGCCGCGGCCTCCGCGCGGACCGCCTCGGCCTCCGCGGGGGAGAGGAGGCCGCGGCGGACGGCCTCCTCGAGCAGCTCCTCGTCCTGGAGGCGCCAGGTGCGGTCCGGCGCCACTAGCACGTCGAGCAGGTGGTCGACGTAGTCGAACCCGAGGGGCGTCGGCTCCAGCGGGCCCTGGAGGTTCACGTACCAGCCGAGGAACCGATCGGCGGGGTCGAACCGGAGGAGGACGGCGTGGGCGACGCCCGGCCAGGCGAAGGAGAGGACGCGCTCGGTCGCCAGGGCGTCGTGGGCCAGGCGCCACCCGTCCCCCGGCAGCTCCAGCGGGGAGCCGTCGGGGCCGCGGGCGACCGCGTAGCGGGTGCCGGCCGGGACGTGGAACATCCGCTCCTCGGGCTCGTCCCGGACCACGATCGCCGGCCGGGCCGCCCACACCCGGCCGCGCCAGCGCTCCCGGAGCACCACGACGTCGCCCGGCTTCCACCGGCCCACGCCCGCACGATAGCCGGCATCGGGGGCGGTGCCCGGCGCTGCCTTGACGGGCGTCGGCCCGGGGGGGTACGGTGGGCCCGAGGCTCGAACACACGTTCGTCCACACCCGCTGGGATGTCGAAGCGGTACGACGAGGAGATCGAGGTCCGGGTCGAGCGGGACGCGGGGATGCCGGCCGCCTTCGTCTGGCGGGGCCGGCGGTACGAGGTCGTGGACGTGATCGGCCGGTGGCGGATCGAGGGCCGGTGGTGGGCGGACGGGCGCGACCGGGAGTACTGGCGGGTGGAGGCGAAGGGCGGAGCGGTGTGGGACCTCTACCACGACCGCCTCCGGGACCGCTGGCACCTCGAGCGGCTGTGGGACTGAGCGCGTGGCCGCGCGCGGGCCGAG
>DATLZM010000521.1:0-3298 GCA_035573995.1 Actinomycetota bacterium | reverse complement strand
CCCGTGGGCACGCCGAGCCGGGCCGCGACCGCCGCGAGGTCCCCGGTCCCGCCCCGGTCGGCGCCTGGCAGCCCGCGCGCCGCCACCGCGAGCGCCCGAACGTCCAGGGTCCGACGCCGCCACGAGCCCTCCCGGCCCCCGAAGATCCGGACCAGGAACGCCACCTCGATCCAGGCCGCCCACGCCAGGATGAACCGGCCCTCGAGGGCCGCCGCGAGCTCCCCGGCGACCTCCTCGATCGGCGGCGCCTCCCTGAGGTCCTGGGGGCGGAGGCCGTGGACGGCGACCGCCGAGGGCCGGAGGGGGCTCCGGGGCGCCACTTCCCGGTAGCGGGCCCCCGCGAGCGCGATCCTCCCGCGGTCGATCGGCACCGTCCCGAAGGCCACCACGTCGTCCCTCGACGGGTCGAGCCCGGTGGTCTCGAAGTCGAGGGCGACCCAGGGGACGGCCCGCCAGTCCGTGCCCCGGAGGGAGCGCGCGGGCGGCGCGGGCCTCGGGAGCCGCTCGCCCATCCCGCCCGGCGCCCCTCACCACGCCCGCAGGCCCAGGAGGTTGGCGAGGGCCGCCTGGGCCCGCACGATCTCGCGGAAGGCCTGCTTGAGGGCCCGACGGGTGATCGGCCCCAGGGCCCCCGGATCGACCAGGTCGTCGGGGCGCTCCCCGGCCCTCGCCCGGAGCACCTGGTGGTCCAGCCGCACCTGCCAGAGCAGGCGGAACGCCTCCTCCAGGGCGCTCGCCGCCTCCCCCGAGAGCCGGCCAGCCGCCCGGGCGGCCCGGAGGCGGCCGAGCGTGTCGTTCCGGGCCACGCCGGCGGCGACGGCGTGGGCGCGGGCGAGGTTCGTGACCGGCACGATCCCCAGGTGCTTCACGTCGAGCCGCGGCTCGCGGCGCCCCATGGCGTCGACGACCAGGTCGCGGAAGAACCCGGTCGGGGGACGGAGCTCCACGGCCGCCTGGCCGACGCGGCGGACGAACCCCGGCACCCGGGCCCCCCGGCGGATCTCGGCGTCGAAGTCGGCCTCGACGTCCAGGGACCCGGCCACCCGTCGGTAGTCGAGGGCGATGCTCGCGAAGACCCTGCCCTCGAGCCCCGGCTCGTCGACCCACCGGCGCAGCTCCCGCCGCCACCCCTCGTCGGTTCGACGCCAGGCCGGCTCGCTCGCCATCACGCCGCCCCGGCACCGGGGGACCCCCGCCGCCTCGAGGCCCGAGACGACGCGGGCCGCGAGCTCCGCGAAGTACCGCTCGGCCTCCTCGGGAGGGGCCGCCTCGGCCCGGTAGGCGAGCGCGTGGTCCTGGTCGGTGAGGAGGGCCTGCTCCCGCCTCGCCTGGCTCCCCAGGGCGAGCCACGCGTAGGGGCCCGGTGGGTCGCCGAGGTCGGCCTCGGCGAGCTCGACGAGCCGCCGCGTGCACGCGTCCACGAGCAGCGACACCACCCGCCCCACGTGGACGGGGTCGACGTCGGAGTCGACGAGGGCGCTCACGACCTCGGGGATCCGGCGGGCCTCGGCGACGACCTCGTCGCGCCCCCGCGCCCGCTCGATCGCGGTCCGGACGGCGAACGCGTCCACCCGCTCCAACCCCAGGAGGTCGGTGTCGGTGACGACCCCGCGGACCGCGCCGTCCCGGCCCACCACCGCGAGGTGGTGGATCCCGTGCTCGAGCATCCGGAGGAGGACCTCCTCCACCGGCTCCCCCTCCTCGACCGAGATGAGCGGGCGCGACGCCACGCTCGCCACCGGCGTGCCGGGGTCGAGCCCCGCCGCGACGACCCGGGCGCGCAGGTCGCGGTCGGTGAGGATCGCCTCCGGGCGGCCGTCCCCAACGAGGACCGAGGAGATCCGTTCCCTCGCCATGAGGTCGGCCGCCTCCCGTACCGTCGCCGTGGGCGGCACGACCACCGGGGCGCGGCGGACCAGCTCGCCCACCGGCCGCAGCCGCGGCTCGCCCGCCCCGGCCTGCTCGGCCTCGGCCATCCGACGCGCCCGCCGCTCCAGGCTCGCGGTCAGGTAGGCGAGGCCCGCGGGCCTGGCCAGCAGGCGCTCCGCCTCCTCGCGCGGGATCAGGTAGCAGATCGTGTCCTCGTGGGCGCGGACGTCGAAGATCGGACCCAGCCCCGACAGGAGCGAGGGATGGCCGAACAGCTCTCCCTCGCCGAGCAGATCGACGAGCCGCCCCCCGTCCAGCAGCTCGACGGCGCCCGTGCGCACGACGTGGAGGTGCGTCGCGGGCTCCCCCGCCTGGCGGAGGATCACCTCGCCCGCGGGGAAGAAGGCGATCTCGATGCTGCGGACGACCCGGTCGAGCTCGTCCGGGCGGAGCGCCGAGAACGGGGGGTAGCGGAGGAGGAACGAGCGGACCTGCTCCACGCGCGGAGTATCGCGCATCCCCGGACCCGCGGGCCGAGCCGCCGCCCGGGCGCCTCCTACCCGGACGTAGTAGCATCGCGGACATGCCGGCAGCGCGGCGGGACCGGTCGAGCCCCCCGACGCGGGGGTCCGCGCCCCCCGATGCCGCTCGCCCCGGCCCGTCGCCGATGCGGGTCGTCGCCACCGACCGCGTCGTCGAGTTCATCCGCTCGCGGGGCGGCGCCCTCTACGTGTGGGCCGACCTCGCGGCCTGCCCGGGTTGCCGCCTCCCGTTCCTGAGCGCGTCCACCGAACCGCCGGCGGGCCCCCGCCGGTTCGCCCGCCTCGGCGGCGGGCCCTTCGAGCTCTACTACGACGACGGCGGGCTCGAACGGCCCCGGCAGCTCGTCGTCGAGCTCCGCGGGTGGCGCAGGGACCGCCTGCTCGTCCGGAGCCCCGATCTCTGGCTCCCCGGGTAGGGCGCCGAGCCGCGCATCGATCCGGGCGCGCGAAGATGGCGGGCGCGGCGTTCAGATGGTCGAGGACCGGAGCGGGCGGAGGCCCACCCACGCCAGCGCGGAGCAGCCGAGGACGCCCGCCCAGAGGGCGCCGGCGTGGAGCGCTCCGCACTGGGCGCCCACGGTCGCGGCGACGAGGACCGCGAGCGTCGCCAGCGCGACCGCCTCGCGCGCGCGGTCCGGTGGGCGCGGACGGAGCAGCCGCTCGAGCCGGTAGGCGAGCTCCCCGCGGTCCGCGAACCCCGTCCCGGGCGGCGGGGCTCCGGCCAGCGCGATCTTCGCCAGCGCCGTGGCCACGACGCAGGGATCCCGGACGGTCCGTCGGGCGGCGTCGTCCGCCGACGCCTCGAGCTCCCGGCGGAGCGACGCCGCGGCGCGGCGGACCGGCGGCAGCCATCCCAGCCCCCCGCTCACCACCCGGGCGACGAGCAG
>DATLZM010000520.1:0-1299 GCA_035573995.1 Actinomycetota bacterium | reverse complement strand
GCGCCCTCGTGGCGGCGGCCGTGGCGCTTGGCCTGGTCGAGCGCTCTCCGCGGGTCGAGGTCGAGTTCCCGGTCTCTTCGCCCGCCACCCGCGGGTTCGGGGCCCCGTGCGACGAGGCCGACTTCACGCAGGTCACGATCTTCGGGCGCGAGCGGACCTGGAACCGGGGGGCGGTCCTCCCGCTGCGGGCCGCCGTCGCCCTCGCCCGGGCCTGGTCGGACTACCTACCCAAGGAGGTCCAGACCTACAACTGCCGGCGGATCGCAGGCAGCTCCACCTGGTCCCACCACGCGTGGGCCCTGGCCGTGGACTTCGACCCCGCCGACAACGCGTACGGCCGCGATCCCGCGGGCACCCTCGTGGGCTCCCACCCCGAGTTCGTTCGGGCCTGGGAACGCGTGGGCTTCGTCTGGGGCGGGCGGTGGGACAGCCCCGACGCGATGCACTTCGAGTGGGACGGGCCTCGGATGCGGAACGAGGCCAACGTCCCGCCCGGGGAGCGCGGGCCGGAGGTCAAGCGTCTCGAGGCCCTCCTCGCCGAGGTCGGTCTCCCGGTCCGCCGCGACGGGCGCTACGAGGGCAAGGACCTAATCTCGGTCGCGGCCTTCCAGAAGCGGAACGGGATCGTCGGGGTCGAGAGGGTGGTCGTGGGCCCGGTCACCTGGACGCTCCTCCAGCTGGAGTCGGTGTGAGCGACGGCTACGACCCTCGCGACGGCCGGATCATGGTGCCCTTCGACCTGCGCCGCGACGTGCTCGAGCCGCTCAGGACCGTGGCGGCGAAGCTCGAGGATCTCGCGGGGTCCGTGAGGCACCACCTCGATGGGCACGAGGACCGCCTCGAGGCCGCGCTCGAGCGCTGGCACGACCACCGGCGGGAGGCCCGGCGTCGCTGGCTGATCACGTGGGCGAAGCGAGTCGGCGCAGCGATCGGCACGCTCTTGATCCCGCTCCTCGGGATTCTCTTCGGGAGGAGCGGGTGAGCGGCCTCGCGCAGATCGGGGCCAGCCTCGTCCACCGCTCGGGGGGCGGCGGCGAGCTCTGGGTGTCGGGGGCCATCGGGTCGTGGCCCGACGCGATTGACGCCGTCCTCGATCTCGAGGGCGGGCTCGATTCGGTCCAGGTCCCGTACGGGGCCGTCTACGCGGCGATGCCGATTTCGGACGGGCCGGTCGATTTCGACCTCCGCAGGGTGAGCGCCCTCGCTCGACTCGTGGCGGAGCTCCTTGAGCAGGGCGCCCACGTCCTCGTGCACTGCGGGGCGGGGATCAACCGCGCGAACCTCGTGGCCGGGACGGCG
>DATLZM010000519.1:0-6958 GCA_035573995.1 Actinomycetota bacterium | reverse complement strand
CCTCGGCGACCTCGAGGAACGACCGGAGGGCGCCGGGGTCGGCGAGGGCGTCGGGGCTCACCACGTCCTCGGGCCGGGCTCCGAGGAGGATCCGCTTCACGGGCACCTCGAGGCGCTTGCCGTTCAGCGTGGTCGGGATGGCCGGGACCGCCACGATCCGGTCCGGGACGTGCCGCGGCGAGAGCTCGGTCCGGAGCGCGTCCGCGATCCGCCGCCGGAGCGCGTCGTCGAGCTCCACCCCCTCCTCGGTGGCCACGAACAGGATCAGCTCGCCCTCGCGGCCGAGCTCGCCGGTGTCGACGGCCAGGCTCTCGCGGATCCCCGGGAGCGCCTCCACCACCCGGTACAGCTCGCTGGTCCCGATCCGGACCCCGGCCCGGTTGAGCGTCGCGTCGGAGCGGCCGTAGATCACGCACGAGCCGCGCGACGTGACCTTGATCCAGTCGCCGTGGCGCCAGACCCCGGGGTAGACGTCGAAGTAGCTCCGGCGGTAGCGCTCCCCGTCCGGGTCGTTCCAGAACCCGATCGGCATCGAGGGCATCGGCTCGGTGATCACGAGCTCGCCGACCTCGCCCACGAGCGGCCGCCCCTCGGGGTCGAAGGCCTGGACCGCCGCGCCCAGGCACCGGCACTGGAGCTCGCCGGCGTGGACCGGGAGCAGCGGGTTGGCGCCGACGAAGGCCGTGCAGAGGTCGGTCCCCCCGCTCATCGACCCCAGCCAGACGTCTCCGTGGACGGCGTCGTAGACCCAGGCGAACCCCTCGGGGGACAGGGGGGCGCCGGTCGAGCCGATCCCCCGGACCCCCCGGAGGTCGACCACCTCGCCGGGCCGGAGCCCCCGCTTCATGCAGGCGTGGATGAAGGGCGCGCTGGTCCCGAGGTACGTGATCCCCACCTCGGCCGCCAGGCGCCAGAGCGCGGTGAGGTCGGGGTGGCCGGGGCTCCCGTCGTAGAGCACGATCGTGGAGCCCACCGCGAGCCCGCTCACCAGGAAGTTCCACATCATCCAGCCGGTCGTGGTGAACCAGGTGAACCGGTCCCGGGGCCCGAGATCGTGGTGGAGCGCGAGGCACTTGAGGTGCTCCAGGAGGATCCCGCCGTGCCCCTGGACGATCGGCTTGGGGAGCCCGGTGGTCCCCGAGGAGTAGAGGATCCAGAGCGGGTGGTCGAAGGGCACCCGCTCGAAGGCGAGCTCGCCCGGCTCGCCGACCAGCTCCGCCCAGGGCATCGCGCCCCCCGGGGGCGGCGCGTCGGGCCGGAGGTAGGGCACGACCACGAGCCGCTCGAGGTCCGGGAGCCCCGCCGCGATCTGCCGGACCACCTCCGTCCGGTCGTGCTCCCTCCCCCCGTAGCGGTAGCCGTCCACCGCGAGGAGCACCTTGGGGCGGATCTGTCCGAACCGGTCGAGGACCGCCCGGACCCCGAAGTCGGGGGAGCAGGAGGACCAGATCGCGCCGAGGCTCGCCGTCGCGAGCAGCCCGATCACGGCCTCCGGAGCGTTGGGGAGGAACGCCGCGACCCGGTCCCCGGCCCCCACCCCCAGCCGGCGGAGCCCCGCCCGGGCCCGGGCCACGGCCTCCGCGAGCTCCCGGCGGCTCATCTCGACGCCCAGCCCGTCCTCGCGCCGGAACACGATCGCCGGGCGGTCGTCGGGCTCGCGGAGGAGGTGCTCGGCGTGGTTCAGCCGTACCCCCGGGAACCAGCGGGCCCCGGGCATCCGCCGTTCGGCGAGGACCACATCAGGGTCGCCCTCGGCCCGCACGCCGAAGAAGTCCCAGATCGAGCGCCAGAAGGCGTCCAGGTCCCGGACCGACCAGCGCCAGAGCGCGTGGTAGTCGTCGAACGCGAGGCCCCGCTGCTCGCGGAGCCAGGCCAGGTACCGCGCGAGGTTGGATCGCTCCCGGAGCTCCGCCGGGGGCTCCCAGAGGAGGTCGCCCTCGCGCACCCGCCGCTCGGCCATCTCCACCTCGAACGTCGACGCTCGCCCGCGGGCCGCGGCCGGCCCTCCGGGGCCCACCCATCATGGTGCCACGGCGGGCGCCGTTCCGCTGCCGCGCACCGTCCGGGGCCGGGCACGACTCCGCTGCCGCGCACCGTCCGGGGCCGCTGCGGCCATGCCGCTCGTCCCCTGGGCCGATGGCCCGCGTCCTCAGGCGGGTTCGCCCGCGTGGTAGCGCCAGAACGCCGGCACCAGGCGGGCCAGGGAGAGGGCGCCCACGATGCACAGGATCCCCCCCGAGACCACCGAGACCTGGGGGGAGAACGCGGCGGCGACGAGCCCCGCCTCGAGGTCGCCGAGCCGCGGGCCGCCCGTGACGACGAGGATGTGGATCCCCGACAGGCGGCCGCGGAGGGCGTCCGGCACGGTGAGCTGGAGGATCGTGCCCCGGAAGACGGCCGAGATGACGTCGGCGGCGCCGGCCAGGGCGAGGAACGCGAGCCCCAGCCAGAGGTTCCGCCCCACGAGCCCGAACGCGGCGATCCCCGCCCCCCAGATGGCCACGGCCCACACCACGGCGCGTCCCTGGTGGCGGACCTTGCCCACCCATCCGGCGGTGAGGGCGCCGAGGAGCGCGCCGACCGCGGGGGCCGAGAACAGGAGCCCCACGACCGCCGGGCCCTGGTGGAACTGGACCTCGGCCAGGATGGGGAAGAGCGCGCGGGGCATCCCGAAGACCATCGCCACGATGTCGGCGAGGAACGCCGCCTGGAGGACGCGGCGTCCCCGCAGGTACGCGAAGCCCTCCCGGACCGCCGCCCACCCCGAGCGGGCCTCGCTCCCCGGCTCGGGCGGGAGCGGGCGGGTCGCAGCGGCCGCGCCGAGCATCGCGAGGTAGGTGACGAGGTCGATCCCGTAGGCCCAGGCCAGGCCGAGGCGATCGATCACGATCCCGGCGAGCGCCGGTCCGACGAGGCCGGTCCCGTTCCAGATCACCTGGTTCAGGACGAGGGCCGCGGGGAGGAGCTCTCGCCCGACGAGGCGCGGGGTCATCGCGGAGCGCGTGGGCCCGTCGACCGCGGCGACCGCCGCGATCAGCGCCACCGCGGCGTAGATCAGGCCGAGGGGCGGCCGCCCCATGAGCGCGCCGGCCAGGAGCGCGCCGGTGGCCGCCATGAACGCCACCTGGGCCCAGACCAGGACGGTCCGCCGGTCGAACCGGTCGATGAACGTGCCGCCGACGACCGTGCCGAGCACGAGGCCGACGAGCCCCACGAGGCCCACCGCCCCAACGGCGGCCGGCGACCCCGTGAGCTGGGTGACCTGGACGAACGTGGCGACCAGGGTGAACTGGTAGCCGGCCTCCGAGATCAGGAGCCCCGTCCAGAGCAGGCGGAAGTCCCGGGAGACCCGCAGGGGGGCCACGTCCACCGCGATCCGGCGGGCCAGCCGGCGGACCCTGGCCCGCGGGAGCGCCGCCCGAGGGTCCGGGTCGGGCGGCCGGGGGACCTCGTCCATCGCCCCGAAGGTAGCAGCGCCCACGCCGGGAGCGTCGCCGCCCCCGCGGCCCCACCGCCCAGGTGGTCAGGTCGTGGGCGTGGTGGGGGCGCTCCCTGCCGTCGTCCGCGACGGCGGCGCCGGGACGTCCTCGCCCGCGCGGCGGACGATCTGCTCCAGGGTCGTGTTCCCCATCCGGCGCTCGAGCCCGGGACGCAGCTCCCGCCACCGCCAGTGGAGGACGCACGGGGCGTCCTCCGAGCACTCGGTCCGCCAGAAGATGCACTCGGTGCCGAACGGGCGGCGGCCCTCGATGGCGCCGACGATCTCCGAGAGACTGATCTGGCCCGCCGGCCGCGCCAGCGCGTAGCCGCCACCGCGCACCGAGGCGAGCACGCCCGCCCGTGCCAGGGCCTGGAGGGCCTTGGCGAGGAACGGCGCGGGGACGCCCGCCGCCGCGGCGAGCTCGCGGGAGCGGACCAGGCGCCCGGGGCGGCGGGCCAGCTCGACCAGGGCCTGGATCGCGTACCGGGTCTCCCTGGCCAGGTTCACGCTCTCCCTCCCTCACAGGTCCCGGCGGGCGAGGGCCCAGCCCGCGAGCGCCAGGGGCACCGCCACCCACGCGACCAGGTCCGCGGCGAGGAGCCCCACCGCCCCCGCCGCCCCGAAGCGGGCCAGGAGGTACGCGCCGAAGGGGCCCAGCGCCGTCCCCTCGAGGTTCGCGCCCAGCAGGGCCAGGACCCGGCCGGCCTCGAGGGGGTTCAGGAGCACGCCCACGAGCAGGCCCCCCGGGCCGAGGTGGACGGTGGGCGCCAAGGCCGCGAGGGCCAGGTCGAACCCGAGCGCGAGCAGGATCCAGAGCCCGGTGGCGAGGGCGAGGGCCTGGAGCCGCCCCGCCGACCACGCGGCGACGGCCGCCCCCACCGCCACCCCGGCGGCGGCCACCGCGAAGGTCGCCCCGACGAGGGCGGCCAGGGCGGGGGCGTCCTCCGGGCGGGCCACCGCCGAGAGCAGCACGAGGGCCGCCCCGTACCCGATCCCGAGGGTGGTCCACAGGGCGCCGGCGAGCCCCAGGAACGCGCCCGCCACCACCCGGCCGGGTCGCACCGGCTGGGCCAGCACCATCGTCAGGACCCCGTGGTCTCGCTCCCCCGCCAGGCTCCCGGCGCCGAGCAGGAGCCCCATCAGCGAGGGGAGGAGCACGCCGAGGTTCACGAGGGCGGCCCCGGCGGGGCCGATCCCCGTCGAGCCGAGGCTCCGGACGGTGCCCAGGGCGAGGACGGTGACGCCCGCGGCGAGGAGCGCGAAGGCCACCCCCATCGCCACGACCCACCGGGCCCGCGCCGCGAGCCGGTACTCCCACGCCGCGACCGCCCCGAGCGCCCCCGTCATCGCGGCACCCCCAGCGCGTCGGGCTCCGCGGCGGGCCGTGCCTCGACCCCCGCGATCCGGCCGTCCTCCATCCGCACCACGACGTCGGCCTCGGCCTCGAGCTCGGTGGGGGAGGGGCTCGAGACGATCGCCGTCGCCCCCCGGTGGCACCGGGCACGGAGCGCGCCCCGGACCGCCCGGCGGCCCTCCTCGTCGAGGTTGGCCAGGGGCTCGTCGAGGAGGAGCAGCGCGGGCTCGCCGAGGAGCGCGACGGCCAGCCCAACCCGGTGCCGGCCCCCCTCGGAGAGCGCGCCCATCCGCTCGTCGGCGGGCGGGAGGAAGCCCGGCGGCAGGTCGCGGCCGAGCTCCGCGCCCCGGAGCCTGGCGAAGAGGCCCAGGACCTCGCCCACCGTCGCCTCGGCGGGGAACCCCGGGGACTGGGGCAGGAACCCGACCATGGCCCGGGCGGAGGGGGAGCGGTCGAGCCGCCGGCCAGCGAGCCGCACCTCGCCCCGGTAGGTCGCGAGCCCCGCCAGGCACCGCAGGAGGGTGCTCTTGCCGCTCCCGTTGGGACCCCCCAGCGCCACGATCGCCCCGCGGGGGAGCGCGAGGTGCACGTCGTGGAGACCCCGACCGGAGCGGTAGACCTTGGACAGGCCGCGGACCTCGAGGTGGACCTCAGCCACGACCTCCTCCTCCCCGTCGGCGTCGCCCGAGGAGCAGGCCGGTCCCGCCCGCGCCGGCCAGGAGGAGACCGGCCCCGGCGAGGATCGGCGAACCGCTCCCCGCTCGTGCCAGCGGTGGCACCCGGGGGCGGACCGGGCGGAGCAGCGGCGCGGGGTCGACGACCAGCGGCTCCTGGGGGGCCCACCGCTCCTCCACCGCCTCCACGAGCCGCAGGGCGGGCCCCGACGCCAGGGCGAGGAGCACCGGCGCCCGGGCCACGAGCGCGCTCACCCGGCCCCCCTGGACGTACGGGACGTCGCCGACCCCGTCCCCGTCGGCGTCGGCCCCCTGGTAGTCGCTCCAGTGGTTGCCGACCCCCGCCTCGGACCAGGTGGCTCGGGCCTCCCCGGCGCCCCCCAGCACGACCTGGGCGGCGTTCTCGACGAAGGCGTTCCCGGTGAACACGGGCCGGGCCGATGGGTACAGGACCACCCCCACCTGGTTCGCCGCGATCAGGTTCCCCTCGATCCGGGCCGGGGCGCCCCCGGTCCGCCCGGCGTCGTCGACGTGGACCGCCACCCGGTCGTCGAGGATGGCGTTGCCCCGGACCACGACGTCGCCGGCGTCCTTCACGAGGACGCCCACCCCGGTGGAAGGGCTCCCGCTCTCTGCGATGGCGTTCCCCTCGACGAGGACCGGGCCTCCGTACATCAGGACGCAGCCGGAGAGGTTCCCCCGCAGGACGTTCCCGCGGATCGCGAGGTCCCGGGCGTACATGTCGTGGATCCCGTACCGGGCGTCGGAGATGGCGTTCCCCTCGAGCCGGATCCGCTCCCCGTAGGAGAGGTAGATCCCGTCCCGGGTCCCCTCGATCCGGGTGTCCGCGACGACCGCGTCCTCGGCGTTCCAGAGCCAGATCCCGTCGCCCCGGGGCCCCCTGCTCCCGCCGGGCGGGACGGGCGGCGCGTGCGCGCCATCGCCGTGGGGGTGCTCCGGCGCGCCGGCCGCCTCCTCCGAGATCGCGTGCTCCTCGCCCACGATCCCCGCGTCCGCCCGCCCCCGGATCCTGACCCCCTCGATCCGCACGCCCCGGGTCCCGCGGACCGTGATCCCCAGGTAGGTCCCGACGATCGTGAGATCCTCGAGGCGGACGTCGCGGGCCGCCTCCACCAGCACCCCGGACGGCTCGCCCACGGGCCCCGGGCCCGAGCCCTGGATGCGGAAGCCGCGGAGCGAGACGCCGGGGGCGAGGATGGTCACCACGGAGCCCACGCCGCCGCCATCGAGGGTGGTCCCCGGCTCGGCCTCGAGCGACACGCGCCGGTCGACGACCACGGCCCCCAGGTAGCGGGCGGCCGGCACCCGGACCGTGGCGCCCGGGGCCGCCGCCTCGATCATGGCCCGGAGGTCGGAGGCCGGGCGTTCGGGGAGGGCGGGGCCCCGGGGCGCGGGGGCGTCGGGGCCGCCGCAGGCCGCGAGGAGAGC
>DATLZM010000518.1:0-2986 GCA_035573995.1 Actinomycetota bacterium | reverse complement strand
CACGGCGCCCACCGCGACGCCCACCGCGAGCCGACGCCGCCTCGCCCGCCGGCGTCGCTCCGCCGCCCGGCGGGCTGCGAGCTTCGCGAGCTGGCGCTCCCGGCTCCGCCTGGACACGGGGGAAGAGGTTACCTGGCCGGGCGCGAGCGCCCGGGCGCCGAAGACCGCCGGGCCGGGCCGGGGCCGGGGCGTCCCCCGCTCCCCGGCACGGGGCCGGAGGCGGAGCGTCCCCGGCACCGGGGGCAGGACGCCGCCTCCCGGATCAGGGCGTGGGGTCGAGGATCAGGGGCGGGCGCGGTTCCTGGGTGAAGTCGAAGGCCGCGGTGATGTCCCCGAGGATCGGCACCTCCTCCCGGACCGTCGGCCGCGGGTCCGGTCGGCCGTCGGTGGCCGGGTCGAGCCGCTGGCCCCCGAGGAAGCGGTCCTCGATGAGCTTCAGGTAGGCGTCGAACGAGAGCGTCTGGTGGTCGATGAACCCGCGCTTCGCGTAGGGGGAGATCACGAGCCCCGGCACCCGGAGCCCGTAGCCGTTCTCGTCGACCCTGGGGGGCTGGACGTGGTCGTAGAACCCTCCCCAGTCGTCCCACGTGAGGAAGATCGCGCTCCGCTCCCAGAGTGGCCCCCGCATCACCGCGTTCACCACCCGGGTCACGAAGGCCTGGCCCGCGCGGATCGTCCCCCGCGACGCGGGGTGCTCGTTCACCCGGTCGCCGCCCACCACCCAGGCCACCGGGGGCAGCGTCCCCTCGGCCGCGGCGCGGAAGAACTCGTCGTGGGTCCGGATGTTCCCGACCGAGCCGTTCTGCTGGACCGTGGTGAAGCCCGGGAGCGGGTTCTTCCCGGAGGGCGTCCGCCCCGTGTCGTAGCCCCCGTCGTCGGTGGGCTCGCAGGGCGGCAGCACGCAGGTCTCGGTCCCCACGTAGTAGGCCCAGGGAACCCCGGCCCGGTCGAGGAGGTAGGTGATGTCGGTCCACCCGTACACCGGCGGGTCGCCGTAGCGGTGCTGCTGGCCGGGCCCGCGGAGCTCCACGTCCGAGCGGCACGTCATCGGGTCGTAGGGGTCGGCGCACGATGCCGACCAGGCGGAGACCAGGAACAGGTGGGCGGGGAGGGTCCAGGAGTCGACCGGCGCGAACATCCGGTCCTGCAGGACGAACTCCCGAGCGTAGGTCCAGTAGTTCGGGATCTCGCGGTCGTCGTGCCAGCTCATCACGTCCGGTTGGTGCTGGGGGCCGGTGAAACGGAGGCACCGCGACGTGAACCGGTCAACGCAGGCCCGGTCGTTCCTGGGGAGGGCCCGGATGAACCCGTTCATCCGGCCCCCGTTCACGTCGGTGACCGCGGCCTCGCGGTCGTGGGGGCCCCCGAGCTGGCGGAGGAGCGAGGAGTGGTACGTGCACGACGGCCGCCCGAGGATCGGGTCGGGGACGCACGCCCGCGGTCGCCCGTCCACGCGCGGCAGCCCGTCGGCCCCGGGGAACGTGCCGAAGTAGTGATCGAAGGAGCGGTTCTCCTGCACGATGAAGATCAGGTGGTCGAGCTTGAAGATGCCCTCCGGCTCGGCCTGCGCTCGCGCGGCGGGCCCGGGACCCGCGCCGGGGGAGCCCATCCACGCTTGGGCGAGGACCAGGGCGAGGGCCAACAGCGAGCGGCGCCCGACCCGACGCACGACGGGCCAAGGATACCCGAGCCCTTCGTCGATATGATGATGCGGATGAAACATATGCAGCGCATCACGGTGACGCTGCCCCGGGACCTCGCGCGCAGGCTGCGCATGGAGGCGGAGCGGACCGGGCGTCCCGTCTCCGCCGTGGTCCGGGACGCCGTCCACGCCCACCTCGACCGGGGGGGCGCCCCGCCCCTGCCCTCCTTCGTCGGGGCGGGCCGATCCGGCCGCGGGGACGTCTCCGAGCGCGCGGAGGAGCTCGCGCGGGCAAGGCTCCGCCGACGGCCGCGATGATCGTCGACACCGGGATCCTCTACGCCCTCGCCGACCGCGACGACCGGCACCACCGGACGGCGCGGGAGATCCTCGGGGGGCCCGAGCCCAGGACCGTCCCCGAGGCGGTCGTGGTCGAGACGGACTGGCTGATCCTCGAGTACCTCGGCGTGGGGGCCGAGGAGGCGTTCCTCCGCTCGCTCACGGAGGGGTCGCTCTCGGTCGAATGCCCGACCGCGGCCGATCGCGCGAGGGCGGAGGAGCTCGTGGAACGGTACCGGGACCTCCGGATCGGCTACGTCGACGCCGTCACCGTGGCCATCGCCGAGCGGCTGGGGGAGACGAGGATCGCGACCGTCGACCGCCGACACTTCGGGGCGATCGTGCCGCGGCACGTCGCCGCGTTCGAGCTCCTCCCGTGAGGGAGGCCAGGGCCAAGGTGTATCCCGATGTGCCTGCGATGCGCGCATGAGGTGTATCCTCTCGATCCCATGAGGACGAACATCGACATCGACCCCGAGATCCTGCGGGAGGTGCAGCGCCTGACGGGCGCCAGGACGAAGCGGGAGGCCGTCGACCTGGCGCTCAGGGAGCTCGTCGGGCGGTACCGACGGGCCGGCATCCTGAAGCTCCGGGGCAAGGTGCGCTGGGAGGGGGATCTCGAGGCGAGCCGCCTCGGACGGCGGTGATCGTCGTCGATACGAGCGTGTGGGTCGACGTCCTGAACGAGCGGGACACGGCGCAGGCGCGGCGGTACATCGAGCTCCTCGAGGACGGCGCGCCCCTGGCGCTCACCGACGTGATCCTCACCGAGCTCCTCCAGGGGTTCCGATCCGAACGAGAGGCTGCCCGGGTGGAGAGGTACCTGCGGCTGTTCCCCATCCTCCGGCTCGAGACGCTCGAGGACCTCGCCCTGGGGCTCCCGTTCTACGACCCCGAGGCGATCCACCGCTCGTGGCTCGCGCGCGAGGACGCCGAGCGAGTGCTCCTGGACCTGGCGCGGATGACGACCGCCGAGCGGGCGGCGCTCCCGGTGATGGCGCCCGG
>DATLZM010000517.1:0-4237 GCA_035573995.1 Actinomycetota bacterium | reverse complement strand
CACGCTCAACCTCGTCTGCCCCGGCCCCCACGCCACCGATCGGATGCGGGAGCTCGGGATCGAGGGGCCGGCCGGCGACCCGGCCGACCTCGGCCGGGTGGTCGCCTTCCTCTGCTCGACCCACGCGAACTTCATCTCGGGGGCGGCGCTCAGCGTCGACGGCGCCATGACCACCGCCCTCGCGTGACCGGGCGCACGGACCGCCGCGGCCGTATCGGATAGGGTTGCCCCGGTGAGCCAGGGGACCGACGAGGGGGCCGTCCGCGAGCTCGCGGACCGGTACTGGGACCAGCTCCTCGAGCTGGAGCCCCTCCTCGCGACGCAGGTGGGCGACGAGCGGTTCGTCGACCGGCTCCCCGATCCGAGCGACGAGGGCGTGGCCCGGCGCCGAGAGGTCCACGAGGAGGCGCTCCGGGCCGCCGCCGCGATCGGGGGCCGGGAGCGGCTCGACCCCGTCCTGCGGACGACGCTCGACGTGCTCGAGGCCATCGCGCGGCGCGAGCTGGCGGACATCGCGCACCGGCTCGACCGCCTCCGGGCCGTCTCCCACCTCTGGGGGCCCGCCCAGCTCCTCGCGGAGCTCGGCAGCCTCCAGCGCGCCGACACCCCGGAGCGCCTGGCTCGGTACCTGGCGCGGCTCCGGGCCGTCCCCGCCTACCTCGAGGCCTCCGCCCGCGTGGCCCCCGACGGGCTCCGCGAGGGCCGGATCGCGCCGCGGCTCGTGGTGGAGCGGGCGACGGCGCAGGTCGAGCGGCTGCTCTCGCTCCCCCCGGAGGACTCGCCGGCCGTGCAGCCGGTCCCCGAGGCGGACGCCGAGGGGCGGTCCCGGGTCGTGGAGGTCCTCCGCGAGGACGTGCTCCCGGGCTACGAGGCCTACCTCGCGACCCTCCGCGAGTACCTCCCCCGGGCTCGGGAGAGCATCGGGCTCTCCGCGCTCCCCGACGGGGACGCGATGTACGCGAGCCAGATCCTCGCCTGGACCACGCTGCCCCTCGACGCCCGCGAGGTCCACGAGCTCGGGGTGAGCGAGCTCGAGAAGATCCAGGAGGAGCGGCGGGCGGTGGCCGCGGCCCTCGGCTACGGGAGCCCGGCCGAGGCGATCGCGCACCACCAGACGAGCGGCGCGAACACGGCGGGCTCCCGGGAGGAGCTCCTTCGGCTGGCCGAGGACCAGGTCCGCCGGGGGTGGGAGGCGGCGCCGGCCCTCTTCGGCCGGCTCCCCCGGGCCAACTGCGAGGTGCGCCTGGTCGAGGGCTTCCGGGAGGCCGACATGCCGTTCGCCTTCTACCAGCCCCCCTCGGAGGACGGCGGCCGGCCGGGCATCTACTACGTGAACGCCTACGACCTCCGGGCGCGGCCCCTCCACCACCTCGCCACCACGACGTTCCACGAGGCCAACCCCGGACACCACCTCCAGCTCTCGCTGGAGCAGGAGCTCCGGGACCGCCCCGCGCTCCGACGGTTCGGGAGCGCGCTCGCCGGGAGCTCCTTCGTCGAGGGGTGGGGGCTCTACGCCGAACGGCTGGCGGACGAGATGGGCCTGTTCGTCGACGCGTGGGAGCGACTCGGCATGCTCGACGCCCAGGCGCACCGGGCGGCCCGCCTGGTGGTGGACACGGGGATCCACGCCCTGGGCTGGCCCCGCGAGCGGGCGGTGGCCGTCCTGCGGGAGGCCGGCGTCCCCGAGGTCGACGCGGAGATCGAGACCGATCGGTACGTCGCGATGCCGGCCCAGGCCCTGGCCTACACGGTCGGGATGCTCGAGATCCAGCGCCTGCGCGCGGAGGCCGCGGCCCGGGAGGGGAGCGGCTTCTCGCTCCGCGCCTTCCACGATCGCCTGCTCGCGCTGGGCTCGCTGCCGCTCCCGGCCCTCCGTCGCGAGCTCGGGGGTTGACGGTCCGCCGCGGCGGGCCCCGGCCGGGGCGACCCCCGGCCCCCGAGGCCACCGGCCGTCCCGGTCGCGCGGTCGCCGCCCCCGGCTCGCGGGGCTCCGCCGCGGTCGCGCCCTCGAGCGGCCCCCGGCGTAGGATGCGGGCGTGCGCGGCGATCGGGTGGAGGTCGTGGTCGACACCGGGGCCGGGGCGCAGACGTTCGAGATCGCGGCGACCAGGGCGGGCCGGCGCGTGGAGGTGACCACGTCCCGGGGCGTGGTGGAGGTCTCGGAGGTGACCCGGACCGGCCAGCCCGTGCGCACCGGCCGGTTCATGGCCTCCCGGGTGATCGCGCTCGTCGAGCACCCGGCGGAGCGGCCGGCGAGGCCCCGCCAGCGGGCGCCCCGTGGCCAGCCCTCGCTCCTCTGAGGATCAGGCCCGCCGGTCCTCGGCCCGCCACGCCTCCCGGAGCCGCACCCGGGCGCCGATCCGGAGGATCGCCCCCGCGTAGATCCGGGCCGCCACCGGCACCAGGGCCGCGGTCCCGGCCAGGGCGATCGCGATCGAGGCGGCCGCCTCGAGGGGCCCGGCGTCGCCGGCCACCAGCCGGGGGGGCATCGCCAGGGGCGCCGTCGGGGGGACGAACGAGGCGACCCGGGCGAGGGTCGAGCCCGGGTCCTGCAGGGCCTGCAGGGCGATCACGAACGAGCCCAGCACCAGGAGCTGGAGCGGGAGCAGCGCGTTCTGGAGCTCCTCCTGCCGGGAGACCGTGGCCCCCGCGCAGGCGAACAGCCCGCTGTAGAACGCGAACCCGAGGACGAACCACACGAGCACCAGCCCGATCGCGCCGAGGGCGCTGGCCGGCACGTGCACCACGCCGGCGAGGAGCGCCGCGGCGAGCCCGACGGTGCCGATGATCGAGAGCTGGAACAGCCCCAGGAGGCCGAGCCCGACGATCTTCCCGAGCAGCAGCTGGCGGGGCCGGACCGCGGACAGCAAGAGCTCGACGACGCGGGAGGACTTCTCCTCCACCACGCCGGTCGCGACCCAGACCCCGTAGCCGAAGAGCTGGCCGTAGAGCAGGAGGACCGCGACGAACGTGACCGTGCGGTCCTGCGCGCTCCCGGGCGGGGCCGGCTCGAGGGCCTCCACGGGGACGGGGCGGGGCGCGAGCGCCGCGGCCACCTCCTCCGGGCGGAGGCCCGCGTCGAGGAGCGCCTCCCGGAGCCTCCCCACCTGGACCGCGGCCTGGAGGAGCTGGAGCAGCGGCCCGGGCGCGCCCGAGCGGACCACGATCCGCTCCGTCTCGACGAGCAGCGCGTCCACCTCGCCCCGCCCCAGGGCCCGGAGGCCCGCGTCGAGCCCGGGGTAGGGGACCAGGCGGAGCGCGACGCCCTGGGTGAGGGCGGCCGCCCGGGCCACCTCCGCCGGCTCGCGGGCGCCCTCCCCCACGATCCCGAGGTCGAACCCCCCTCCCCGGCGCAGGACCGCGCCGGCCACGATGACCCCGACCAGGATGACGAGCGTGACGACGGTCGAGACCACGAAGCTCCGGTCCCGGACGCGCTCCACGAACTCCCGGCGCGCCACGAGCAGCGGCACCCGGTCGCCCCTCACGCTCCGCGCCCCCTCACCCCCGGACCGCCTCCCGGAAAATCTCGGCCAGCCCGGGCCGCTCCACGGAGAAGCGGAGGACCTCGCCGGCGGCCCGCGCCGCGTCCAGGACCGCCGCGGGGGCCGTCCCGGGCCCGAGCTCCAGCAGGAGGCCGTCGCCCCCGTCCTGGACCACCCGCACCCCGGCCACCGCGTCCACCCAGCCGTCCCGGGCGCCGGCCACCTCGACCCTGACCAGGCGCCGGCCCCGCGCCGCGCGGAGCTCGTCGATCCGCCCCGCCGCGACGACCCTCCCCCGGTGGATGAGGACGACGGACCCGCACAGCCGCTCCACGAGCTCGAGCTGATGGCTCGAGAAGAGCACGGCGGCCCCGGCGGCCACCCGTCCGCGGAGCACCCCCGCGAGCACGTCGACCCCCACCGGGTCGAGCCCCGAGAAGGGCTCGTCCAGCACGAGCAGCTCGGGGCCGTGGACGAGGGCCGCGGCCAGCTGGACCCGCTGCTGGTTGCCCAGGGAGAGCTGCTCCACGCGGTCGCGGGCGCGGTCGGCGACCCCCAGGGCCTCGAGGCAGCGGAGGGCCGAGATCCTGGCGGCCTCGGCCGACATCCCGTGCAGGCGGCCGAGGTAGGTGAGCTGGTCGAGGACCCGCATCTTGGGGTACAGGCCCCGCTCCTCGGGCATGTAACCGAACCTGCGGCGGGCGGCGGCGTCCGCGGGGCACCCCCGCGAGCACGTCGACCCCCACCGGGTC
>DATLZM010000516.1:0-2221 GCA_035573995.1 Actinomycetota bacterium | reverse complement strand
CCCCAGCTCGCTCCCAGCTGGATCCCAGGTCGGTCCCCGGCGGCCGCGGTAGGGTCGGGCCGTGGAACGCGGCGCGGCACGGGGGGCCGTGGAACGCGGCGGCCCGGGCGCACCCGGGGGCGAGGCCCGCATCCTCGTGGTGGACGACGAGGCGAGCATCACCGACCTCGTCGCCACGGTGCTGCGCTACGAGGGCTTCGAGGTCCGCACCGCGGACTCCGGCCGGGCGGCGCTCGCGGCGGTCACCGCGTTCCGCCCGCACCTCGTGATCCTCGACATCATGCTCCCCGACCTCGACGGGTTCGAGGTCCTCCGCCGGCTCGGCCGGGAGGGCGAGCGGGCGCCGGTCCTGTTCCTCACGGCCCGCGACGCCACCGAGGACAAGGTCCGCGGGCTCACGATGGGCGCCGACGACTACGTCACGAAGCCGTTCAGCCTGGAGGAGCTCGTGGCGCGGGTCCGGGCCGTCCTCCGGCGGGCGGGGGCGGCCGCCCCCGGCTCGGGCCGGCTCCGGTTCGCCGACCTCGAGCTCGACGAGGAGGCCCACGAGGTGTGGCGGGGGGAGCGGCGGATCGACCTCTCCCCGACCGAGTTCAACCTCCTCCGCTACCTGATGCTGAACGCGCGGAAGGTCGTCTCGAAGGCCCAGATCCTCGACCACGTGTGGCGGTACGACTTCGGCGGGGACGCGAGCATCGTCGAGACCTACATCTCCTACCTCCGGCGGAAGGTCGACGTCGAGGAGCCGAAGCTCATCCACACGATCCGCGGGGTCGGCTACTCGCTGCGGCTCCCGCCGGGCTGAGCGATGTCGCTGCGGGCCCGGCTCCTGGTCGCGATGGTGGGGCTCGCCGCGGCCGGGCTGCTCGTGGCCGACGTCGCCACGTTCCGGCTGCTCCGTCAGACGCTGCTCGAGCGGGTCGACCAGCAGCTCCTCGCCGCCACGCGGGAGGCGGTCCACGCGTTCAGCGCGCCGCCGTTCGGAGGGCCGCCCCGGGGGGAGGCGGGTGCCCTCTTCCCGGCCGGCACCTACGCCGCGCTCCTCGACGCCGAGGGCGACCCGGTGAAGGAGCAGGTGTTCGGGTTCGGCCAGGAGGCTCCCCCGCCGCCCGCGCTCCCCCCGGGGCTCCCCGGCCAGCTGGGGGCCGGCCTGCCGGTCCGCACCTTCACCACCGAGGCGGTTGGCGGGGGGGTCCGCTACCGCGCCCGCGCGTACGCGGTGCGGGGCGGGGGGGCCTTGGTCGTCGCCATCCCCCTCACCGACGTCGTGGCGACCCTCCGCCGGTTCGTGGCCATCGAGCTCGTGGTCACGACGGGCGTGCTCGTCGCCCTCGGCCTCCTCGCGTCCTGGCTGGTCCGGCTCGGGCTCCGGCCGCTCGATCGGATCGCCGCCACGGCCAGCTCGATCGCCGCGGGCGACCTCTCCCGACGGGTCGAGCCGGCCGAGGACCGGACGGAGGTCGGCCGCCTCGGGCTCGCCCTCAACGCGATGCTGGCGCGGATCGAGGAGGCCTTCGCCGAGCGGCGGGCGTCGGAGGAGCGGCTGCGGCGGTTCGTGGCCGACGCCTCCCACGAGCTCCGGACCCCGCTCACCTCGGTCCAGGGCTACGCGGAGCTCTTCCGCCGGGGGGCCGCCCGCGACCCCGAGGCCCTGGCCACCGCGATGCGGCGGATCGAGGAGGAGAGTGCGCGGATGGCGCAGCTCGTGGACGAGCTCGCGCTGCTCGCGCGCCTCGACCAAGGGCGGGCGCTCGAGCGGGAGCCGGTGGACCTCGCCGCCCTGGCCCGGGCGGCGACCGACGCCGCGCGGGTGGCGCACCCCGACCACCCGATCGAGGTCCTGGCCGGCGAGCCGGTCGTGGTCGAGGGCGACGCCTCACGGCTCCGGCAGGTCGCCGACAACCTGATCTCGAACGCCTGCGTGCACACGCCGCCGGGGACGCCGGTCCGCGTGCGGGTGGAGGGCGTCGACGGCTGGGCGGAGCTCTCCGTGGAGGACGAGGGGCCGGGCGTCCCCCCGGAGCACGCCCCGCGGATCTTCGAGCGGTTCTACCGCGTCGAGCCGAGCCGGTCGCGGGCCCACGGCGGCGCCGGGCTCGGCCTCGCGATCGTGGCCGCGGTCGCGCGGGCCCACGGGGGGACCGTCGAGCACGAGCCACTGCCCGGCGGCGGCGCGCGCTTCCGGGTGCGGCTGCCGATGGAGGGGCCTCCGCCCGCGGCG
>DATLZM010000515.1:0-21018 GCA_035573995.1 Actinomycetota bacterium | reverse complement strand
GCCTCCAGGGCAGCCGGCACCGGACCACGGTCCCGCCCGCCGCGCCCGCGGGGCGTACCTGGAGCGAGCCGCCCAGGAGCTCGGCTCGCTCGCGCATCGCGGCGACGGCCGGGCCACGGGGGGCGGGCCCCGCGCCGTCGTCCACCACCTCGAGCAGGAGGGCCTCGCCGTCCCTGGCCAGCCGGACCTCGATCCGCCCGAGCCCCGCGTGCGCCCGGGCGTCGCGGAGCGCCTCCTGGGCGATGCGGAAGGCCGCGATCCGCACGTCCTCGTCCGGCTCGGATGGCAGGCCGTCATCGACCGCGACGACGACGTCCGATCCGAGGGTGGCCGCCGCGGCCCGCCCGATCGCGTCGGCCAGCCCCCCGGTCTCGAGCTCCCTGGGCCGCAGCTCGGCGAGGAGCTCCCGGAGCCCGCCCGCGACCTCTCGGACCGTCCGGTCCAGGCCGTCCAGCGCCTCGAGCTGGGCCTCGTCCGACAGCCGGCGCCGGAGGGCCTCGAGGCGCATGCCGAGGGCCGCGACCTGCTGGAGGTGGTCGTCCTCGATCCCCCCGGCCATCCGCGCGAGCTCCTCCTCCTGCGCCCGGAGCGCCGCCGCCAGCGCGAGCCGCCGCTCCTCGTACCGCTCCCTGAGGGCGGCGAGCCTCCAGCGGAGCTCGGCCTCGCTCCGGCGGAGCAGCTCCTCGGCGCGCCGGCGATCGGTCACGTCCTCCACGACCCCGAGGAACCGGCCCTCGTCGCCCTCCTCCCCGACCGGGGCCGCGCGGACGTGGACCCAGCGGACCGACCCGTCCGGGCGGAGCAGCCGGAACTCGTCCTCGAACGCGGTCCCCGCCGCGGTGGCCCGCGTCCAGGCCTCGATCGCCCGCGGGCGGTCCTCCGGGTGGATCGCCCGGGCGAAGCCCGTCCCCGTCGCCTCCCCGCGCGGGAGGCCCGTGATCGCGCTCCACCGTTCGTTCGTCCACACGTCCCGGCCGCGGGCGTCGGCGAGGAACACCCCGACCGGCACCTCCTCGGCCAGGACCCGGTACCGCTCGAGGGTCGCGCGGAGCTCGGCCTCCGCCCGCTTCCGCTCGGTGACGTCGAGCATCACGCCCTGGAACACGAGCGGCCGGCCGTCCGCCCCCCGCTCCAGGAGGACGGCGCGGTCGTGGACCCAGACCTCCCGGCCGTCCCGGGCGAGGTAGCGGTACTCGAGGTCGAAGGGCTCGCCGGTCCGGTAGCAGCGCTCGGTGGCCTCGAGCACGCGGTCCCGGTCGTCGGGATGGAGGCGCGACTTCCAGAGCTCCGGGTCCCCGTCCCACTCCTCCGGGGTGTAGCCGAGGAGCTCCCGCACCCGGGGGCTCGTGAGGTGGAAGGCCCCGGGCTCGCCCGGGTCGCGCGTGTCCCAGATGTAGGCGACCGCCGGGAGCTGCTCGACCAGGGTCCGGTACCGCTCCTCGGCGCGCCGGCGCGCCTCCTCCGCCTCCCACCGCTCGGTGAGGTCGGCGAGCACGCTCACCGACCCCGTCACGCGCCCCCGCTCGTCGCGGATCGGGGCCACGGACAGGCTGACGCGCACCGCCGAGCCGTCCTTCCGGCGCCGGACCACCTCGTCGAGCACGACGGGCTCCCCGCGGAGGATCCGCGCCCGCCGTTCCCGGTACTCCGCCATCGCCTCCGGCCCGACGTGCGGGAGGAACCGGCCCACCGCCTCCTCCGACCTCCAGCCGAGGAGCCGCTCCGCCGCCGGGCTCCAGAACGTGACGGTCCCCTCGAGATCGACGCCGACGATCGCGAGGGGCGAGCCCTCGACGATGGCCCGCAGCCGCCCGGCGACCTCGGCGAGCTCCGCGGAGCGGGCCGCGAGCCCGACCGCCATCCGGCGCCGCTCCCGGTGGACGATCGCCGCGAGGCCCGTGGCCGCGAGGAGGTAGGCGCCGAACCCCGCCCACCCGACCGGGTCGGGCGCCCCCCGGACCGCCGCCACGGGGAGCCAGCAGGCCCAGGCCGCCGCGAGCACCGCGGCGAGCCACCGCGGGGAGAGGAACAGGGCCCCGGCCCCCACCACGACCAGGATGAAGACGATCGTCTCGCGCGGGCCCTCGACCGCGAGGTCCACGGTGGCCCCCGCGAGGACCACCGCCGCGAGGGCCACCGCGACCGCGTGCCCCCGTCCGGGCGGCACCTCCCGCCGCCCCAGGGCGACGACGAGCGAGAGCGAGGCGAGGACGACGGCGGCCGTCACCCACACGTGCAGCTCGTGCCAGGGGTGCGGGGGCGTGCGCATCCGCACGGCCAGGAGGGCGGCGTAGGCGACGGCCAGCGCGGCCGCGAGCGGTCGCACGGCCGCCGCGACGGCGCGGTCGAGCTCTCCGCGGACTGCCCCTGGTCGCATGGATCCGGTCTCCCCACGACCATCGGCAGCCCCCCGGGCTACTTGAACCCCGGGACGCGGCGCCGTTCACTCCCGGTGATGCCCGGGCCGGGACCCGACCGCGGGGCGCTCGTCGCCCCCACGCTCGTGACGCCGGTGGGGCCCCTGCCGGTCCGCGGCGGGCGCCTCGGGGAGCCGCTCGAGCTGCGGCCCGGGGCGGTGGCCTGGGAGCGGGGCGTGCTCACGTACGTCGGGCCCCCGGAGGGGCTCCACGGGGAGGCCGAGGTCCTCGAGGGGGCCACCGTGGCCCCCGGCTTCGTCGACTGCCACACGCACCTCCCCTTCGTCGGGTGGCGGGACGACGAGTACGAGGCGCGGCTCGCCGGCCGGGGCTACCGCGACCTGCACGGCGAGGGCGGTATCCCGCGGAGCGCCCGGATGCTCGCCGAGGCCGCCGACGAGGAGGTCCTCGGGTTCTCCCTCGCGCTCCTCCGGGAGATGGCGGCGGCCGGCACCACCGCGGCCGAGCTCAAGACCGGCTACGGGCTCTCGGTCCCGGGGGAGTTGCGGCAGGCCCGCCTGGCCCGGCGGCTCGCCGGCCTCGTCCCCCAGCCCTGCGCCGTGACGCTCCTCGCCTGCCACGCGGTGCCCCCGGGGATGCGGCGCGAGGCCTGGGTGCGCGCCGCGTGCGAGGAGCTCATCCCGGCGGCGGCCGCCGAGGGCCTGGCCGACGCGGTCGACGTCTGGGTGGAGGACGTGGCCTTCACCGTCGACGACCTCCGGGCGGTGGCCGAGGCGGCCCGCGCCCACGGCCTCCCGCTCCGCTGCCACGCGGAGCAGCTCGGGCCGTCGGGGGCGGCCCGGGTGGCGGCCGAGCTCGGGGCCCGGAGCGTCGACCACCTCAACCACCTGGGCCCCGACGACGCGCGGGCCCTCGCCGCCTCCGAGACCGCCGCCGTCCTCCTCCCGGCCTCGACGTTCCTCCTCCGGGCGCCGGTCCCGCCGGCGCGGACCCTGATCGAGGCCGGGGCGATCGTGGCCCTCGCGACCGACCTGAACCCCGGGACCTCCCCGGTGGCCTCGATGCCGGAGGCGATCGCGATCGGCTGCGCCCTCTACGGGCTCTCGCCCCACGAGGCCCTCACCGCGGCGACCGCCAACGCCGCGTGGGTGCTGGGGCTCGGCGAGCGGACCGGTACGCTCGAGGTCGGCAAACGGGCGGACCTCGTGGTGCTCGAGGGCGAGGCGTTCCGCCGGGTGCCGTACCGGCCGGGCCACGACCCGGTGGTCCGGGCCTACGCGGCGGGGAGGAGGATCGATGGGGGGGCGAGCTAGGCTCCGGCCCACCGGCCTGCGGCGGGGGCGGGGCCCCGTCGGCCTGAGGGCGGCGATCGCGGGGGCCGTGGCCGTCGGCGTCGTCGTCCCGGCACGGGCGGCGGCGGCCCCGGGCACGGTGACCCTCGAGGCCTCGCCCGCCGTCGTGACGTTCGGCGGGACCGTGGCGCTGGCCGGGACCATCGACCCCCCGAGCGCGGGCCAGGTCGTCCGCGTCCTCGACGGGGCCGGCGCGGTCCTGGGAACGGCCACGACCGACGCGACCGGCGCCTTCGCCCTGGAGCTGGCGCCGGCCGCGGGCGTCTCGGTCCACGCCGAGTGGGCCGGGGCCGCGAGCCCCCCGGTCGCGATCGGGGTCCGGCCCAGGGTGAGCGCGGCCCTCGGCGCCCCGCGGCTCTTCGCCCCGGTCCAGGTGGTCGGCGAGGTCGAGCCCGCGCACCCCGGGACCTCCGTGGCCGTCGAGCTCCGCCGGGCCGGCCGCGTCGTGGCCCTCCGGAGGGCGACCCTGGACGAGGGCGGCGCCCTGCGGGTGGCGTTCCGCGTGTCGCTCCCCGGCCGGTACCGGGCCGTGGTCCGGTTCCCCGGCGACGACGACCACCTCCCGGCCCGGGGGGCGACGGCCGCCCGCTCGACCCCCCTCCCCTCGCTCGCGGTCGGCGCGGAGGGGCCGGCCGTGCGGGCCCTCGAACGCCGCCTGGTCGAGCTCCGCTACCACCTCCCCGGGGTGGACGGGCGGTTCGGGGTCCCGACGGCGGACGCGGTGATGGCGTTCACGAAGGTGCAGGGGATGCGCCGCCGCGGCACGGTCGACGCGGCGGTGTGGCGGGCCCTGGCCGCCCCCCGCCGACCCCGGCCCCGCATCGACGACCCCGGGCGTCACGTCGAGGTGGACCAGACCCGGCAGGTCCTCCTCCTGGTGGAGGACGGGGAGGTGACGGCGATCCTCCACGTCTCCACCGGGGCGGGCGGCGCCACCCGCGACGGCGCGTTCCGCGTGTACCGGAAGCTCGCCGGCTACAGCCCCGGCCGGCTCTACTACCCGAGCTACTTCGACGGGCTCCGCGCCATCCACGGGTGGCCGGAGGTCCCGCCCTACCCGGCGAGCCACGGCTGCGTCCGCGTGCCGATGTGGAGCGCGACCTGGGTGTACGGGCGCGTGCCGGCGGGGACGCGGATCGTGATCTACCACTCCCCCTGAGGCCCCGCATCTAGTCTGGAACAGACTAGTCGAGGCGCCCCGTCACGCCCTCCGCCGCGGCCACCAGGTCCCCGGACCGGACGAGGTCGACGGCGGCCTCCAGGTCGGGGCCGAGCTCCCGGTCCTCCTCGAGGAACGGCACCCGGGCCCTGATCGCGTCGCGGACGGCGGCGGTCGCCGGGGCCGGCGCGAGCGGGGCCCGGAGGTCGAGCCCCTGCGCCGCGGCGAGGGCCTCGATCGCCACCACGGCCTCGGCGTTGGCCACGACCGCCCGGAGGTGGCGCGCCGCCGTCATCCCCATGCTCACGTGGTCCTCCTGGCCCGCCGAGGAGGGGATGGAGTCCACCGACGCCGGGTGGGCCAGGGCCTTGGACTCCGAGACCAGCGACGCCGCGGTGTACTGGGCCAGCATGAAGCCGGAGTTGAGGCCGCTCTCCCGGACCAGGAACGCGGGGAGCCCGTTGCTCGTCCGGGGGTCGAGGAGCCGGTAGAGCCGGCGTTCCGACACCCCCGCCACGCCCACGAGCGCCAGGGTCAGCGCGTCCAGGGGGACGGCCACCGGCTGGCCGTGGAAGTTCCCCCCGGAGAGGACCTCGCCGTCCTCGGCCAGCACTACCGGGTTGTCGGAGACCGAGCCAGCCTCGACCTCGAGCGCGCCCCGGGCGTAGGCGAGCGCGTCCCGCGCCGCGCCGTGGACCTGGGGCGCGCACCGGAGCGAGTAGGCGTCCTGGACCAGGTGGGCGCTCTCCCGGTGGGAGGCGACGATCGCGCTCCCCGCGAGCAGCCGGCGCAGGTTCCTCGCGGAGGCCGCCTGACCCCGGTGGGGCCGGAGCCGGTGCAGCCGCTCGTCGAAGGGCCGGTCGGTGGCGAGGGCGGCCTCGACCGACATCGCCGCGGCGACGTCCGCCGCCCGCAGGAGGCCCTCGGCGCGGACCGCGGCCAGGATCCCGACCGCCAGCATCCCCTGGGTCCCGTTCACCAGGGCCAGCCCCTCCTTGGCCTCGAGCGCGATCGGGGGGAGGCCGGCGCGGGCCATCGCCTCGGCGGCGGGCACCGGTCGCCCGGCCTCGCCGAGCACGGTGCCGCGGCCGACGAGCGGCAGCGCGAGGTGGGCGAGGGGCGCGAGGTCGCCCGAGGCCCCGAGCGAGCCCTGCTCGGGGACGGCCGGCACGAGGTCCCGGTTCAGGAGCTCCACCATCCGCTCGACGAGGAGCGGACGCACCCCCGAGCGGCCCAGCGCCAGGACGTGGGCCCGGAGCAACAGCATCGCCCGCGCCTCCTCGCGCGAGAGGAGGGGGCCGAGCGCGGCGGCGTGGGAGCGGACGATCCGCTCCTGGAGGAGCGCCGCGGCCCGGGGCTCGATCCGGACGTCCGCCAGGGCCCCGAACCCGGTGGTCACGCCGTAGACGGTCTCGCCCGCCCGGACCTTCCCCTCGACGACGGCCCGCGAGGCCTCCATCCGCCGGCGCGCCTCCGGCCCGAGCTCGACCGGCGCCCCGCGGGCCACGGCCACGACGTCCTCGAGCGCGAGGGGCTCCCCGAGCCGGACGGCCACGGCCCGAAGGCTACACCCGGCCGCTGTGGTAGGAACGGCGCGTGACGATCGTCCGCGCCGAGCTCGTGTTCGCCGAGGACCGCTGGCGGCGGGGGGGCGCCTTCGCGATGGCGGAGGGGGTCATCCTCGCCACCGGGCCGCCGGAGGAGCTCGGGCGCCGCTTCCCGGACCACCCGGTCGAGGACTGGGGCCACGTGGCCGTCCTCCCGGGCTGCGTGAACGGCCACGACCACTCGTTCCAGGTGCTGCTCCGGGGGCTCGGCGACGACCTCTCGTTCCTCCGCTGGCGGGACCGCGTGCTGTACCCGTTCTCCGAGCGGCTGGACCGCGACGCGATCCGGGCCGGCGCCCTCCTCGACCTCGCCGAGCTGGCCCGGGCCGGGGTCACGACCTCCGTCGACTTCTTCTACCTCCACGACCGGGGGAACGCGAACGACCTCGCGGTGGCGGAGGCGGCGCGGGAGGTCGGGATCCGGCTGGTGCTGGCGCGCTCGATGTACGACTGGACGGGGGCGCCGGCCCGCTACCTCGAGACGCCGGAGGAGGCGGTCGCGAACCTCCGCGCGCTCGCGCGGGAGCTGCGGGACGATCCCCTCGTCCGCTGCCAGCCCGCCCCCCACTCGATCCACGGCGCGAGCCCGGGGATGATCCGCGCCGGGGCGGAGCTCGCCGCCGAGCTCGGCGTCCCGTTCCACATCCACGTGGCCGAGGGCCGCTACGAGCGCGAGATGGCCCTCGAGCGGTACGGGCGCACGCCGGTGGGGTTCCTGGACTCCCTCGGGGTCCTCTCCGAGCGGACCGTGATGGTCCACTGCGTGTGGGTGGACGAGGAGGACCTGGCCATCATGGCCGAGCGCGGGGCCCGGGTGGTCCACAACCCGAGCGCCAACGCGTTCCTCGGGGACGGCGTGGCGCCCCTGCGCGAGATGCTGGCCCGGGGGATCCCGGTCTGCCTGGGGACCGACGGCGGGTGCACCAACAGCCGGCGGAGCGTCTTCGAGGAGATGCGGATGGCGGCCCTCCTCGCGAAGGCCCGCGCCGCCGACGCCGAGGCCCTGACAGCGGAGCAGGTCCTCCTCGCCGGCACCGCCCGGGGCGGGGAGGTCCTCGGGCTGCCGGTGGGCCGGATCGCCCCCGGCTACCTCGCCGACCTCGTGGTGCTCGACCTCGACGCGCTCTCGCTCCAGCCCGCCGCGACCGCCGAGAAGCAGGTCGTCTACGCGATGCAGCCCGAGGCGATCCGACGCGTGCTCGTGGGGGGCGAGCCCATCGTCGAGGAGGGCAGGCTGGTCCGGGTGGACGAGGCGGCGATCCGGGACGAGGTGGCCCGGGCCACCGCGGGCTGGGTCCCACCGCCCCGCTAGCGCCCGCTCCCCGGGTCGCGCCCGGGGCCCCGGGGGTCGGCGCCGTCCGCGGTCCCCACGAGCTCGGCGAGGGGCACGATCTCGCAGTCGGCGAGCGGGTAGTGGTGCGGGCCGTACGTCACGAGCGCACGGCCGGCCCGGGCCGCGGTGGCCTGGATGATCCCGGCGAAGAAGTCGATGCGGTAGCCCTCCTCGGCGCACCGGACGAGGTAGTCCCCGGCGGCGCGGGCCGTGGCCGCGTCGAGCGGCAGCACCCGCATCCCCTCGAGCTCCTCCTCGGCCCGGCGGAACTCCTCCGGCAGGAGCGCCCGGCGGAGCTCGAGGAGCGTGATCGAGGCCACCGCCAGGTCGCCCCTCCCGCGCAGGAGGCGGAGCACCCGGGGCGCCTCGCGGAGCCCGCGGACGGCCCAGATCAGCACCACGGTGTCGAGGAGGTACCGCACGCCCCGCGCTAGAGTACCGGGTGGCCATGGACGAGCTCCGCGAGCAACCCCGTCGGGGGGTCGCGACCGAGCAGGAGCCCCGGACCGACCACCGCCTGGACGAGGGCGACCACGACCGCTTCGCCCACTACGTGGAGAAGCGGAAGCTCGCCGAGGCCTACGTGCTCGGCACCCCGGTGATCGCCCTCTGCGGGAAGGTCTGGGTGCCCTCCCGCGACCCCGAGCGGTTCCCGGTCTGCCCCGAGTGCAAGCGGCTCTACGACCTGGGGCCGGAGGGGCGCCGCCGGGAGTGGGAGGAGCGGCTCCGCCGCGAGCTCTCCGGCTGATCGCCCGGGGCGCCCGGGCGGAGGGCCTCCTCGAGCCGGTCGAGGAACCCGACCTGCCCCGGGAGGATCTTCCCCCTGGCCTCCTCCAGCGTGAACCAGGCGGCCCGGTCGACCTCCGGGAACCGCTGGAGGCGCCCCGAGCGCGGGGGCCACTCCATCTCGAACGTGTCGCTCCTGATCCCGGCCACGTCGAGGTCGCCCTCGAGGGCCCAGGCCGACACCACCTTGCCGCCGGGCTGCCGGAGCTGGCCGAGGGGCACCGGCTCGCCCGGCGGCGGGTCCAGCCCGAGCTCCTCCCGGAACTCCCGGCGGGCCGCGGCGAGGGGGTCCTCCCCGGCCCCGTGCTCGCCCTTGGGGATCGACCACGCGCCGTCGTCCCGGCGGGCCCAGAAGGGGCCCCCGGGGTGGACCAGGAGCACCTCGAGCCCGCCCCGCCCCCGCCGGTGGAGGAGGAGCCCGGCGCTCAGCTTCGGCATCCCGCGCCTCCCCGCGCTCGGCTCCGGCACCCTCGCCCCGCGCCCGACCCCGACGGCCGCGCCCGCTAGCCGAGCCAGGGGAGGCGGATGCCCCGCTCCCGCGCCACCTCGATCGCCCGCTCGTACCCCGCGTCGGCGTGGCGGATCACCCCGAGCCCGGGGTCGGTGGTGAGCACCCGCTCCAGGCGCTCGGCGGCCTCGTCGGTGCCGTCGGCCACCACCACCATCCCGGCGTGGAGCGAGTAGCCGATCCCCACCCCGCCGCCGTGGTGCACGGCCACCCAGTGGGCCCCGGCGGCCGTGTTGAGGAGCGCGTTCAGCACGGGCCAGTCGGCGATCGCGTCGGAGCCGTCCCGCATCCCCTCGGTCTCCCGGTACGGGCTCGCCACGCTCCCCGCGTCGAGGTGGTCGCGCCCGATCACGATGGGCGCCGAGACCTCGCCCCGGCGGACCATCTCGTTGAACCGCAGGCCCGCCGCGGCCCGCTCCCCGTACCCCAGCCAGCAGATCCGGGCCGGGAGCCCCTGGAACCGGACGTGCTCCTCGGCCATCCGGAGCCACCGGTGGAGCCGCTCGTTCCCGGGGAACAGCTCCATCACGGCCCGGTCCGTGGCGAGGATGTCGGCGGGGTCGCCGGAGAGCGCCACCCACCGGAACGGGCCCTTGCCCTCGAAGAACATCGGGCGGATGAAGGCCGGGACGAACCCCGGGTAGGAGAAGGCCCGGTCGAAGCCGCCCTCCCGGGCCCCCGCGCGGAGGTTGTTCCCGTAGTCGAACACGACGGCGCCGGCGTCCCCGAACCCGACCATCGCCTCGCACTGGGCCGCCATCGACGCGTGCGCCCGCCGCACGTACCCGTCGGGGTCGCGCGCCCGGAGCTCCGCGGCCTCCGCGAGCGTGAGCCCGGCCGGGATGTACCCGCCGAGCGGGTCGTGGGCGCTGGTCTGGTCGGTGACGACGTCGGGCCGGAAGCCCCGTCGGAGCAGCTCGGGATGGGTCTCCGCGGCGTTGCCGAGGAGCCCCACGGAGAGCGGCTCGCCGGCGGCGCGGGCCTCCTCGACCCACCGGACCGCCTCGTCGAGGTCGTCGGTCTCCCGGTCCAGGTACCCGGTCTTGATCCGCCGCTCGATCCGCGCCGGGTCCACCTCCACGCAGAGGGCCACCCCCTCGTTCATCGTCACCGCGAGCGGCTGGGCCCCGCCCATGCCGCCGAGCCCGGCGGTGAGCACCACCCGCCCCCGGAGCGAGCCGCCGAAGCGCTGCGACGCGCACTCGGCCAGGGTCTCGTACGTCCCCTGGAGGATCCCCTGGGTCCCGATGTAGATCCAGGACCCGGCCGTCATCTGCCCGAACATCGTGAGCCCGCGCTCCTCGAGCTCCCGGAAGGTCTCGAGCGTCGCCCACCGCGGCACGAGCAGCGAGTTCGCGATCAGCACCCGGGGGGCCATCCGGTGGGTCCGGAACACCCCCACCGGCTTCCCGGACTGCACGAGGAGGGTCTCGTCGTCGCCGAGCTCGCGGAGGCAGCGGACGATCGCGTCGAAGCTCGCCCAGTCCCGGGCGGCCTTCCCGGTCCCGCCGTAGACCACGAGGTCTTGGGGGCGCTCCGCGACCTCGGGGTCGAGGTTGTTCATGAGCATCCGGAGGGCGGCCTCCTGGGGCCAGCCCCGGCACGAGCGCTCGCGCCCCCGCGGGGCCCTGATCTCGCGCCCGCCCGATCCCACGGACCGATGATACGTCCGGGCCGACCTCCGCCGGCGGGCGGCGAACGGGGCTATCGTCCGGGGGATGGACCACGAGCTGGACCGCGCGGACCGGGGCCCCATCGCCGTGCTCATCGCCGACGACGAGCCCGAGGTGCGGGCCGCGCTGGCGGCGCTGATCCAGGCCGAGCCCCGGCTGCGGCTGGTCGGGGCGGCCGTCGACGCCGAGGAGGCCATCGAGCTCGCCGGCCGGTCCCGCCCGGACGTCGCCGTGGTCGACGTCCGGATGCCCGGCGGGGGCGGGGCCCGGGCGACCCGCGGGATCCTCCGGGCGTCCCCCGGGACCCGCGTCCTCGCGCTCTCCGCCTACGAGGACCGGGCCACGGTCCTCGAGATGCTCCGGGCCGGCGCCGTGGGGTACCTCGTGAAGGGCACCTCGCCCGACGAGATCGTCCGGGCCATCGGCCGGGCGGCGGTCGGCCAGACCAGCCTCTCTGCGGCGGTGATGCCCGGCGTGGTCCAGGAGCTCTCGGAGCAGCTCCGCCGGGAGGAGCTCGCGCTCGAGGAGCGCCGGGCCCGCCGGGAGCGGGTGCGCCGGGCGATCGCCGGCGAGGGCCTGTCCCTCGTCTTCCAACCGATCTTCGACCTCCGGGAGCGGCGCCCGGTGGGGGTGGAGGCGCTCGCCAGGTTCTCGCTCGAGCCCCTCCGCTCGCCCGCCGCGTGGTTCTCGGAGGCCGCGGAGGAGGGGATGGGCGTCGAGCTCGAGCTCACCGCCATCCGGCTGGCCCTCGCGCACCTCGATCGGATCCCGACGGAGATGTACCTGTCGCTGAACCTCTCCCACGCGACCCTGCGCTCGGAGCGCGCCGTCGAGCTCCTGTCCGCGGCCGGCGCGCCGCGGCTCGTGGTCGAGATCACCGAGCACGAGCCGGTCGACGACTACGACCGGCTCGCGGACGCCCTCGCCGGCCTCCGCCGGCTGGGCGTGCGGATCGCCATCGACGACGCGGGGGCCGGCTTCGCGAGCCTCCGGCACATCCTCCGGCTCGACCCCGACCTGATCAAGCTCGACATCAGCCTCACCCGCGACATCGATACCGACCGCCGGCGCCGGGCCCTGGCCTCGGCCCTCGCCTCCTTCGCCGAGGAGATGGGGATGGCGATCGTGGCCGAGGGGATCGAGACCGAGGCCGAGCTCGAGGTCCTCCTCCGCCTGGGGGTCGGGTTCGGCCAGGGCTTCTTCCTCGCGAAACCGGCCCCGCTCGGGCAGGCGTGACGGCCGCGGGAACCCCCACGGAGCGGGGGGCCGCTCAAGGGCGGGCGCCCGGCGCCCGATGCTTCGGGGGGCGACATGGAACGGATCAGGGTCCTCATCGCCGACGACGAGGCGGCCGTGCGGGAGGCCGTCGCCGACCTCGTCTCCTCCGACCCCGACATGGAGGTCGCGGCCACCGCGAAGGACGCCGACGAGGCCATCGCCCTGGCCCGCCAGGTCCGGCCCGACGTCGCGCTGATCGACGTGAAGATGCCGGGCGGGGGCGGGCCGCGCGCCGCCAAGGAGATCCGGGACGTCTCGCCCCAGACCCACGTGGTGGCGCTCTCGGCCTACGAGGACCGCCGGACCGTGCTCGAGATGCTCCGGGCCGGGGTGGTGGGCTACGTCGTGAAGGGCACCGCCGCCGAGGAGATCCTCTACACGATCCGCCGCTCGATGCGCGGCCAGGGCAGCCTGTCGGTGGAGGTCACGGCCGACGTGATCCACGAGCTGGCCTCGCTCCTCGAGCGCTCCGAGGGCCTGGCCCGGGAGCTCCAGGAGCTCAACCGGACCAAGAGCGAGCTGATCCAGATCCTCTCCCACGAGCTGTTCACCCCGATCACCACGATCCAGGGCTTCGCGATGACGGTGGCCGAGCACGGGGACCGGCTGTCGAGGGAGGAGATCGGGGCGCTGGCCGCGGGGGTGGCGCGCGCCAGCGACCGGATCCGGCGCCTCGTTGGGAACCTGGCGGCGGCGGCCCGCCTCGACCGGGAGGGCGTCGAGCTCTCCACCCGCCCGGTGCCGGTGGGGGCGGTGGTCGAGCGGGCCCTCGCCGAGTTCCCGCGGGACCGGGCGCGGATCCGGCTGCCCGAGGGCGACGCCTGGTCCGCGGCCCGCGTCTGGGCCGACGTCGAGCTGGCGGCCAGGGCGCTCGCGGTCGTCCTCGAGAACGCCCTCGCGTTCTCGCCCGAGGAGGCGCCGGTCGAGCTCGGGGTCTCGGTCCGGGCCGGCGAGCTCGAGCTCTCGGTCGCCGACCGGGGCCCCGGCGTCCCCGAGGAGATGCGGGAGCGGGTCTTCGAGGCCTTCACCCAGGCCGACTCCAGCACCACCCGGACCCACGAGGGGCTCGGGATCGGCCTGTTCCTCGCGCGGCGGATCATGCGCGCCCACGGCGGGACGATCGGGATCCGGGACCGGGAGGGGGGCGGCACCGTGCTCGCGCTCTCCTTCCCCGCGCTCGAGGAGCGCGAGCCCGAGCCCGCGCAGGACCGGGCCTCCGCCCACGGGTAGGGGCCCGGCGGCACCCCCGGCCGCGATCGCCGCGGGGGTCAGCCCGACCGGCGGTCCACGGCCCAGGACGAGCCGCCGGCCTTCCGCTTGGTGTAGGTCTTCATCTCGGCGGCCACCGCCACCGCCTCGGCGAAGTGCGCGAAGCGGCGGCGGGCCGTGGTCGCCACCCCGATCGAGATCGAGAGGATCTCGAACCGGCGGACCTCCCCGCGCCGGTCGGGCACCTCGATGAAGCCCCGGGCCCGGTCCTCGGGGTCGTAGAGGGCGGGGGCCCCGGCGTCGAACCGCTCCACGATCCGCTGGGCGAGCGGCGCCGCGAGGTCCGGCGTGACCAGGACGACGAAGTCGTCGCCGCCGACGTGGCCGACGAACGCGTCCGCCCCCGCCACCTCCTCGGCCGCCGCCTGCAGGATCCGGGCGGTCGTCCGGATCGCCTCGTCGCCGCGGAGGAACCCGTAGTGATCGTTGTAGGCCTTGAAGTGATCGAGGTCGGCGTAGAGCAGCGCGAAGCCGCGGCCGTCGCGGACCCGGGCCTCGATCTCCTCCTCGATCCGCACGTTGCCGGGGAGGCCGGTGAGGGGCGACTGGGCCCGCATCTCGCGGCTCCGGCGGATCACGCCCCGGATCCTCGCGACGAGCTCCGGGGTGTCGAAGGGCTTGACGATGTAGTCGTCGGCCCCGGCGGCGAGCCCCTCGACCTTGTCCGCGGAGAGCCCGCGCGCGGTGAGCATGATCACCGGGATCCCGGCGGTCCGGGGATCGGCCCGGAGCCGGCGGGTGAGCTCGAGCCCGTCCACGTTCGGCATCATCACGTCGGCCAGGACCAGGTCCGGCCGCTCCTCCAGGGCCCGGGCGAACCCCTCGGCGCCGTCGGACGCGGTCCGCACGGCGAAGCCCGAGGCCCGGAGCTCGATCTCGAGGATCCGGGCGATGAACGGGTCGTCGTCGACGACGAGGATCGTGCCGCCCGAGGGTCCCTCCGCCATGATCACCCGCCGGACCGCCGGTCGACCGCGTAGGAGGAGCCCGGGGTCCGCTTGGCCAGGTTCTTGAGCTCGGTGGCCACGGCCACCGCCTCCGCCCGGTGGGTGAACCGACGGACCGCGGTGGTCGCGATCCCCACCGAGATCGAGAGCAGCGGGAACCGCCGACGCTCGCCCCGGCGGTCCTCGGCCTCGATGAACCCGCGCGCCCGGTCCTCGGGCTCGTAGAGCGCGGGGGCGAGGGCGTCGAACCGCGCGATCACCGCCTCGGCCAGCGCGACGGCGAGGTCGGGGGCGGTGAGGACCACGAAGTCGTCCCCGCCGATGTGGCCGACGAACGTCGCCGGGCCGCCGACCTCGCGGGCGGCCTCCACGATCGCCCGGGCGGTCGCCCGGAGCGCCTCGTCCCCCCGGACGAACCCGTACCGGTCGCTGTAGGCCTTGAAATCGTCGAGGTCGAGGTAGAGGAGGGCGAACGGCTCGCTGCGGTCGATCCGGGCCTGTATCTCCTCCTCGATCCGGACGTTGCCCGGCAGCCCGGTGAGCGGCGAGCGCTCCGAGAGGTAGCGGGCGCGCCGGAGCGCCCCCCGGATCCGGGCCCGGAGCTCCTCGGACTCGAACGGCTTCACGAGGTAGTCGTCGGCCCCCGCGGTGAGCCCCTCGAGCTTGTCCGCGGAGAGTCCCCGGGCCGTGAGGAGGATGATCGAGACGGCCTCGGTGCGCGGATCGGCGCGGAGCCGGCGGACCAGCTCGTACCCGTCCATCTTGGGCATCATGACGTCGGCCAGGACCAGGTCCGGGCACCGCTCGAGCGCCATCCGCAGCCCCTCCTCCCCGTCCGCGGCCGCGCGCACCTCGTAGCCCTCCGCCTCGAGCTCGAGCACGAGCAGCCGGGCGATGAAGGGGTCGTCCTCGACGACGAGGATCGACCCGCTGGGGCGCTCCCCGGCTCCCTCCTCCCGTGCCGTGGCCGGCCTCCTCACCGCTCGCGGCCGGAGGATAGCCCAGGAGGGCCCGCCGGAAGGAGGGTCCGAGGGGCCGGGGTGTGCGACGATAGGCGCGTCGGAGCGGGAGGGAGGCGATGGAGGTCCTCGACTCGATCCTCGACGCGGTGGGGCGCACGCCGCTCGTCCGCCTGCGCCGGGTGACGCGCGGCCTCCGCCCGCAGGTCGTGGCGAAGCTCGAGATGCTGAACCCGGGGGGCTCGGTCAAGGACCGGATCGGCCTGCGGATGATCGAGGCCGCCGAGCGGGCCGGGCTCCTCCGCCCCGGGGGCACGATCGTGGAGCCCACCTCGGGGAACACCGGCCACGGCCTGGCCATCGCCGCGGCGATCAAGGGCTACCGGTGCATCTTCGTGATGCCCGACAAGATGAGCCAGGAGAAGATCTCGCTGCTCCGCGCCTACGGGGCGGAGGTCGTGATCTGCCCCACGGCCGTGCCCCCGGAGCACCCCGAGAGCTACTACCGGGTGGCGGACCGCCTCACCGAGCAGATCCCCGGGGCCTTCCAGCCGAACCAGTACTACAACCAGGAGAACCCCCGGGCCCACTACGAGACCACCGGCCCGGAGATCTGGGAGCAGACCCATGGGGAGATCGACGTCCTGGTGGCGGGGGTCGGGACCGGCGGCACGATCACCGGGACCGCCCGCTACCTCAAGGAGCGGAAGCCCGGCCTCCTGGTCGTGGGCGCCGACCCCGAGGGCTCGCTGTACTCGGCGCCGCCCGGCGAGGAGGCGCGGCCCTACCTCGTCGAGGGGATCGGTGAGGACTTCTGGCCCGAGACCTTCGACCCCTCCGTCGTCGACCGCTGGGAGCGGGTGTCCGACCGGGACTCGTTCCGCTGGGCCCGGCGGATCACGCGCGAGGAGGGGATCCTGGTCGGGGGCTCGTCGGGCACCGCGATGGAGGCCGCCGTCCGGGTGGCCCGGGAGCTCGACGAGGACGCCCTGGTCGTCGTGATCTTCCCCGACACCGGCCGCAACTACCTCTCCAAGCTCTACTCGGACAGCTGGCTCCTGCAGTACGGGATGCTCGAGCGCCCCGCGCCCGTCCGGCTCCGGGAGGTGCTCGCGGCCAAGCGCGGGGGGATCCCGCCGGTGGTCACGGTCCGGGCCCACGAGAAGGTCCGCCAGGCGATCGACCGCCTCGAGGAGTACGGGATCTCTCAGGCCCCCGTGGTCCGCGACGGCGCGGAGGACGTGACCGACGTCGTGGGGTCGATCCAGGAGCGGGCGCTCCTGGACCGGATCTTCCGCGACCCCGACGCGCTCCAGGCCGACGTGGCCGAGGTGATGGGGCCGCCGATCCCCATGCTCGACGTCGACGCGCCGGTCGAGGAGGCGTTCGCGGAGCTCCAGGAGCACCCCGCGGTGCTCGCCGTGGAGGGCGGGAAGGTCGTCGGCATCCTGGCCCGGAGCGACCTCCTCGAGTTCCTCGCCCACCGGCCGACCGGCTAGCCCCGCGGTGCGTGCGCTCGGGATCGACGTCGGCGACGACCGGAAGGGCTTCGACCTGGTCCTCCTCGACGAGGGGCTGGTCCCCCTGGCCCGCCACCGCCGGGTCCGCCTGGACCAGCTCGGCGAGCTCGTGCGGGGGCTCCGCCCCGACGTGGTGGCGATCGACTCCCCGCCGGCGTGGGCGCCGGACGGCGCGAGCTCCCGGCGGACCGAGCGGGAGATCGCGGCGCTCGGGATCCGATGCTTCCGGACCCCGCCCCAGGCCGTGGGGCGGGATCACCCGTTCTACGGCTGGATGCGGAACGGGATCGCGGCCTTCGCGTCCGTGGCCCGGGCCGGCTACCCCAGGTTCCGGGGGGGCGACGCCCACGGCACGGCCCTCGAGGTCTTCCCCCACGCCACCGCCGTGGTCCTCGCCGGCTGCCTCCCGCCGCGGCGCGTGAACAAGCGGGCCTGGCGGGCCGAGGTCCTGCGGATGGCGGGGGTCGCGGTCTCGGAGCTCCCCTCCCTCGACCAGGTGGACGCGGCCCTCGCCGCGCTCACCGGCCTCCACGCGCTGCGGGGGGAGTTCTTCGCTCCGGGGGACCCCCGGGAAGGGCTGATCGTGCTGCCCCGGCGGAGCATCCCCGCCCGCTTCCCCCGGGCCGTCCTGCAGCCCCGGGAGGGCGTGCAGGGGTGGTTCTTCCGCCCCTGCGGCTGCGGGGACCCGGGGTGCACCGCGCTCACCCGCTCGGAGTTCGCCCCGGGCCACGACGCGAAGCGGAAGGCGCGCCTGTGGAGGCTCGCCCGCGAGGGGGAGGAGGCCCTGGAGGAGCTGCGGCGGCGGGGGTGGGAGCTCCCGCCCGAGGTGGGATGAGGAGCGAAGGAGGATGAGGTTCGAGACGCGCGCGATCCACGTGGGCCAGGAGCCGGAGCCCGCCTACGGGGCGGTGAACGTCCCCATCTACCAGACCTCGACCTACGCCCAGCCCGACGTCGGGAAGCCGATCCGCTACGACTACGCGCGCGGCGGCAACCCCACGCGGGAGGCGCTCCAGACCGTCCTCGCCTCGCTCGAGGGGGGCCGCCACGCCCTCTGCTTCGCCTCGGGGCTCGCCGCGGAGACGACGCTCCTCCTCACGCTCTCCCCCGGCGACCACGTGCTGCTCCCCGACGACGTGTACGGGGGGACCTACCGCCTGCTCGCCCGGGTGCTCGCGGGGTGGGGCATCGCCTTCGACGCCGTGGACATGACCGACCCCGAACGGGTCCGAGCGGCGCTGCGGGAGGAGACCCGGGTGGTGTGGGTGGAGACCCCCACCAACCCCCTCCTCAAGGTCGTCGACATCGCCGCCGTGGCCGAGGCCGCGCACGCGGCGGGGGCCCGGGTCGTCGTGGACAACACGTTCGCCACCCCCTACCTCCAGCGGCCCCTCGAGCTCGGCGCGGACGTCGTCGTGCACTCGGTGACGAAGTACCTCGGGGGGCACTCCGACCTCGTGGGGGGCGCCGTAGTGACCAGCGACGACGAGCTCGCCGAGCGCCTGCGGTTCCTCCAGAACGCCGTCGGCGCGGTGCCGGGCCCGATGGACTGCTACCTCGCGCTGCGGGGCGTGAAGACGCTCGCGGTCCGGATGGAGGCCCACTGCCGCGGGGCCCGCGCCGTGGCCGCGTTCCTCGAGGGGCACCCCAGGGTGACCCGGGTCCACTACCCGGGGCTCCCCTCCCACCCCGGGCACGAGGTCGCGCGTCGGCAGATGCGGGGCTTCGGCGGCATGGTCTCGTTCCAGGTGGGGAGCGCCGAGGAGGCGGTCCGGGTGGCCCGGTCGACCCGCCTGTTCTTCCTGGCGGAGTCGCTCGGCGGGGTGGAGTCGCTGATCGAGGTCCCGGCGCCGATGACCCACGCCAGCGTCGCCGGCTCCCCCCTCGAGGTGCCCCCGGACCTCATCAGGCTCTCGGTGGGGATCGAGCACCCCGACGACCTCGTCGAGGACCTGGCCCGGGCGCTGGGGGACGCGGGGTAGCGCGCCCCGCCTCAGCGGTTCGTCAGGGGATCGCGCCAGCGCAGGCCGGGGTACCGGCTGAAGTCGCGATCAGCGCTCCAGAGCTCGAGGCCCCATTCGATCGCCAGGGCGGCGAGGTGGGCGTCGGGGACGTGGTTGCCCGAGGCCCGCCCCTCCGCCAGGAGGCGGGCGAGGATCGACGCGTGACGATCGCGTCGACGATCGGGGCGGCCGGCTCAGCCATCCAGCACGTCGAGGGCCTGGGCCACGTCGGTCACGTCGAGGAGCGGCGCCCCCGTCTCCAGGACCGGGGGTTCGTACGGCCCGGCCCGAGGGCGGCGCTGGAACTCCCGGAGGCCCGCTCGCAACAGGTCGTTCGCCACCCGGGAGAGGGAGCGGCCGGATCGACGCGCCAGCTCAGCGAGCCGACGGGCCACATCCTCATCGAGGTTGAGCGTCGTGCGCACCGTTGATCTTCATATCATCGTAACCCTCCTACCTCAGCACGATCTCGCCGCGGTCGGTGGCGATCCCGACGGCGGCCAGGCCGGGGGGGCCGGGGACCGCGCGCAGGGGCAGCGAGGCCCCGCCGAGCCACTCCCGGAGCACGCCTTCGTCGCCCCCGAGCACGGCCCACGCGATGCCCGCAGGGCGGACCAGGTGCCGCGCCCGCGCGGCGCCCGGATGGAGGCCGGGAGGCACCTGCCACTCGATGAAGAACGGGAGGGACGGGTCGTGGACGGTCCGGTCGAGGCCCGCGCTCCGCCAGCGGAGCTCGGTCCCGTCGGGGCGGGTCCGCATCCCCTCCACGATCGCGAGGCCCAGCCGCCCCGCGACCGCGTCGAGGTCGTCGGTCCGCAGGCAGACCGCGAACGGCCGGTCCCCCGCCTCCGCCCGTTCGAGGATCGCGCGGCCCAGGTCCGAGGCCCGGGCCCGCTCCTCGTCGACCGCGGCGAGGAGCTCCACGTAGTCCTCGCCCAGGGGGACGATCGCGTTCCCCGTCCCCCACGCGGGGTGCCGTCCGCCGGGGACCGCGGCCAGGCCGTGCTCCCGCCACAGCCGCGCCGCCGCCGCCTCGAGGTCCCGGACGGCGAACACGACGTGGTCGATGCGGAGCATGCCGGGACGCTACGGAGGGGCGCGTCCCCGGTCAACCGCGCCGTAGACTCCCGGCATGCGCCGGGCGCTGCCCGCGGTCGTGCTGGCCTGGGCGGTGGCCTGCGCGACGCCGGGGGCCGGCTCCGATCCCGGCCTCGAGCCCGTCGCGACGGGACTGGCCTTCCCCACGAACCTCGCGTTCCTCCCCGACGGCACGATCGTCTACGGCGAGAAGGACACCGGGCGGATCCGGCTCCTCTCCCCCGACGGGGAGGACCGGGTGGTAGCCCAGCTCCCCGTCCTCGGCGGGGCGGAACGCGGGCTCCTCGGGCTCGCCGTCCACCCCCGCTTCCCGGCGGAACCGTGGCTCTACGCCTACTACTCCGACGCCCGGACCGCGCGGAACCTCCTGGTCCGGATGCGGCTGGCCGACGGGCGCGCGGGCGAGCCGCAGGTCCTGCTCGAGCTCCTCCCGGCGGTCTCCGGCTACCACAACGGCGGGGACCTCGCCTTCGGCCTGGACGGGACGCTCTACGCGGTCACCGGCGAGGCCCACGAGCCGGCCCGGGCCCGGGACCCGGACGATCTCGGCGGGAAGGTCCTCCGGATCGCGCCCGACGGCGAGGTGCCCCCGGACAACCCCTTCCCCGGGAGCCCGGTCTTCTCCCTCGGGCACCGCAACTCCTTCGGCCTGTGCGTGAACCCCGCCACCGGGGACCTGTGGGAGACCGAGAACGGGCCCGACCGCGACGACGAGGTGAACCGCATCCGCCCGGGCGGGGACCACGGGTGGCCGGAGGTCCTGGGGCGGGGCGGGGGCCGGGGCTTCGTGGACCCGGAGATCGTGTTCCCCGAGGTGATCGTCCCCACGGGCTGCGCGTTCACCGCCCCCGACGAGATGTGGTTCGGCGACTTCCACGGCGACCTGCACCGGGTGCGGCTCGCGGGGCCGCGCTTCGACCGCGTGGTGAGCCACCGGGTCGTGCTCCGGGCCGACGCGGGGATCACCGACGTCGCGGTCGGGCCAGACCGGCGGCTCTACGTGGCCACGGCCGGCTCCATCCTGCGGGTGCGGGGGGTGCGGGCGGAGGCGGCGAGCCCGCCCCCCTCCCCGGGTCCGACCCCGGCCGGGGAGCCGACCGCGACCCGGGGTCCCGCCGCGGCGGGGAGCCCGAGCCCGACCGGCGCCG
>DATLZM010000514.1:0-18765 GCA_035573995.1 Actinomycetota bacterium | reverse complement strand
CGGTCACCGTCGAGGTCTCCTCCCGGCGCGGGGGGCTCCTGCTGCGGGTCACGGACGACGGGGACGGGTTCGACGTGGAGGCCGCCGGCCGGGAGCCCGGCCACCTCGGCCTCGCCTCGATGCGGGAGCGGGCGGAGCTCGCCGGCGGGGAGCTCAGCGTGGAGAGCCGGCCCGGGGCCGGCACGACCGTGGAGGCCTGGCTGCCCGTTCTTCAGGCCGGTGGTGGGGAGGCGGATTGCGGCGGCGCGGGGGCCTGAGGGGTCGCATCCGTCCCCCAGCGGCCGGACGGCCGGGGGTAGCGCCGAGCCCGCTATCGCTCCGCCGGGCGCTGCGGCCGGCAACCGGATTGGAGCCTCCGGCTACGGAGGCTACCGCGCCGGTCTCGAGCGCCTCTCGGGGCGCGCGGGGTTGCGCGCCCGGGGTTCCGCCACTAGGGAAGCCGGCGCGCCCGCTGCCTCTGCCACGCGTGCCCACCCCGCCAGCGCGGCCGCGGCCGCCACGGCCCATCCGCCCGGGCCTCCCAACGCGACGCCCAGCCGGTCGCCGACCGACCCGGACAGGGCGAGCCCCGCCAGGCCGAGGGCCGGCGCCACCCCGAGGCGCTCCAAGGGGCCCCGGCGGCGAGGCTCGACGTGCGCGGGGAGCGGCGCGGGTGGTCGCTCGGGCGAGACGTCCAGGTGCCGGTCTGCAGCCGTTCCGTGAGCATCCACGCCCGTCGCAGCTGCCCGGTCGGGCGGCAGGCGAGCGCCCCGCGAGCTAGTCGAGCTCACTCTTCCCGAGCCGCTCACCCGTCTTCACCGAAGTCCGCCAGGCGGAGAACAGCGCCTCGTCCCACCCGGTCAGGGGGACCGAGCGGCTGACCGCGAGCCGTAGCGGCCGACCTCCCGCTGGAGCCGCAGGTGCACGCGTCCAGGGCGTGGTTCCTGGCGAGGCCCATCCTGCGAGACTCGTCCAACGATGGGCCTGACCTCGGCGATGTCTCCTCCACGGCCTGGCGGTAGGCGTCGAACGGATCCGTCACGGCCTTGCCTTGGCGATTCCCGCCCGTCAGGCCGGGGTCGGGGATCTGCAAGTGGGCAGCCGGCCTTGTTCACGGGCTGGATGGAGAGCTCCGAGAAGATCCATGCGCTGCGGGCGGGCTCGTACGGAGCCAAAGGTATACAAATAGCCCATTGACAAGTCGGTGCGTGAGGTGCGAAGCTCCGCCCGCGAGATGATGGTCGAGGTCCCCATTCCGCTCCGGGCCCTGCTCGGCGACGGCGTCGGGCCGGCAGGTGAGCGTGTCGCCGAGGCCTTGCGTCGGGCGGTCATCCTACGTGTGTTCCCCGAGGACCGCCTACCGCCGGAACGTGAGATGGCGCGGCTCTTCGGGGTCTCGCGGATCACCTTGCGCCAGGGCATCCGCACCCTCCGCGACGAGGGGCACCTCCGTTCGTTCGCCGGCCGTGGGGGCGGAACGTACCAGGTCCTCAGGCCCGCCTCGCGGTCGTGGCGCGCGAGGATCGAGCGGGCCTGGGAGGAGCTGATGGAGGCTCTGGAGTTCCGGGTCTTGGTGGAGCCGGTCGCGGCCCGTCTCGCGGCGCGGAGGATGAGCGCCGCCCTCGCTGCGTCACTGCGACGCAGCATCGAGGAGATGGCGGCGAGCCGGAGCCTCGAGCAATTCCGTCACGCGGACTCCACGTTCCACCTGCTCGTCGCTGGAGCGACGGGGAACACCAGACTGCTGCGGGCGATCGCGACGGCGAGGGCCGACTTCCTCATGTGGCGCGACCGCCTGCCAGCACCGTTCCGGCCCGGGAACAACGTCGAGGAGCACGCACGCGTCCTCCGAGCGCTCCTCGCGAGGGACGCGGACGAAGCGGAGGAGGCTATGCGGGCGCACCTCGAGTCGGCGAGGCGCGACTTCCGCCGGGAAATCCGGTCGCTGGGCCTGGAGCCGGCGCGCGGGCGTCGGAGGGGCCCGCGCTCGGCCCTGCACGGGAAGGAGCGCGCGTGAGCCCGCGGGAAGTGCGCCACCGGCTCGTGGCGGGGGTAGACATCGGCGGAACGTTCACCGACGTCGCCGCGATCGACCCCCGGACGGGGGAGGTCTCGACGGCCAAGGTGCCGACGACCCCCGGTCACCTCGAGGAGGGAGTGGCAGAGGGTCTGAGGACGCTCCCACCCCGGCGGGTCGGCGAGGTCCGCCACGGGACGACCATCGTGACGAACGCGCTCCTCGAGGGGCGGGTGGCGAGGACCGCGCTCCTGTGCACGCGGGGGTTCCGCGACGTCTTGGAGATGCGGCGGCTCTGGCGGGAGAAGCTTTTCGGGTACGACTGGGAGCGGCCTGAGGCTCTCATCCCCCGCGACCTTCGCCTCGAGGTGGACGAGCGGGTCGGACCGCGCGGAGAGGTCATCCGGCCGCTCGATGAGGGCCAGGTCCGCCGGTACGCCGGGTTCCTCCGCGACCGGGGCATCGAAGCCATCGCCGTTGCCTACCTCTTCAGCTTCCGAAACCCGACCCACGAGCGACGGACCCGGGATCTGCTCGTCGAGGAACTCCCTGGGGTCTCGGTCTCGATATCGAGCGAGGTCCTCCCGGAGGTCCACGAGTACGAGCGGACGAGTACCACCGTGATCAACGCCCAGGTTCGTCCGGCGGTCGAGCGGTACCTCTCCCGGCTCGACCGGGTCCTAGGCGACGTGGGGGCCGCCGGGCCGCTCCGGATCGTCCGGTCGGACGGCTCGCTGATCACGCCGTCGGTGGCAGCCCGGGAGCCGTTCCGCCTGGTCCACTCGGGTCCTGCGGCCGGCGTGACGGGGGCGGCGAAGCTCTGCGGCTGGCTCGGATGGAAGAACGTGGTGACGCTGGACATGGGCGGCACCTCGACGGACGTCTCCTTGGTCTGGGAGGGGGAGCCGCTCCGCATCTTCGAGTCCGACGTGCGGTGGAACGTGCCGATCCGAGCGACCCAGATCGACATCCAATCGATTGGCGCGGGAGGGGGCTCGATCGTGCGGACCGAGGCTGCGGGAAGGCTGCTGGTCGGGCCCGAGAGCGCCGGCGCGGACCCCGGCCCCGCCTGCTACGGGCGGGGGGGCGACCGCGCCACGCTCACCGACGCGCTGCTCGTCCTGGGGATGCTCCCCGACGCGCTCCTCGGCGGAGCGCTCCCGCTCCGCCGTAGCGTCGCCGAGCGGGCGCTCCGGACGGCGCTACCCGAGTTCATCGATCCCCGCGAGGCGGCCGCCGCCGTGTACACGGTCACGTTGCACAAGATGGCCGTGCTCACGCGCGAGGTCACGGTCAACCGAGGCTACGACCCACGGGACTGCGTCCTGGTCTGCTTCGGCGGGGCCGGTGGGCTGTTCGCCGTCGATCTCGCGCGGGAGCTCGGGATGACCGGCGTGTACGTGCCTCCCGCTGCCAGCGTCTTCTCCGCCCTCGGCGCGGCCCTCTCGCGGCTGAGCTATGAGGCCATCGAGGGCGTCTTCGCGAAGGTCGAGGGCGTGGACGTTGACGCCCTCGATTGGTCCGTCCGTTCCCTCGCCGCGCGGGCGGAGGGACGGCTCCGCGAGGAAGGGGTGCGGGTGGTCGGCACGGTGCTGGAGGTAGACCTCAAGTACCGCGCGCAGCCCGAGACCCTCACCGTACCGCTCGCCGCGGCCGGTGGGATCCGGGACGGCCTGGCGAGGGCCGTCGAAGAGTTCCACGACCTCCACGCGAGGAGGTTCGGACTCAGGCGGGAGGGGGAGCCGGTCGACCTCGTGACGCTCCGGGCGATCGCTTGGGGGCCCGATCCGGAGGCATCTGTCGTGAAGGTTCCGCGGGTCCCGGGGGGCGGTGATCTGGAGCCTCGCACCTGGTTCCGGGACGGAAAGGAGATCCGGGACGTCCCCGTGGTCGCCCTGGGCGCGCTGGACGACGTGGACGGGCCGGCGTTCGTACAGGACGCCGTCACGACGATCGCGGTGCCCCCTGGGAGCTCGGCCCGGCTCGACGAGCTCGGCGGAGTGCTGCTGGAGGTCGGTGCGTGAGGCGCGGGACCGGACCCGTCGGTGCTCCGCCGGTGGCCGCTGGCGCGGACCTCGTCACGACGGCGGTCGTGGGCGGCTACCTCGGCTCCACGTGCCGGGAGATGGGGCTCGCGCTGACGCGCAACGCGATCTCCCCGATCTTCATCGAGGGCCAGGACTTCTCTTGCGCGATCCTCGACCCCGGGCGCGAGCTCGTGGCCGCCGCCAACTTCGACCCCAGCCACCTGTGTTCGATGGCCTACGCGGTCGACTGGGCCATGCTCGAGCTCGGTCCGGACACCGTCTCAGCCGGGGACGTGGTGATCTGCAACGACCCCTACCGCGGGGGCACCCACCTCCCCGACGTCACGATGTTCTCCCCGGTCGTGGTGGAGGGCCGTCTGGTCGCCTACGCGGTCACCCGGGCGCACCATCTCGACGTCGGGGGCATGTCGCCCGGGAGCATCCCGAGCGGCGCCCGGGACGTGGCCGCGGAGGGGATCCGGATCCCTCCCCTCAAGTGGCAGGAAGGGGGGCGGGAGAACCCGGACGTGGTGGAGATGATCCTCGCCAACGTCCGGCTCCCGGAGGTCCAGCTAAGCGATTTCCGCGCCCAGGTGGCCTCACTCCGGACCGGGGAGGAACGCGTCCGGCGCCTCTGCGAGCGGTACGGGGTCGATGCCGTCCTGGGGGCGATGGATCGCCTGAAGGACCAGTCCGAGGCGATGATGCGCGCGTTCATCGCCTCGATCCCGGACGGAGTGTACTCCTTCACCGACTACATGGATGGCGACGGGAACACGCCCTATCGCTATGCGATCCGGGTGGAGGTGACGGTCGAGGGCGACGCGGCGATCGTGGACTTCCGGGGTTCGAGCCAGCAGGCGGAAGGTGCGATCAACCTCCCCTTCGCGATGACCGCGTCATCGGTCTTCAACGCCTTCCTCCAGCTGGCCGGGAAGGAGATCCCCTTCAACCACGGATGCTTCCGGCCGATCAGCTTCCGCGCGCCCCGTGGATCGATCGTGAACGCTCAGCCGCTCGCCCCGGTGTTCGGCTGCACCACTGACACGCCGCTCCGGGTGATCGACGCGATCACCGGCGCGCTCTCCGAAGCCGTCCCCGACCGGGTGATCGCAGGGAGCTACGGTACCTGCAACTGCCTGGCGGGTAGCGGCACGGGTCCTGACGGGGAACCGTTCCTGTTCTGGTTCTTCTACGAGGGTGGGTGGGGAGCGGCCTCCTGGCGGGACGGCTGGAACGCCACCCCGAACCAATCGGCGAACTTCCGTGACTATCCGGTCGAGATCATCGAGTCCGTGTATCCGCTCCGTTGCGAGCGTGTCGGACTCCTCCCGAACTCCGGGGGACCTGGACGGTTCCGAGGTGGCCTCGGCACGGTGCACGAGTTCACCTTCCTCAGCCGGACCATCCTGAGCGGTTTCGGTGATCGGCACGAGATCAGCCCCTACGGGCTCCGGGGCGGGCGGCCTGGCGCGGGGAGCCGGTTCCTCTTCCGCCGAGCCGGGTCGGCGAGCTGGGAGGGGATCGAACGGCTGACCGGCAACCCGAGCAAGTTCTCGGGCCTGGTCGCCGAGGAGGGTGACTCGATCATGGTGGTGAACGGCGGGGGGGGCGGGTACGGGGATCCCCGCACGCGGGACCGGGAGGCGCTCGCGCGCGACGTCCGGGAAGGGCTCGTCTCCCCCGAGGCGGCGGCTGAGGACTATGGGTTCGCGCCGGATCCCCCGGCCGTCGAGGAACTCGGGCCGACCGCTCGGACGATCCCGCCCCCCGGGCCGCTGCGTTCGTGCTCGGACCCGCCGGAGGAGATCGGCGCCGTGCGGCCGCCCGCCGTGGCAGACGAACTTGCCGCGCGGGCGCGGGCGGCGCTCAAGGAGGTCGCGGCCGACTACTGCCACGGGCGCTGTCCTCTCCGGGCCGACCCGAAGCGTTGCCCGTACTACCACCCCGAGGCCCTGGAGTTCTGGCCCGTGGGTGCGCTCAAGCGCTGGACCGCTCGCAACTGCCCGCTGGCCGATCGTGTCCTCACCCGGATGGGGTGGTGAACGTGGCAGGGGGCACGGCGCTCGCCGCCGAGGGAGTGGAGAAGGTCTTCGGGGGGCTGCGCGCGCTGCGCGGGGTCTCGATCGAGGTGCGCGAAGGCGAGATCGTCGGCCTGATCGGGCCGAACGGCTCGGGGAAGACGACTCTCCTGAACGTCCTCTCCGGCCTCCTTCGGCCGACCGCGGGCAGGGTACGGCTCGGTGCGGAGGACGTGACGGGGCTGCCGCCGGATGCCGTGGCGAAGCGCGGCATCGGGCGCACGTTCCAGGGGATCCGGTTGTTTCCCAGGCTCACGGTCCTTGAGAACGTGCTCGTCGCCGCCTCCGTGCCCCGTCCGCGGGGCGGGGCGGCGTGGGAGGTGCGGGCGGTCCGGGCGCTCGAGGAGCTGGGGGTCGGCCACCTCGCGTGCCGGTTCGCGGCCACCCTGGCCTACGGCGAGCAGCGGCGCGTCGAGGTCGCCCGGGCGCTCGCGCTGGAGCCGAGGTTCCTCCTGGTCGATGAGCCGTTCGCCGGGATGAACCCTGCGGAGTCCGACGAGCTCGTCGGTCGGCTCCGAGCTATCCGGGAGCGACGAGGGTGCGGGCTGCTCGTCGTCGATCACGACCTCCGCGTGATCCACGAGCTGTGTGAACGGGTCGTGGTGCTGAACGAGGGGGAGAAGATCGGGGAGGGGCCGCCGAGTCGCGTCTACCTCGATCCGGTGGTCGTCCGGGCGTACGTCGGGGAGAAGGCAGCGTCGCGATTCGCGGTCCGAGCGGTCGAGGCGCACGATGGGTTCGGAGGTGAGCGAGGGTGAAACGGGTCTGGACGCGTGCCGGGACGATGGTCTCGAGCCTGGTTCTGCTAGCGCTCGTCGCCGCATCCTGCCGCGAGGCGAGGCAGCCCGCGCCGGGCGGAGGAGCGCGGGAGTATGTGATCGGGTACGCAGCCGCCCTGACCGGTGGGCTCGCGCCGTTCGACGCTCCCTTCAAGGATGGCCTCGAGGTCGCGGTGCAGCTCCTCAACGCGGAGGGCGGGATCGACGGGAGGATCCCGATCCGGCTCGAGGTCAAGGACGTGAAGAGCGATGCAGCCCTCGCCTCGCAGGTGGCCCAGGAGCTGACCGACCAGGGGGTCGATCTCCTGATCACGGGCTGCGATGTCGACCTGTCGATCGCGAGCGGGAGCGTGGCCCAGGCTGCCGGGATCCCCGCGATCTCGAGTTGCGCCACGACCCCTACGGTGCCGCAGGCCGTGGGCGAGTACATGTTCCTCGTGAGCATGGGGGACAACGCGCAGGCCGCGGTCGACGCCGAGTACGCGATCGAGCAGGGATGGGACACGGCCTACGTCCTTGGGTCCCCGGACACCGGGTACACGGCGAAGCTGCCCGAGTACTTCACCGAGGCCTACACGGAGGCGGGCGGCCGGATCGTGGGCGAGGACACGTACTCCGTCGGCGCCACCGACTACTCCGCGCAGGTCGCCAAGATCGCGCGGCTGCGCCCGGCGCCCGACGTGATCTTCACCCCTGCCTACGTGCCGGACTCCGCGGTCTTCATGAAGCAACTCCGCGCCGCCGGGGTGACGATCCCGGTGCTCAGCACCGACGGCAACGACTCTCCGCTCCTGATCAAGGTCGGTGGGAAGGCGGTGGAGGGGATGGTCTTCACGACGCACGGTTTCCCGACACCGGGCAGTCCGCTCGAGCGCTTCTACCGGGAGTACGAGCGCATCAAGGGAGAGCCACCTGAATCGGTGTTCGCAGCGCTCGGCGGGGACCTGGTGGCCGTGGTGGACGCCGCCGTGACGAAGGCTGGGTCGACCGACCCCGCGGCCGTGCGGGACGCCATCGACTCGCTCGAAGATGTGCAGGGCGTCACGGGGTCCATCACGTTCGCCGGTCAACGCGGCGTGCCTCTGAAGAACGTCTACCTGGTGAAGGTCGAGGAGGGCGAGTTCCAGCTCGTGGAAAGCAAGATCCCGGCCAAGGTGCCCGCCCCGTAGCGTCAGCGTGGCCGATGAACGGGGACCGCTTCGACCTCGTGGTGCGGGGCCTCACCGTGCGGTACGGGCCGATCCTCGCTGTACGTGACGTATCCTTCGAGGTGCGGGCCGGCGAGGTCGTGGCGCTCCTCGGGGCGAACGGCGCAGGGAAGTCAACGACCCTCGGCGCGGTCATGGGACTCGTGAGGCCGGTCGGGGGGGCGATCCGATGCGGCCCTCACGATCTCCGGACGATGGCGACGGAGGATATCGTGCGTCTGGGCGTTGGACTGGTCCCGGAGCGGCGCCGGCTCTTCACCCGCCTCACGGTCGCGGAGAACCTCCGCCTGGGAGCCAGGGCCGGGAGAGACGGGAGCGACCTCGCCGCACAGTTGGATACCGTCTTCGAGCTCTTCCCGGTGCTGCAGCGGCGTTACCGGTCCCCGGCGGGGACCCTCTCGGGGGGCGAGCAGCAGATGCTCGCGATCGCCCGCGCCCTGATGGGCCGGCCGAGGATCCTGCTGCTCGACGAGCCCTCCCTCGGCCTGGCTCCGCGGGTCGTGGAGGAGCTCTTCGGTCTCCTTGCAACCCTCCGCTCGCAGGGCGTGACGCTGCTGCTCGTGGAGCAGAACGTCGGGGCAGCGCTCGAGCTTGCCGACCGCGGGTACGTGCTACGGTCCGGCGAGATCGTCCTCTCGGGGTCGGCGGGCGAGCTCCTCGGTAGCCCGGAGGTGGTCGGCGCGTACCTGGGAGGGGGTGGCGGTCCGGGACCCCTCGAAGGGATGGCGGGATCGACGGGATGAGCCTCGCCGCGGTCGAGATGGGCTACCTCGTCCAGCAACTGGTGAACGCGATCAGCCTGGGCGGGCTCTACGCGATGCTCACGCTCGGCCTGGCGATCGTCTTCAACATCTTGGGTTGATCAACTTCGCGTACGGCGAGCTCGTCGCGATCGGCGGGTACGCGATGTACCTGATGCTGAACCGCGGGGTCTCCTGGACCGTGGTCCTACCGTCGACAGTGCTCATCGTCGCGGCTTCCGCCGTGCTGATGGAGCGGGTGGGCTTCCGCCCGTACCGGGGGTCCGGTCCTGTCACGCTCCTGATCACGTCGTTCGCGCTCTCGAGCATGCTCCAGAACGGGTTCCTGATCACGGTCTCCCCTCGGGCGCAGGGGGTCGTGACACCGGAGTGGGCCTCCGGGGTGGTCCATCTCGGACCCTACGAGGTCCCGATGATCCGGGTCATCACGATCGCGGTGGCGTTCGTCTCGCTTGTCCTGCTACTCGGGTTCCTTCGGCGTTTCGACATGGGCCTGGCGATGCGGGCTGCGTCGGAGGACTTCCAAGCGGTGAGGCTCATGGGGATCCGGGCGAACCGCGTCGTCGCGATCGCCTTCCTGATCTCGGGGGCGCTGGCCGGGGTGAGCGCCTTGCTCGTCGTCGCGCAGACCGGGGTGGTCGAGCCCACCATGGGCCTGCCGCTGCTCATCGACGCATTCATCGCATCGGTGCTCGGAGGGCTCGGGAGCCTCTCGGGGGCCGTGGTCGGGGCGTTCCTGCTCGCTGGGCTTCAGGTGGGTTTCCAGGCGACGTTGCCCGAGGGTCTCCTGGCCTTCCGGGACGCCTTCACCTTCGCCGTGGTGGGTTTCGTCCTCCTGATCCGGCCCCAGGGGCTCCTCGGGCGCCCGGCCGAGGGGGTGTGAAGAGGGTGGCCGGCGCAGGGGTCCGGCGATCGTGGCCCTGGCGGTCGGTCGCTGCGGCATCCGCTTCGGCGGGGGTGCTCTTGGTTGCGGGCGTCGCGTTGGCTTTCGTCGGCGGGCCCGCCATGGCCACGCGCCTTCAGCTGTTCTGCATCTCGCTCCTCGTGGTGCTGGGTTTGCAGGTGTTCAGCGGCAACTCCGGCGTCACGTCGTTCGGACACGTCGCGTTCATGGCGCTCGGGGCGTATGGCTCGGCCTTGCTCACGATTCCGCCCGCCATCAAGGCGGCCGCGCTGCGGGACCTCCCCGCCATCGTTGCCGACCGCGAGCTGCCCTTCGGGGCGGCGGTCCTCCTCGCCGTGGTCTGCGTGGTCTTGGTCGCCCTCCTCGTCGGCTTGCCGCTCAGCCGCCTTAGCGGGTCGGCGGGGGCGATCGCCACTTTCGCTCTCCTCGTCGTGGTGAACGTCGCGATCGCCGGGGTGCCCGGCATCACGGGGGGACGTCGTGCCCTCTACGGCGTCCCGCGGGTGACGAACGTCTGGTGGGCGCTCGGCTCCGCCGCGGCTGGGGTCTTCGTGGCGCGCGTGTTCCGCGACTCCCCGCTCGGTCTCCGCCTCCGCGCGTCCCGGGAGGACGAGACCGTGGCAAGGGCCATGGGGGTCAACGTGGCTCGCGGCAGGCTCCTCGCCTGGAGCCTCAGCGCGGTCCCCGCGGCTCTGAGCGGCGCGCTGTACGCGCATCTCCTCGGTGCCTTCTCCGCCCAGCAGTTCTACCTAGGGCTCACGATTACCACGCTCGCCATGCTGATCGTCGGAGGGAGTGCAACCGTGTCCGGCGCGATCCTCGGATCCGCCGTCCTCTATGCAGCGAGCGAGGCCCTCCGGGAGGTGGAGACCGCGGCGGGGCTCTTCGGTCTCTCGCAGATCGCGATCGCCGTGGTGCTCTTGGTCGTGATGTACCTCCGGCCCCGCGGGATCCTCGGCGATCTCGAGGCCGATGAACACCTTTCGACGAGACGCGGACGGTCGAGATCGCCGGGGCGCTAGGCTGCGCGTCGGTGTCAGGGTCCAGACGTCGCGGGGACGGATCCGTGGCTCGGGTCATCGTCACGTCGGCCAGCCGACGGCGACCTGCTGGGTCCCCGCGAGCCTGGCCGGTGCGGACGAGTGGCAGACCGAGCCATCGGGTCGATCCCGCAGGTTTAGGGGTAGTCGCCGCACGAAGGCAGCGCATGGGTCGAACAGATGTTCGTGTCAGCGGGGTCGGATAGCGTGCACGTGCCATGGCCCAACTCCCCCTGCCACGGCACCACGGACCCGTCGCCACCCGACGGGCAGCCTCCAGCACGCCGCGCCGGCGTCGCCCTGTGGTACAACCCCCTTCCGTGGAGCGGAGCGCAGAGCGGTGGCCCGGGGCGGCGGCAGCGCTCCGCGACGAGCTCGCGGGTCGACCCGGCCGGTTGGCGCTCGTCTGCGGGGAGGACGCCGAACGGACCGCCGAACGGATCGCCGAGGCGCTGGGCGTGTCACCCACACGCGTTGGAGGGCTCCTGACGGCGGAGGAGGCGCCTCCGGCACCGAGCGTCGTAGCCGAGCTCCTGTCCACGGCCACCGTCCTCATGGACTGCGAGATCCTGTTCGATCGGGGGGTCGGCGTGGACCCCCTCCAGCTCTTGCGGGCCCTCGCCCGGCGTGCGCCCCGCATCGCCGTCTGGCCCGGGCGGATCGCGTCGGGGCGGACCACCTACAGCGAGCCGGGCCGCCGCGACCACTACGAACGCGAGCTCGCCGACACCCTGGTGATCAGGCCGCGCCACACCGCCTTCCCGGATGAGGTGCCGTACACGGTCGAGAGGATCCCGTAGATGAAGTACCGAGAGCTCGTGCGCTTCGACCCCATCCAGGAGGTCAAGGTCCTCACCGAGGCGGACGACCTGGATCACGCGCGCAGGGATGTGCGGACGTTCGTGTTCTCCGACCGCCTGCTCGCGGTTCTCCGCGATGTGGTCGTGCCGCAGCTGCGGTTCGACCAGCCCGGGGACCAGAAGGGCCTCCTGATCGTGGCCAACTACGGCACCGGCAAGACCCACCTCATGTCGGTCCTGTCCTCGGTGGCCGAGCACGCTGAGCTCGCCGATGAGCTCAGGCGGCCGGAGGCGAAGGACGAGCTCGAGCCGGTGGCCGGGCGGTTCCACGTGGTTAGGGCGGAGATCGGTGCGACGCAGATGTCGTTGCGCGACATCGTCTGCCGGGAGCTCGAGCAGGGGTTGAAGCGCCTCGGGGTCACCTACTCCTTCCCGCCGGTGACGGAGGTCGTCACGAACAAGGACTACCTCGAGGAGATGATGGCGGTCTTCGGCGAGGCCTACCCCGACCGCGGTCTCCTGTTCGTGCTCGATGAGCTCCTCGACTACCTCCGGGGGCGCAAGGACGCCGAGCTCAACCTCGACCTGCGGTTCCTCCGGGAGGTGGGGGAGATCTGCAGGGGAACGCGGTTCCGGTTCGTGGCGGGGATCCAGGAGGCCCTCTTCGACAATCCCCGCTTCGCCCACGTGGCCTCTGACGTCCGTCGGGTGAAGGATCGCTTCGAGCAGGTCCGGATCTCCCGGGAGGACATCGCCTACGTGGTCCAGGAACGGCTGCTGGCCAAGACCACCGAGCAGCGGGACCGGATCCGCGAGCACCTCCAGGCCTTCACGCCCCTCTACGAGGGCATGGCCGAGCGGCTGGAGGAGTTCGTGGCGCTCTTCCCGGTCCACCCCGCCTACCTCCGCACGTTCGAACGGATCACCCCGGTCGAGAAGCGGGAGGTCCTGAAAACCCTCTCCCAGGAGATGGAGCGTCTCCTCGACCGGGACGTGCCCCAGGAGGAGCCCGGCCTGATCGCCTACGACAGCTACCGGGCGCGCCTCGCCGAGGATCCCTCGGTCCGGCAGATCCCGGAGGTCCGGGAGGTGCTGGAGAAGACGGACGTGCTCCGCCACCGCATCGAGCGGGCCATGGCGACGCCCTACTACGTCCCGGTCGCCCTCCGGATCGTCGACGGTCTCGCCGTCCACCGGCTGACCACGGACGATATCTACGCGCCGATCGGTCCCACGCCGAAGGAGCTCCGGGACGACCTCTGCCTGCTCCCGCCGAACCTGCCCGAGCGGGACGCCTTCTTCCTGGAGACCACGGTCCAGACCGTCCTGGACGAGATCGTGCGGGCGGTGAGCGGGCAGTTCATCAGCGAGAACCCCGAGAACGGGCAGGTCTACCTCGACCTCAAGAAGGACATCGACTACGACCAGCGCATCGAGGAGCGGGCCGGCTCCCTCGACGACGAGCGCCTGGACGCCGCCTACTTCAAGGCCCTGGAGGAGGTCCTCGAGCGGCGGACCGAGCCGTACGTCTCCGGCTACCGGATCTGGGAGTACGAGCTCCCCTGGACCGAGCACCGCGTGACGAGGCTCGGCTACCTGTTCATGGGAGCCCCGAACGAGCGCTCCACGGCCCAGCCGCCCCGGGACTTCTACGTCTACTTCCTCCAGCCCTACGCGCCGCCCCGCTTCACCGACGAGGAGAAGCCCGACGAGGTGTTCTTCCGGCTGGAGACGCCCGACGAGGCGTTCACGTCGGCCCTCCGTCGCTACGCGGGGGCGACGGCGCTCGCCGCGGAGTCCACCGAGACCCATCGCGGCGTCTACGAGGAGAAGGCGCGGGCCGCCCTGCAGGAGATGGTGGCCTGGCTCCGGGCGCACATGGGCGACGCCGTGAGCGTCACCTACCGCGGGAAGCGGGAGCCCCTGAAGGCGTGGCTCGGGGCCGCCCAGGGGCCGCGGGCGACCGTGAAGGAGCAGGTCGATGCGATCGCCGCGCAGGCCCTCGCCCCGCACTTCGAGGCCCGGTACCCCGGCTACCTACGCTTCGGGGCGGAGATCACGCGCGCGAACCTCGAGGAGACGGCGCGGCAAGCGCTCACCCACGTGGCCACGGGGCGGCGGACCGACATGTCCTCGCGGGTCCTGCAGTCCCTCGGCCTGCTCGACGTCCAGGGCGACTTCGTCGAGACCGGGGAGTACGCCACCGCGCTGCTCGAGCGTCTGCGCGGCTCCGGGGGCAAGGCGGTGACCCGCGCGGATCTGCTCGTCGAGCGGGACCGGGGCGTCGAGTCCTGGCCCCCCTGGCACCTGGAGCCCGTCTGGCTGGTGGTGGTGGCCGCGGTCCTCACCCAGCTCGGGAGGGCGGAGATCGGGTTCCCCGATGGGCAGGTGGACGCGCTCGGGCTCGACCGCCTGTGTCGGATGTCCCTCGAGGAGCTCGAGTCTTTCACCCACATCGCGCCTCCCAAGGAGCTTCCCGTCATCCAGCTCCGCGAGGTCGCGAAGCTGCTCCGCCTCGCGCCGGGGATCGTCTCCGACCAGGGCGTCAAGGACGAGGGCGTCCAGCAGATCCTCACCGCCACCAACGACCTCCTCCAGCGGGTGGTGCGGGCGCGCTCCGCGATACAGGACGAGCCACGTGTCTGGGGCGCCTTGCTGTTCGAGCGGACCGAGGAACGCCTCGCGAGGCTCGACGCGGCCCAGAAGCTCCTCGAGAACCTGCGCGCCCGGAACTCGGTGGGGAAGATGAACAAGCTCGACGTCGGGATGGAGGCGATCGAGGCGGCCCGTGCCGGGATCGACGAGCTGGCGCGGGTCGAGGCGGTACTTGCGGCCCGGACGCATCTCGCCTCCGATGTGGAGTACCTCCGGGCGGCGGCCGAGATCTTCGGCCCGGAGCACCCGCTCAGCCGGGATGCGGCGAGCTACCGGGAAGATGTCCTCGCCTCACTGCGTTCGGATGCGGCGCCGGAGCCGAAGGTGGTGGCCGACCTGCGGGCGAGGGGCGCGGAGCTCCGGCGACGGTTCGCGGCGGAGGCGGCCCGGGCGCACGGCCGCGACCGCCTCGACGGGCCCGGCGACGAGCGCAAGCGGCGGATCCTCGAGGGCGAGCTCTGGGCGGACCTCACGAAGCTCGCCGGCGTTGGGCTGCTCCCGCAGGGCGCGTTCGGCAGCATCCAGAACCAGCTCGTCCAGCTCCAGACCTGCAAGACCTTCGACGAGCGGAAGCTCATGGACACGGTGATCTGCCCCGAGTGCGGCTACCGACCCCGGGCGTCTGCGGGACCCTCCGCGAAGGCGCTGCTCGAGGGCCTCGAGGGGCAGCTCATGAAGCTCCGCGAGGAGTGGGTTCGGACGCTCCTGGACACGCTCCGAGAGCCCGATATCGCGGAGCAGATCGCGCTCCTGCCCCCACCCGACCGGGAGGCGGTCCAGGCGTTCGCCGGATCCGGGGAGCTGCCCCAGCCCGTCACCGACGACTTCGTGCGGGCCCTGAACCAGGTCTTCGAGCGGTTCGAGGTGCGGAGGGTGAAGCCTGCTGAGCTCTGGGGTGCCCTCTTCCCCGAGCGCGTCCCGGCCACCCCGCAGGAGCTCCGGGAGCGCCTGGAGGGCTTCCTGCGCGGCCTGGCGACCGGGGTGAGCGAAGAGAAGATCCGGATCGTCCCCACCGACGCCGAGGAGGAGAGGTGACCGAGTCGATCGTCCCGGAGACACGGGTCGCACCCGTAGGTGACGCGGCGGCTCGGGAGGAACTGGCCCGGCGGCTCCCCGAGCTCCGCTCCGTCCCCGGCTTCCCGAAGGGCGACGACGAAGCGATCCTCCGGATGTCCCTGCCGCCCGCCTACACGGCGTGCCCGAACCCGTTCATCCGGGACTGGCTGAAGGCGAGCGCCCCCGAGGGCTACGACGAGGAACCGTACGTCGACCCCGGTCCCTTCGCCTCGGACGTGTCGGTGGGGAAGACCCACCCGATCTACAAGGCGCACTCGTTCCCCACGAAGGTGCCGCACGAGGCGATCATGCGCTTCATCCTCCACTACACCCGGCCCGGGGACGTCGTGCTCGACGGGTTCTGCGGGACGGGCATGACCGGGGTCGCCACGCAGGCCTGCGGCAACCCCGAGCCTGGAGTGAAGGCGAGGATCGAGCAGGAGATGGGCAAGGTCCGCTGGGGGCCTCGCCGCGCCGTGCTCCAGGACCTCTCACCCTCGGCCACGTTCATCGCCGCCGGGGTGAACCTCCCCATCGACGCCTCCGCCTTCGACCGCCGCTCGAAGGAGATCCTGGAGCGCTTCGACGCCGAGTGGGGGTGGATGTACGAGACCACCCACACCGACGGTCAGAAGGCCCGGATCGACTTCACGGTCTGGAGCGAGGTCTTCACCTGCCCCCACTGCGGCGGCGAGGTCGTCTTCTACGACGCCGCGTTCGACGAGGGATCGGGGCGGGTGAGGGACACCTTCCGCTGTCCGTCGTGCGGTGCGGGCATCGGCAAGCGGAGTCTGGAGCGGCGGAAGGTCCCGATCCGGACGCTGGCCGGTGATGTCATCGAGCGGATCGAGTTCCGGCCCGTCAAGATCCACTACCGGCTGGGAAAGCGGCGCTTCGAGAAGGATCCGGACGAGGGCGATCTCGCCGTGCTCCGGCGGATCGCGTCCGCGAGGGTGCCGCCGTTCCCCACTGACCCGATCCCCATCGCGCACATGTACCACGGGTCCCGGCTCGGCCCGAAGGGCTTCACCCACGTGCACCATCTCTTCAGCGACCGGGCCCTGGCCTCGCTGGCCGTGCTCTGGAACTGGTGCGCCGTCGAGGAGGACCCCACCCTCCGCCTGGCCCTGCTGTTCTGGGTCGAACAGGCCATGTGGGGGATGTCGTGGATGAACAGGTATCGCCCCGAAGGCTACTCACAAGTAAGCCAGTACCAAACGGGCGTTTACTACGTGCCGGCCCTCCACTCGGAATGTTCGCTGCGCTACACCCTCGAAGGACCCGACCCGGCGAAGGGCAAGCGGAGGTCGCTAGTGAAGACCTGGGCGACCAGCCCGGTACGCCCTGAACAAGTAGCAATTTCGACCGCCTCATCGACCCGCCTCGACCTGCCAGACGACTCCATCGACTACGTGTTCGTCGACCCGCCCTTCGGGGAGAACATCTACTACGCCGACCTCGGGTACCTCGTCGAGCGCTGGCACGGCGTGATCGAGGATCCCGGCGAGGAGGCGATCGTCGACCGGAACAAGGAGCGGCCGAAGCACCTTCCCGAGTACCAGGGCCTCATGGAGGCCTGCTTCCGGGAGTTCTACCGGGTGCTCAAGCCCGGGCGGTGGATGACGGTCGAGTTCAACAACTCCTCGAACCAGGTCTGGCTCGCGATCCAGGAGGCGATCTCCGCCGCAGGGTTCGTCGTCGCGGATACCCGGGTGTTCGACAAGGAGCAGCTGTCCTATCGGCAGGTGACGGCGGCCAACGCCGTGAAGCGCGACCTCATCATCTCCGCCTACAAGCCCGCGTCCGAGCTCGAGGAGCGGTTCTCCGTGGTCGCCGGCTCGGAGGAGGGCGCGTGGGAGTTCGTCCGGGAGCACCTCTCGCACCTCCCGGTGACCGAGGGCAGGCGCGGGCAGGCGCTGGTGGTGCGGGAGCGGATGGCCGACCGTCTCTACGATCGCATGGTCGCCTACCACGTCCACCGCGGCTACGTGCCGCCCCTGTCGGCCGCCGAGTTCTACGCGGGCCTCGAGGAGCGATTCCCGGTCCGGGACAGCATGTACTTCCTCCCCGAGCAGGTCGAGGCCTACGAACGGCACCGCATGACGTTCAAGGAGCTGGCCCAGACCGAGCTCTTCATCACGAACGAGTCCTCGGCGGTCCAGTGGCTTCGCCGATTCCTCAAGGAGAAGCCGAGGACCTTCGCGGAGGTCATGCCGGCGTTCTTCCGCGAGCTCCAGACGGGGCTCCCCGACTGGGAGAACCTGCCAGACCTGAAGGTGCTCCTCGACGAGAACTTCCTCCAGGACGAGAAGGGGCGCTGGTACGTGCCCGACCCCAGGAAGGCCGCTGACCTGGAGAAGCTCCGCACCAAGGCCCTCCTCCGGGAGTTCCAGACCTACGCCGAGGGTAGGGGCAAGCTCGCCCGCTTCCGCTCGGAGGCGGTCCGGGCCGGCTTCAAGGACGCCTGGGCCCGCCGCGACTTCGGGCTGATCGTGAAGGTCGGCGACCGCCTGCCGGCCGACTGCTTCGCCGACGACGAACAGCTCCTCTACTACTACGACAACGCGAAGCGCCTGCACCGCTAGGAGGCCCGCGTCGTGGACCCCGCCGGCACCCGGTTCGCAGCCTCGGCGCCCGCCCACGCGGTCGACCTGTTCTCAGCGGACCGGCCGATCGCGTCGAAGGACGAGGACCTGCTCGGACGCACCTCGTTCGCCCAGAGCCTCGCCCACGCGATCGAGGGATGGCGAAGCGAGGACAGCCTCATCATCGGCCTCTACGGCCTCTGGGGCTCTGGGAAGACGTCTCTGAAGAACCTCGTCGTCGAGGAGCTCTGCGGACGTATCGGCATCGTCGAGTTCGACCCGTGGCAGTGGTCGGCTCAGGGGGAGATTGCCGAAGCGTTCTTCGAGCAGCTCGCCCGGGGGATCGCCGGGAGGCCAGGTATCGGCTGGTGGGGTCGACGGAAAGCGCAGTGGCGGGCCTTCCAGATCCGGCACTACGCGCGCCTCCTCGACGTTGCTGCGTCAGGTCTGGGCCTCGCCGGGCGGATGGGGAGATTCCTTGCCGCGCTGTGTACGCCTGATCTGCGTCGTGGACCGGTTCGGGCCAAGGTGAAGTTGGGAGGACTGCTCAGGCGCCTCGACCGTCCGGTGCTGGTCGTCATCGACGACATCGACCGCCTCACCCGAGCCGAGATCCGACTCGTCTTCCAGCTCGTCAAGTCGAACGCCGACTTCCCCAACCTCGTCTATCTCCTGCTGTTCGACCGGCGCGTCGTGGAGGCCGCGCTCGACGAGGATGGCCTGCCTGGGCGCGACTACCTGGAGAAGGTCGTGCAGGTAGGGTTCGATCTGCCCCACGTCGAGCGCTCACGCCTCGACCGGGTGCTGTTCGCGGCGCTCGACGAGGTGTTCCTCCTCCCCGGCGCGTCGGATCGTTGGGACGCGCAACGCTGG
>DATLZM010000513.1:0-5452 GCA_035573995.1 Actinomycetota bacterium | reverse complement strand
GACGAGCGGGCTCGCCGCGCGATCGACGACCTGCTCGACTCGTGGGAGGAGCCCTTCGAGGGCCGGGTGGCCCGGGACGTGGCGGCGGCCCTGCCCGGGGGCTCGGTCCTGCTCGTCGGCTCCTCGATGCCGGTGCGGGACCTCGACGCGTTCATGGCCCCCCGCGAGGGGCTCCGGGTCCTCGCGAACCGGGGGGCCTCGGGGATCGACGGCTCGGTATCGACCGCGCTGGGGATCGCCGCCGCCTGGCCCGGGCCGACCGCCGCCCTGATCGGCGACCTCGCGCTCCTCCACGACGCGGGCTCGCTCCTGTGGAGCGCCCACCGGGGGGCCGACCTCGTCCTCGTCGTCCCGGACAACGCGGGCGGGGCGATCTTCGCGTTCCTGCCCCAGGCCGGGCTCCCGGAGCACGAGGAGCTGTTCGTCACGCCCCACGGCCTCGATCTGGGCGCGGTCGCGGCCGCGGCCGGGGCCGGACACGCCCGCGTGGAGCGGGCCTCGGACCTCGTCCCTGCGGTGGACCGAGCCCTCGCCGCGGGCGGCGTCCACGTCGTCGCGGTCCCGAGCGACCGGGAGGCGAACGTCGCCCGCCACCGGGAGGTGCAGCGAGCGGTGGCCCGGGCGCTCGCGGGCCCGGGGTGAAGCCGACGTCCGCGCGGTGCCGGCTACCATCGCTGCCGTGGACGTCATCCGGACCCCGCGGCTGGCGCTCGTTCCCGCGACCGCGGCGCTCCTCGACGCGGAGCTCAGGTCCCGCGAGGCGCTGGCAGACCTCCTCGGGGCCGACGTCCCCGCCGACTGGCCGCCGGGGGAGCACGACCGTGATGCGGTGGAGCTCTTCCGAGCCCGGCTCGCCGAGCGCCCCGATGCCGCGGGGTGGTACGGCTGGTACGCGCTCCTCCCCGGGCCCGGGGGCTCGGTCCTGATCGGCTCCGGTGGGTTCCTCGGCCCGCCGGGGGCCGACGGCACCGTCGAGATCGGCTACTCCATCGTGCCCACGTACCGACGCCGCGGCTTCGCGACGGAGCTCGTCCGCGCGCTCGTCGACCGCGCGCTCTCCACCGCCGGGGTCGCTCGGGTCGTCGCGCACACGACCCCCGCGAACGTCGGCTCCGTGAAGGTGCTCGAGCGCTGCGGCTTCCGCCACGTCGGGCCCGGCGACGAGCCCGGCTCGGTGCGGTACGCGGTCGCGCGCCGGGGAGGCCCCACCGTGGACGCCTCGGGGAGCGCCGGCCCGGGGTGAGCCGCCGGCCTCACCCCCAGCGGAGGGAGTCGAGGAACGCCCGGAACTTCCGCTCGGTCTCGTCGAGCTCGAGCTCGGGGACCGAGCCGGCGACGATCCCGGCCCCGGCGTACAGGCGCGCCCTCGTTCCCACGAGCTCCGCGCAGCGGAGCGCGATGGCCCACTCCCCGTCGCCCCGGGCGTCCATCCACCCCACGGGCCCCGCGTAGGACCCGCGGTCGAACGGCTCGAGCTCCGCGATCGTGCGCAGGGCCTCCTCGCGGGGCGCGCCCCCGACGGCCGGCGTCGGGTGGAGGGCGGAGGCCAGCTCGAGCGCGGAGGGCGGCGGATCGCGCAGCACGCCCCGGAACCGCGTCGCCAGGTGCCAGACGTTCGCCGTGGAGAGGAGCACGGGCTCGGGGTCCCACGCGAGCTCCTCGCAGAACGGCCGGAGCAGGTCGGCCACCGCCTCGACGACCACCGCGTGCTCCTCCCGGTCCTTGGCCGAGGCGAGGAGCGCCTCCGAAAGGGCCCGGTCCTCCCCGGGGTCGCCCGAGCGGGGGGCGGAGCCCGCGAGCGGTGCGCTCTCCACGACCCGGCCGACCCGGCGGACCAGGAGCTCCGGGCTCGCGCCCACGAGCACGCCCCCCAGAGCGCTGGGCGCCGCGAACGCGAAGTGCTCGGGGTCCACGGCCCGCAGCCGGCGCGCCAGCTCCACCGGGTCGAGCACCCGTCCCGCGTCGACCAGGACCGAGCGGGCCAGCACGACCTTCCGGAGCCGCCCCGCCCGGATCCTGCCGAGGGCCTCCCCCACGATCGCGAGGTACCCCTCCGGGGTCGGCTCGGGGCGGAGCTGGATCTCCCGGAACGGCTCGTGCGGCGTCGCTCGCCCGGCCCGTCGCGCAGGTCCCACGTCCGCCGGACCGGATGCGGAAGCGCCGACGGCGACCTCGAGCGTCCGCCCGCGCTCCCGTCGGACCACCGCCCGGGCCGGCACGACCAGCTCTGCGGGCCGCCCCTCGTCGAACGGGAGCGCGCCCACCGCGATGGGGAGGGCGTCGGGGTCGGCCCGACCGATCCCCCGGAGCACCTCGAGCGTCCGACGGGCGAGCCTCGAGCCCCTCCCCGGCCCGCCGCCGTCCGCGATCCGCGCCGCCACCCCCGCCCCGGCCACGCCGACCCCCGCCCGCTCGAAGAGGAACCCGTCGGCGCGGTAGGCGGCGAGGAGGTCGAAGGCCGGCCCGAGGCGCCGGGAGGCGGCCACCGCCCCTTCGGGCGCCGCGTCCCGGGAGCTCATCCCGGGGCCCTCCGCGACCCGCCCCCCCGCATCACGCCCGCGTCCCCACGAGGAGCTGCGCGATGCCCCCGGAGAGCGGGAGGCGCACGGCGTCGGGGAACCCGGCCCCTCGGAGCATGGCCACGAGGTCCTGGGGCGGCGGCAGGTACGCCATCGACGCCGGCAGGTACCGGTAGGCGTCGCGGTCCGAGAGGAGCCCCCCGAGGAGCGGCACGACGCGGCGGAGGTAGAGGCCGTGGCCGAGGCGGAGCACCGGGTGCGCGGGCTCGGCGGCCTCGAGGAGCGCGACCCGCCCGCCCCGACGCACCACCCGCGCCACCTCGGCGAAGAACGCCCCGAGGTCGGCCACGTTCCGCAGCGCGAACCCGCACGTGGCGCCGTCCGCGCTCGCGTCGCGGAACGGCAGGCGCAGGACGTCGGCCTCGACGAGCGGCGCGTCGGTCCGGGCCGCGAGGAGCATCCGGTGCGCGAAGTCGACGCCCACCGGGCGGTAGCCGGAGGCCCGGAGCTCCCGGCACAGGTCCCCGGTCCCGCAGGCGAGGTCGAGCACGAGCGCCCGGCCGGGCAGGCGGAGCTCCCGCACCGTCCGCCGCCGCCAGCCGACGTCCATCCCGAACGTCATCAGGCGGTTCAGGAGGTCGTAGCGTCGGGCGATGCGGTCGAACATCTCGCGCACGGCCCGGGCCTTCTCGGCGCCGGAGGGGAGCGGCGCCTCCCGCCGCCCCACGCGCGCCCGACCGGCGCCCGTCATCACGATCTCCCCCGACCGCGACCTCCGCGGGGAGCGGGCGGATCCGCCGGCCATCACGCCCGCTCCAGGCGGCGCGACTCCTCCCGGGCGGCCTCGAGCTCGGCCCGGTCCCCGACCCGCTCGATGTGCTCCTCGGCGACCGTGAGGAGCACGCGCCGGAAGTGCCGCGACACGAGCTCCGTCACGGCCGGGAGCAGCTCCCGGAAGGCCTCCACGAGCTGGGCGGCGGCCTCCTCCTCGCCGGCCGCGCTGTCCCGGATCGGCTTGCGGACGTGCTCGTCGAAGAGGTCCACCGCGCGCTCGGCGAGCCGCACCATCGCCGCGTGCGCCTCCCGGGCCAGCGCGAGCAGCTCGCCCAGGGGGAGGCCGAACTCGAGGAGCCGGAGGGCCCGGCGGACGAGCTCGATGTCCCCGCTCGCGTAGCGCTCCTCGCCGTCCACCCGGCGGGAGATCCGGATCCCCTCCCGCTCCACGGCCTGGATCAAGGACGCCGGCACCCCGCTCCGCTCGGCGAACGCCTCCAGCGTGAGCAGCTCCTCCTCGTCCCCCGCCCGGGCCCGTGCCACGGCGGCCGCGAGGTCGGCGTCGGCCCGCCCGAGCTCGCCCCGGACCACCCGGCCGATCGCGGCGAGCGTAAGGCCGCCCCGCTGGAGCCTGCGCACCTCCCGGATCCGCTCGACGTGCTCGGGCCCGTACCAGGCCACGCGTCCCTCCCGGGCGGGCGGGGGCAGCAGGCCGAGCGACTGGTAGTACCGGACGGTGTCCACCGAGACCCCGCAGGCCTGCGCCAGCTGTTCCACGCGGTACCGCACGACCGGACACTCTACGAGTGTCCGCTCGAACGGTCATGCGCCCGGCGGCCGATCCAGCGGCCGGGCCCGTCCGAGCCGGCCCGGGTGCGCCGACGCCGCGCCCGCTGCGACGATCCCTCGCCCGCCTGTGCGACGATCGCCCCGTGGCGGGGGGAGGTGCGGCCGCGCGGAGCGGGATCGGGCTGGGGGTCGTGCTCGCGTGCCTGGCCGGGACCCTCGGCCTCTCGCTCGCATGGAAGTCGCCCTGCGCGTCGGGCGAGTGGGGGGACGGGCGCCAGTACCGATGGTTCTGCTACTCGGACATCGTGCCGCTCTACGGCACCGAGCAGCTCGCGGGGGGCCGCCTCCCCTACCTCGACCCCTGCCGGCCGGGGCCGGGCAGCTGCGACGAGTACCCCGTGCTCACGATGTACGCGATGCGGGCCGCGGCGTGGGCGGCGGGGCCGGGGGGCGGCTTCGGCGGGTTCTTCTACGCCAACGCCGCCCTCCTCGCCGCCGCGGCCGGGGCCACGGCGGTCTGCCTCTACCTCCTCGCCGGGCGGCGGGCGCTCATGTTCGCGCTCGCCCCCACCTTGCTCATCTACGCCTTCGTGAACTGGGACCTCATCGCGGTGGGGCTCGCCACGTGGGCCACCCTCCTCCACCGGGACCGCCGCGACGCCTGGGCCGGGGCCCTCCTCGGGCTCGGGGCGGCGGCCAAGCTCTACCCCGCCCTCCTCGTCCTGCCCTTCGCCCTCGACCGCCTGCGGGGGCGGGAGCCGGACCGCGCGATCCACCTGGCGTGGGCGGCCGCGGGGGCCTGGCTCGCGGTGAACCTCCCGTTCGCGGTCCTCGCGCCGCGGGGGTGGTGGGAGTTCTTCCGGTTCAACGCGGCCCGTCCGCCCGACTGGGACAGCCTGTGGTTCATCGCCTGCGACCGGCTCCGCGGCGCCGCCTGCCTCCCGACCCCCGCGGTGAACCTCCTCTCTGCCGCGCTCTTCGGCGGCCTCGTCGTCCTCGTCCACCGCCTCCGGGCCCGGCGCGACCCGGGCTACGAGCGGTGGACCCTGGCCTTCCCGCTCCTCGTCCTGTTCCTCCTCTCGAACAAGGTGTACTCGCCGCAGTACGGGCTCTGGCTCCTGCCGTGGTTCGCCCTCGCGGTCCCGGGGCTCGCGCGGTTCGCCGCCTTCGAGGCGGCGGACGTCGCGGTCTTCCTCACCCGCTTCTCGTGGTTCGCTCGCTACGGCGGGTGGGGCGGCGTGCCGCTCGGCGCGTTCGAGGCGGCGGTCCTGGTCCGGGCCGCGGTCCTCGCCTGGTGCGTGGTGGCCTGGGCCCGCGCCGTCCGCGCCCCGGCCCCCGCCCCGGCGCTCGCGGAGGCGGGGTGAGCGCCC
>DATLZM010000512.1:0-2423 GCA_035573995.1 Actinomycetota bacterium | reverse complement strand
CGGCGCCTCCGAGCGGGCCGCCTTCGCCCTGGCCGACCTGCTCCACGCCACCTCCCAGGTGGCCGAGGTGGAGGACCTGATGGTGGGGATGCTCCGGGCCCTCGGCTACGCCGACCTCGCCCGGACCGTGCCCGGGCTCTCGGAGGTCGGGGCCGCCGCCCCGCTCAAACAGCTGTGGGTGTTCTCCCACCGTCGGGCCTGGGACCCCGTCCTCGCCAGCGGGATCGAGGAGGTGGTGCCCGCGGCGTAGCGCCGTCATGATGGTCCCGGGTGGGGCAGCCCGGAGCCTCCTTGGCGAGAACCCGCGACTGACTTGGGGAGAACCCGCGACTGAGCCTGGGCGCCCCACCCGCCTCCCGAACGGAGAGCCCGGATGAGGGCTGTTGGGCGGAACCCGGTTGCCCGGTAGGTTGGGCCGGGGAGGCGGGTGCGGGCCCACACCGAGACCCGGCGGCACGCCTGTCGTCGAGCTCGATCGGAGCGTCCACCCGGCCCCAGCGTCGGGACGGACCCACGCGTCCGGCTCCCCGATCTGACCTCTCGCCCCTAGGCTGCTCAGTCCCTCCTCGGGGCGGATCCGCACACGATCCGCGCGATGCGGCGCGCCTGCGCGATCGTCAAGGCCGGGTACAGCGGGATGGAGAGGACCTCTCTGGCCATCCGCTCGGCGTTCGGGAGGGCGTCGCGCCTGCCCGGCCAGGCGGGCTGGCGGTAGATGGGGCGCGGGTAATGGACGCGGGTCTCCACCCCGGCGCGGTCGAGGATCTCCATCAGCTGCCCGCGCTGTCGGGGCACGCGGATCGTGTACAGGTGGTAGCACGACGCGTACACGGGGTCGTTGGTCGGCGGGCGCGCCACGGCGGCCGGTGCGAGCAGCTCGTCGTAGAGCGAAGCCAGGCGCTGCCGCCGGCGCGTGATGTCGTCGAGCCTGGTGAGCTGGACGCGCAGGACCGCGGCCTGGAGGTCGGAGAGCCTGAGGTTCGAGGCCACGCGGGTGTGGACGTGCCGACGCTCCGAGCCGTGGTTCCGGAGGGCCCGGATCCTGCATGCCACGGTGTGATCGGAGACGGCCACCGCTCCTCCCTCGCCGCAGCCCACGTTCTTGCTCCCGTGGAAGGAGAAGCAGCCCACCCCGAAGGTTCCGGCGGGCCGGCCTGCGTACCGCGCTCCCAGGGCCTGGCAGGCGTCCTCTATCACGGCCAGGCCGTGCCGCCGGGCCAGGGCCATCAGGGCGTCCATGTCGCACGGTCTACCGTACAGGTGCACCGGCACGAGGGCGGCGGTCCTGGGGCCGACGGCGTCGGCCACGGCCCGGGGATCGAGGTTGCCGGTCGTGGGATCGACGTCCACGAGGACCGGCGTCGCGCCGACGTTCAGGATGCTGGCGGCCGTCGCGAAGAACGAGAACGACGTGGTGATCACCTCGTCCCCGGGGCCGATCCCAAGGGCCCGGAGGGCGAGCTCCAGCGCCGCCGTGCCGTTCGCCACGGCCACCACCTCCCGGACGCCGAGGAGCGCCGCGAGCTCCTCCTCGAGGGCCGCTACCTCACGGCCTCCGGCGAGCTGGCCCGAGAGGACGACCCGACGGGCGGCCTCGGCCTCCTCCGGCCCGTGCGTCGCCCAGGCTATGGGGATACGCCCTCGCTCCATCCGCAGGTCTCGCACTCGGTACAGCGGCGCCCGCAGAAGCAGACCGTCCCAACGGGCCTGGCCGGGATGCCCAGGACGAGGCTGTGGGGCGTCACGTCCTCGGTGACGACCGATCCAGCGCCCACGACTGCCCAGTGCCCGACCCGGACCCCTGCGAGGATGAGGGCGCCGGCTCCGATGGAGGCGCCCGTCTCCACCACGACCTCCTCGAGGATCCAGTCGTCTGCGGTCTTGAGCGAGCCGTCGGGATTGACGGCCCGCGGGTGGCGGTCGTTGGTGACGATGACGCCGGGACCGATGAACACCCCGTCTTCCAGCCGGCACCCCTCGTACAGGAGGGCCCCGTTCTGGATCTTACAGTTGGCCCCGATCGTGACCCCTGCGCCGACGTGGACGCCCTCCCCGATGCGGGTGTGGTCCCCGATGTCGGCGCCGGTCCGGAGGTGGGACCGGTGCCAGACCGTCACCCCGACTCCGAGCCGTACGCCATCCTCGACGACGGCGCTCGGGTGGACGAAGGTCGTCGTGTCCATCATGGGGCGGCGGGCGCTGTCGCTGGTCGCTCCATGCTCGCCGGCTAGGGCAGCCGGCTCCTCCTTTCGCACCCGTCGGAGCGGACGGCGGACGGTTAAGGACCGCACCTGGGCCTCCCGGGACCCCTTAACGAGCCGGACCACCGGCCGACGGTCCTCATGAGCTGACACGGAGGTCAGCGACGGTAGGAGGCCCACGACAAGGAGGTAGGGCATGCGGATCAACCAGAACATCGCGGC
>DATLZM010000511.1:0-17064 GCA_035573995.1 Actinomycetota bacterium | reverse complement strand
CCCGCCCCCGACGCGCCGATCCCGCTCGGCGCGCGGCGCCTCGCCGCCGCCCTCGCGCGGACCACGGCGGCGCTGGACCGTGCGATCGAGCGGTGGGTGCGGCGGGGGGATCCCGGCGCCTGGCCGCCGCCCCGCGACGTGGTGCTGCTCGCGCTCCACCAGCAGCGGATCTACCGGGAGCTCGGCGCCCGGCCCCGGCTGGCCCGCCGGGTCCTCCGGCTCCTCCCCCGGGGGCTCCGGGGAGAGGCCTGGCGGAACGCCACGGCGCAGCGGGCGCTCCTCTCGCTCCTCCCGGACCGGGTGACCCGGGCCCCGCGGCTCCGCACCCGCGCTCCCCTCCCGGCGGCGGAGCTCCTCGGCTACTACCGGGAGGCCGAGCGGCGGTTCGGCGTGGCCTGGGAGGTCCTCGCGGCGGTCAACATGGTGGAGTCCCGCTTCGGCCGCGTCACCTCCCCCAGCTCCGCGGGCGCGCTGGGCCCGATGCAGTTCCTCCCCTCGACCTGGAGAGCGTACGGGATGGGCGGGGACGTGCGCGACGACCGCGACGCGATCCTGGGGGCCGCGAACTACCTGGCGGCCTCCGGCGCGCCCGGCGACTACCGACGGGCCCTCTACGCCTATAACCCGTCGCGGGCCTACGTGCGGGCGGTCTGGCTCTACGCCCGGCAGATGATGCGGGAGCCGAGCTCCTTCTACGCCTACTACAACTGGCAGGTCTACGTGCTCACCCCGCACGGCCCGGAGCGGATCACCGGCCCCGGGTCTGACGGCCGGGTGGGGCGCCGGTAGCCTGTCCGGCCGTGGAGGGCCCCCGGCCCCGGGGAGGAGGCGCGGCCGCGTCGGAGCGGTCCGGCCGCGGTCGGCCGGACCCGCTCGCCTCGCCGCCGCCCGCCTTCCCGGCCGAGCTCGCCGCGGCGGTCGCCCGACGGACGTTCGGCCTCGAGGGCGCGCTCTCCCCGCTCGTCTCGGAGCGCGACCAGAACTTCCGCCTGGAGACGCCGCGGGGCGAGCGGTTCCTGTTCAAGATCTCGAACCCCGCCGACGACCGCGCCGTGGTCGAGATGCAGACCGCGGCGCTCCGCCACATCGAGCGGGTCGACCCCTCCCTCCCGGTGATGCGGGTCGTGCCGACCTCGGAGGGGGCGCCGTGGGCCGAGGTGACGGGCCCCGACGGCCGGACCTACCCGGTCCGGGCGTTCACGTTCCTCCCGGGCCGGCACGTCCGGGCCGGCGAGCTCACGCCCGGGGCGATCCGCGGGATCGGGGAGGTGGCGGCCCGCCTCGGGCGGGCCCTCCGCGGCTTCTTCCACCCCGCCGCCGGCTACGAGATCCTCTGGGACGTGAAGCACGCGCCCCGGCTGCGGGGGCTCCTCGGCCACCTCGGGGACGCGGGGCGTCGGGCGCAGGCGGCGCGCGTGCTGGACCGGTTCGAGGAGCGGGTGTCGCCGGCCTTCCCCGCGCTCCGGGCCCAGGTGATCCACGGCGACCTCACCCTCGACAACGCGCTCTTCGACGACGACCTCCGGGTGACGGGGATCGTGGACTTCGGGGACATGAGCCACACCGCCCTGGTCTGCGACCTCGCGGTCGCGGTGGCCGACGTCCTCCAGGGGCGGCCCGACGCGACCGCGGCGGCCGAGGCGCTGATCCGCGGCTACGCGAGGGTGACCCCCCTCGAGGACCCCGAGGCCGAGCTCCTCGTCGACCTCGTGGCCGCCCGCCTCGTGACGGCGGTGGTGATCACCGCCTGGCGCGTGAAGCTGTACCCGGAGAACGAGGGCTACATCTCGAGCTGGGACGCGGGGGCGCGGGCGTTCCTCGACCTCCTCGAGGCCGAGGGGCTGGACGCGGTGGGCCGGCGGTGGGCCCACGCCGCCCGCGGCCTGCCGTACCGCCCGGCCGCCTCGGACGCCCTGCTCGCGCGCCGGCGGCGCCACCTGCCCCGCTCCCCGCTGTTCCACGACCGACCGGTCCACCTGGTGCGCGGGGAGGGCGTGTGGCTCTTCGACCCCGAGGGGCGCCGCTACCTCGACTGCTACAACAACGTCCCCGTCGTGGGCCACGGCCACCCCGGCGTGGCCCGGGCCGTCGCCGAGCAGCAGCGGCTGCTCAACACCCACAGCCGCTACCTCCACGAGGCCCTGGTGGAGCTCGCCGAGCGGCTCGCGGCGACCTTGCCCGAGGGCCTCGACGCGGCCTTCGTCGTGAACTCCGGGAGCGAGGCCAACGACCTGGCCTGGCGCCTGGCCGCGGCGGCCACCGGGCGGGGGGGCGCGATCGTGTCGGCCTTCGCCTACCACGGCCTGACCAGCGCGACCCACGCGCTCTCGCCCGAGGAGTGGGCGGAGGGGGAGCGACCGGCGCACGTGGCCCGCGTGCCCGGGCCCGACGGGTACCGCGGGCCGTACCGCCGGGAGGAGGAGGGGTGGGCGGACCGGTACGCCGCCCACGTCGAGGAGGCCGTGGAGGAGCTCGCGGGCCGCGGCCACGGGCTCGCCGCGATGTACGTCGACCCGGCCTTCACCGCCGAGGGGATCCTGCTCCCGCCGCCCGAGTACCTCCGGGGCGTGGAGCGGCGGGTGCGGGAGGCCGGCGGGCTCCTCGTGGCCGACGAGGTCCAGGCCGGGCACGGGCGGTTCGGGACGCACCTCTGGAGCTTCCAGGCCTCGGGGGTGCGCCCCGACGTCGTCGTGATGGGCAAGCCGATGGGGAACGGGATCCCCGTCGCGGCCCTCGTCTGCCGCCGCGAGCTGCTCGAGGCGTTCCCCGGGGAGACCGAGCTCTTCAGCACGTTCGGCGGGAACCCGGTGGCGGCCGCCGCCGCGCTCGCGGTGCTCGACGCGATCGAGGAGGAGGACATCCTGGCGCGGGTCCGCCGGGTGGGCGCCCACCTCCGGGCGGGGCTCGAGGAGCTCGGGCGGCGGCACGAGGCGGTGGGGGACGTGCGGGCCGCCGGCCTGCTCGCCGGCGTCGAGCTCGTGCGGGACCGGGGCTCGAGGGAGCCCGCCCCCGAGCTCGCGCGGGCGGTCCGCGAGGCGATGCGCGAGCGCGGCGTGCTGCTCGGGGTCACCGGCCCCGGAGGGAACGTGCTCAAGATCCGGCCCCCGCTCGTCTTCGGGGCGGAGCACGCCGACCTGCTCCTCGAGGTCCTCGATGCGGCGCTGGCCGACGCGGCGCTGGCCGTGGCCCGATCGCCCGGCCCCGGCCCACGGGCCTAGGCGGAGAGCTGGTCCTCGGCGGCGAGGAGCACCGTGTCGGCGCGCGGGGCCGGGCGCGCGACGAGGCCGTGGCGCGCCATCCGCGAGAGCGCGACCAGCCCGGCCACGACGGCCGCCGCCCCGCCGAGCCCGAGCGCCTCCCGCGGCCCGAACCGCTCGGCGAGGAGGCCGGCGATCGGCCCCCCGATCGGGGTACTCCCGAGGAACACGATCCCGTACAGGGCCATGACGCGGCCGCGCATGTCCGGGCGGGACGCGACCTGGAGCGTCGCGTTGGTCGCGACCATGAGCACCATGCTCGCGGCGCCCAGGGGGATCACGAGCGGCAGCGCGGCCCGGAGGCCCGGCGCGGCCGCGGCGACGATCGAGGAGAGGCCGAACGCGACCGCGGCCCACGCGAGGCGGCCGGGGGCGGGGCGACGCACCCGCGCCATCGCGAGCGAGCCGGCCAGCGACCCCACGCCCATCGCCGAGAGCAGCAGGCCGAACGTCCCGGCGTCCCCGTGGAAGGGGCCCTCGGCGATCAGGGGGAAGAGGACCTGGAAGTTGAACGAGAGGGTGGAGACGACCGCCATGAGCGCGAGCGGCAGCCGGAGCTCCGGCGTGCGCCAGACGTACGCGAGCCCGTCGCGCACGCGGGCGGCCCCGTCCGTCGGGGCGCTCCGCCGCAGCTCCGCCGGTCGCATGGCGGCGAGGCCGCCGATCACCGCGAGGTAGGAGAGCGCGTTGGCGGCGAAGCACCAGGCCAGCCCGACCGTGGAGATCAGGAGCCCGGCGAGGGCCGGGCCCACGATGCGCGTGCCGGTGATCACCGCCGAGTTCAGGCTCACCGCGTTCGTGATGTCGCCCTCCCGCACCATCTCGGCGTAGAAGCTCTGCCGGGTGGGGTTGTCCACGGCGGTCACGAGCCCCTGGAGGAGCGAGAGCGCGTAGACCATCCACACGCGGGCGACCCCGGTCGCGACGAGCGCCCACAGCGCCAGCGCCAGGACCGCGAACGCCGCCTGCGTGCCGATCAGGATCCGGCGCTTGTCGCGGCGGTCCGCGAGCAGCCCGCCCCAGGGGCCGAGCACGAGGATCGGGCCGAACGTGAGCGCCGCCTGGACCCCGAGCGCCACCCCGCTCCCCGTGAGCCGGAGGACGAGCCAGGCCGCCGCGACCTGCTGCATCCACGTCCCGGTCACCGACACCAGCTGCCCGACGAAGAACAGGCGGAAGTTCCGGGAATGGGCGACCGCGTGGAACGTGCGGTGGAGGGCGAGCCGGACCCGCGTCACGACCCCTCCTCCACGAGCCGCTCCAGGATCCCGGCCGCCGCCTCGAGGACCGCGAGCTCGTGGGGCTCGAGGTGTCGCAGGCGGCGCGCGAGGTACGCGTCCTTCCGGCTCCGGCTCCGCGCGATGAGGCGCGCGCCGGCGGGCGTCGCGCGCACCCAGGACACCCGGCGGTCGCCCGGATCCGTCCACCGCTCGAGCAGGCCGGCCTGGACGAGCGCGGCCACGATCCGCGTCACCGTCGGGGGCTGCACGTGCTCCGCGGCCCCGAGCTCGCTGATCGTCATGGGGCCCTCGCGCTCGACCGTGGAGAGCGCGGAGAGGAGCGACGGGGTGATGCCGGTCTCCGCCTCGCGGCGCAGCCTCCGCGCCAGGCGGGTGATCCCCAGGCGGAGCCGGGAGGCGAGCTGGGCGACGTCGACGGTCTGGGCCTGCATCGCGTTCGATGATACTTCGCAAAGCTAATTAGCGTCACGAACGATCCGCCGGGGCCCCCACGCCCGGGCCCGGGATCCGGCGCCGGTCCCGCCCTCGCCGTAGGATGCCGGGCGCCCCGCGCCGGGGCGGGGTGGCGATCGTTCTCGGGAGGGTCGGATGGAGATGCGGACGCTCGGGCGGGAGGGCCCGGGGATCTCGGTGGTCGGCTACGGGGCGTGGGAGGCGGGGGGCACGGACTGGGGCCCCAACCCCTCGGACGACGAGGTGATCGGGGCGATCCGGGCCGCCCTGGACGCCGGGATGAACTGGATCGACACCGCCGAGGTCTACGGGGACGGCCGCTCGGAGGAGCTGGTGGGCCGGGCGGTGGCGGGACGCCGGGACGAGGTCCTGATCTTCACGAAGGTCGCGCCGGAGCCGGAGGGGACCGGCCTCCGGCCCGAGCAGGTCCGGCGGGCGATCCGCGGCTCGCTCCGTCGGCTGGGGGTCGACCACGTCGACCTCTACCAGGTCCACTGGCCCGACCCGGGGGTGCCGGTCGAGGAGACGTGGGGCGCGATGGCGGCGCTCGTCGAGGAGGGGCTCGCCCGCCACGTGGGGGTGTCGAACTTCGACCGGGGGCTCGTGGAACGGTGCCTCGGGATCCGCCACGTGGACGCCGTGCAGAACGAGCTCTCGCTGATCGAGCGGGGCGACCGGGAGGCCCTGCTCCCCTGGCTCGCGGAGCGCGGGGTGGGCTACCTCGCGTACGCCCCGCTCGGCTACGGGATCCTCACGGGGTCGCTGGGCCCCGGCACCGCGTTCCGCGAGGGCGACTGGCGGGCCCGGCGGGAGGGGCCGTTCGCGCCCGGGGCCTTCGAGCGGAACCTCGAGCTGGTCGACCGCCTCCGGGCGGTGGCCGACCGGCTCGGGCTCCCCCTGCCGGTCCTCGCGCTCCGCTGGGTCGTGGAGCAGCCGGGCGTGAGCGCAGCGATCGCGGGCAGCCGGGACCCGGACCACGTGCGGACCAACGCCCGCGCCGGGGAGGTCCGCCTCTCCCCGGAGGCGCTCGCCGAGATCGAGGCGGTGCTCGGGGCCTGAGGGGGCCGTGGGCCTTCGGCGAGGCCGGCGGCCCCGACGGGAAGGAGGAGGTGGCGTGGAGATCGCACGGGCGAGCGAGGGATCGTTCCAGCCGGGGGACGCGGCGAGGTTCACCGGCCAGGTCTGGCTGCGGGGGACCGTGGCGGCCCCCGACGGGACGAACGTGGGGGTGGTCCTGTTCGCCCCCGGCGCGCGGACCCACTGGCACCGCCACCCCGGGGGGCAGTTCCTCTACGGCCTCTCGGGGCGCGGCCGGGTCCGCTCCCGGGGCGGCGCGGCGCACCTCCTCGTGCCCGGCGACGTCGTGTGGGTCCCCCCCGACGAGTGGCACTTCCACGGCGGCACCCCCGACGAGCCCATGCTCCACGTGGCGGTGAACGGCGGCGGGGCCCCGGAGTGGGGCGACCCCGTGACCGAGGAGGAGTACGCGGAAGGGTTCTGAGCGGCGCAGCTCACCCGGGCAGCGCGGGCGTCAGTGCCCGTGCCCGTGGCCCGCCGCCGGCAGCGCCTCGAGGAGCTCGCGCGCCTCCCCGGCCGTGAGGAGCCGGAGGAGGGGGACGTAGGCCTCCTCCTCCTTCCGGAAGTGGACGCGGACGAGCCCGGCCAGGCGGTCCAGGGCGCGCTGCAGGTCCCGGCGCGGGATCTCCTCCCGCCCGGCCAGCGCGGCCAGCTCCTCGATGAGCGCGGCGATGGCCCGGTGGTCCTCCGACATCGTCCGGGTCGCGCCGCCGGTCGCCCGGAGCAGGCGCTCGACCGCGGGGTAGAGCGCCCCATCCTCGGCGCCGGCGTGGGGGAGGAGCACGTCCTGGAGGAAGGACAGGACCGCCGCGAGCCGGCCGCGCAGCTCCTGCTCCGGGAGGTCCGGGGCGGCATCGGCGAGCGCGTCGAGGTGGTCGAGGTGGGGGAGGAGCTCGTGGTGCTCGGCGTGGATCCGTTCCGCCGCGTCCTCGGTGCCGCGCTCCGGCTCGGGCCACGGGCGATGCGCGACGCCCGCGAGGACCTCATCGGTGGGCGGCGGCGCCGCCACGTGGAGGAGGATCGTTCGAACGCCCGCGGCCCGCATCCCGCGGGTCTCCCCGGCGGGGACGACCGCGACCTCGCCCGGTCGGAGCCGCCTCGGGGCGTCGCCGATCCACACGTCGGCCTGACCCTCGAGCACGGCGATCACGACGTCGACCGGCGGGTCGTGGAGGTCCACCGCCTGACCGGGCTCGAGGGCCGCCAGCACGACCTTCATCGCGTCCGACTCGAAGATCACGCTCGGGCGGAACCGCTCCGCGTCGAACCGAGCGAGCTCCCGCGCCTGTCCGGCGACTGACATCTCCTCACCTCCGCGTCTCTCGGCTCCCGTCATTTGAACGATATCATTCATCTAAATCGCTCGCCGGGATCCGGGAGGTGGAGGTCGCGTGCGCGCGGGGTCGGAGGGAGCCGCTCCCGGGGGCGGCGCGGGGCTCCCGGTGCGGTCCGCGCCCAGCCTCCCTCGAGGTCCCTGCGACGACGGAGCTCCCCTGCGCCGGCCCCGGGGGCAACGGTGAGCCGGCCCCGGAGGAGAGCCCTCCCTGCCCTGGCGCTCGGGGCGGTCGGGGCCCTGCTCCTCGCCGCCCTCTGGGGGGGCCTCGTTCGGATCGGGTGGCGGTTCCCGACGGGGGGCGGAGCCGTCGTGGCGCACCACGGGATCCTCATGACGCTCGGCGTGCTCGGCACGCTGATCGGCCTGGAGCGTGCCGCGGCGAGCCCTTGGAGGTGGCCGGTGCTCGGACCGCTCGCCTCGGCCGGGGGCGCGGTCGCCCTCCTTGCCGGGTCCCCGACCCTCGGCTTGGCCCTCCTGCTCGTGGGCGGGCTCGTCGTCGGCGCGCTGCTCGCGGCCCTCCTCGTGCGGCAGCCATCGCTCCACGGGGCGGCGCTCGCGCTCGGTGCCTGGCTGTGGACCGCGGCCGTGGCGGTTCGGTGGGTAAGCGGCGCGACCCATCGCGCGGTGCCGTGGCTCGCTGCGTTCCTCGTCGTCACGATCGCCGCCGAGCGGCTCGAGCTCGCCCGGATGCGATCGCTCAGCACGTCGGCGAGGTCGGGGTTCGTCGGGGCCGTGGCCGTGCTCCTGGGAGGCCTCGTCGTCTCGCTCGTGGCCTTCGACGCCGGGGTCCGGATCGCGGGGGTCGGGCTGGTCGCGCTCGCCTCGTGGCTCGGCGCGTACGACGTCACCCGTCGCACGATCCGCGGGGCGGGGCTCACCCGGTACATCGCCCTCGCGCTCCTCCTGGGCTACGCGTGGCTCGGGGTGGCGGGCGGGCTGTGGGTCGTGGCGGGGGGCGTGGCCGGGGGACCGGTGCGCGACGCGATGCTCCACGCCCTGTTCCTCGGCTTCGTCATGTCGATGGTGTTCGCGCACGCCCCGGTGATCCTGCCCGCCGTGCTCGGGCTCCAGATCGCGTGGGCCCCCTCGGCCTACGTGCCGCTCGTCCTCCTCCACGCCTCGCTCCTCGGCCGCGTCCTGGGCGACCTGTCCGGGGCGACGGCGGTCGTGCGCTGGATGGGCCTGCTCAACGCGGTCGCGATCCTCCTCTTCCCGCTCGATACGGCGCGGACCCGCCTCGCCGCGGGCGGGAGGCCCCGCGCCGGCGACTAGTTGTCCTTGGCGCCCTGCGCCACCCAGGAGGCGATGAGCTGGATCTCCTCCTCCGAGAGGGGCACCGCGGGCGGCATCCGGTGCGCGTGGTCCACCAGCACCCGCACGAGCATGCTCTCCTCGGGCTTGCCGGGGACCACGAGGCGGTGCCCGTGCCCGGCCTCCTCGGCGTGCGGTTCCTCCTCCCCGTGCGCCCCCTCCTCGGCGTGGGGTTCCTTTTCGGCGTGCGGTTCCTCCTCCCCGTGCGGCGCCTCCTCCAGGCCCATGATCGCGGCGTAGCTGTCCAGCCGGACCCCGTGGGGCGGCGGGGAGTAGGCCGAGGGGTGCGTGTGCGGGCCCCCCTTCTCGAGGAGGATCGGCAGCACCTCCCGGGAGAAGCTCACCTCCCGCTCGAGGATCGGTGGGAGGACGACCGTGTGGTGCGCCTCCCCCACGTACGCCACCGGCGTCAGCCGGTGCCTGGCGTGGAGGTGGCTCGTGGGATCCCGGGCGAGGTTCCAGTGGGTCCGCGGGGAGCGGGAGATCAGGGCGAGCAGGCCCGAGCCCAGGGACGCGATCCCTGCGACGAGGCCCGCCGGGACCAGGAACGAGGTGAGGAACCGCCGACGGCCGATCCCCTCGGCCTCCCCCGGGGCCGTCGATCCCGCCCGCGCGATCCCCACCACCTGTCGGGCGACGAGCAGGTAGAGGCCCCACACGGCGCCCACGAGCACCAGGAGCCACCACACGCCCACGCCCGGGACCCGCAGCCCGACCTCCGGCTCGTACAGCTGGCGATCCCCCGCCACCTCGAGGACGGAGCTCGCCTCGGCCGGCCGGTGGGCGTCGTCGCCGGGGAAGCGGGCGGCGAACGAGGCGTGCCCCGCCGTCCGGAGCTGCACGCGCACCGAGGCCACCCCGCGCTCGTCGGTCCAGGCCAAGCCCAGGGGGGCCTCGCCCGCGACGTCCGCGAAGGTCGCCTCCTGGGAGAACTCGATCGGGGCCTCGGGCACCGGCATCCCCTCGTCGTCCAGGAGCGTCGCCTCGAGCCGGACCACCTCCCCGAGGGATGCGTCGCCCCGCACCCGGAGCTCGAGCGTCACGGGCTCGCGCCGCGCCCCGTGGTCCATCCGGGGCCCGGGCGCCGCCTCCCCCGGGGCGGGTTCCCCCGGCACCAGGTGGGGTTCCTCCCCGTGGGCCAGGGCCGGCGCCGGTGCGAGCGCCAGGAAAAGCCCGGCCAGGAAAGGCGCCGCCCAGCGCCGCGGCTCAGCCATGGTCCACCTCCCCCTCGGAGCCGCGGTCCGGCGGGCTCGCGGGCTCGGTCCGCTCCCACGCGCGCCAGGGCCACTCCAGCCGGTCGCCCATGAACCGTCCGTGGTGGGTCCGGGGTACCTGCTCGCCGGACCCCGGGATGTACCAGACGCGGGGCTGGGTCCCGAGCTCCTCCTTGTACCGGAACGCGCCGGTCTGGTGGAGCAGCGTCGAGATGCGGACGACCTCCCAGCCGTTGGTCGCGAGGTCCTCCTCGAGGTCGCCGAAGTAGAGCGCCCCCCGCGGGCAGTTCAGGGCGCACGAGGGGAGGCCGCCGGCCTCCAGGCGGTCGGTGCAGAAGTCGCACTTCATCACGGTGCCGCGGAACGCGGGCGCCTGGGTCCGGACGTCGTAGGGGGCCGCCTTGACCCACGAGGGCTGGACCGGGTCGCCCCAGTTGAAGAACCGACGGTTGTACGGGCAGGCGGCGATGCAGAGCCGGCACCCGATGCACCGCTCCTGGTCGATCAGGACGGTCCCCTCCGGCGTGTGGAACGTGGCCCCCACCGGGCAGACGTTCACGCAGGGGGCGTTCTCGCACTGCATGCAGGGGATCGGCATGAGGTGCGGGGTCGCCCCGGGCGGGTCCTCGTGGGGCTGGTGGACGACCTCGATCCACCGCTGGCCCTCGGGCACGAAGCGGGCCCAGATGCAGCCCTGGGTGCACTGGGGCGGCATCCCGAGCTCGACGCAGCCGTCGCACCTGCGGAGGTCGATGATCATCGCCCACCGCCGCACGCGGGTCGAGGTCGGGGCCTCCGCGGCCCCGTGCCCCTCCTCGCCCTCCTCCCCGTGGTCCTCGTCGGCGAGGGCGGGGTCCGCGATCGCCGTCGCGCCGAGCGCCGCCGCGGCCGCCCCGCCGAGCACGCGCGCGAGGAAGCGACGGCGCGTCAGCTCGGCCACGTCGGTCCCGGTCGCGGCCGGGGCGTCCTCCGCCGGGAGGATGCCCACCTCGGGCGAACGCTCGGCGGCCATCGTCACTCCGCCCCCCGTTCCATCTGCTCCGCCATCTCCCACATCGGGATCAGCGGCATGGCCTTGGCCATGAGCCCCACCAGCAGCGCGAACCCGGCGAAGGTGGCCGCGACGATCGAGGCCTCGACCCACGTCGGCCAGTACGCCCGCCAGTCCACCGGGATCTGCGGGAGGGCCAGCGACGGCACCGTGATGACGAGCCGCTTGATCCACATGCCGACGTTCACGAGGACCGAGGCCGTCACGATCCCCGGCACGTTCCGCGTCCACGGGAGCGCGAGGAGCAGGAGGGGGATCAGCATCCCCGCGATGCCGTAGATCCAGAAGAGCGGCGCGTACGGGCCCGTCCAGAGCGCCGAGAGCAGGCCGAGGTCCTGGGGCTCGAGCTTGTAGGCGATCGTCAGGTACTCGCTGGTCGTCATGTAGGCGTAGATGAGGCCGGCGACGAGCAGGAGGTTGCCCACCCGCACGAAGTGCCGGTCGGTGATGATCCCCTGGAGGCCGAACGCCCGCCGGAAGATCGCCATCCCGGTGAGGACGGCGGCGAGGCCCGACCAGATCGCGCCCACCACGAAGTAGGGGCCGAAGATCGTGCTGTGCCAGCCCGCCCGGAGGGTCATCCCGAAGATCCAGGACACGACGGTGTGGACGCTCACCATCACGCCGATGATCAGCACGCACATGATCCGGATGCCGCGGGCCAGGCGCCGCCACTGCTCCTCGTCGCCGTGCCAGCCCACCGCCAGGATCGAGTAGATCCGGTGACGGAGCGGGTGCCGCCCGGGGTCGAGGCGGTCGCGGGCCAGGGCGAGGTCCGGGATCAGCGGGAGGTACAGGTAGATCAGGCTGCCCGTGAGGTAGGTGGTGATCGCCATCAGGTCCCACACGATCGCCGACTGGAACCGCCCGAAGTTCAGGAGATTCAGGATCCGGTCCGGCCTCCCCAGGTCGACGAGGGGCATCCAGCCGCCCATGAGGAGCGCGGCGACCGTCATGAGCTCGGCCATCCGGACCACCGGCGTCCGCCACCCGACGTCGCTCACGCGGAGGACGGCGGAGATGAAGGTCCCGGCGTGGGAGACCCCGATCCAGAACACGAAGTTGGTGATGTAGAAGCCCCAGGGGACCTGGTCCGACAGCCCGGTGACGGCCAGGCCCCGGCGGATCTGGACCGTCCAGGCGTAGACGCCCCAGGCGAACACGAGGAACAGCAGGGCCAGGAGGGCTCGGTACCCCAACCCCGTCCGCTCCAGCGGCGCGAGCACCGCCGCCTCCATCCGGCGCCGGCGCTCCTCCACGGCCGGCGCCGCTTCCTCGATCGCCCCCGTCACCACGGCCATCGTCGGCTCCTCCCCGATGTCTCAGGGACAGGGTCGCCCGCGGCGGGGCCGCCGGGGAGGGTCCCTCGGCCCGCGCTCCGTGGCCGGGTCCGCGCACGGGCTCCGTCCGCCACCTGGCGTACGGCCGTACGCCGGCTCGCGTAGCGTCGGCGGGTGCGCCGGGGCGTACGCTTGCTCCGGGCGATGGTCGAACGGATCCGGATCCTGGTCGCTGACGACCACGCGCTCGTGCGGGAGGGCACGAGGCGCATCCTCGAGCGCGAGGAGGACCTGGAGGTCGTGGGGGAGGCCGCGGACGGCGAGGAGGCCGTGGCGCTCGCGGGCCGGCTGCTGCCCGATGTGGCGGTGATCGACATCGGGATGCCGGGGATGAACGGCATCGAGGCTACCCGGCGGATCAAGGAGGAGCACCCGGAGATCGGCGTCCTGGTGCTGACGGTGCACGACGACGACCCCTACATCTACGCGATCCTGGAGGCCGGCGCGGCCGGCTACCTCCTGAAGGACGTCCACGGGTCGGAGCTCGTCGACGCGGTGCGGTCGGTCCGCGCGGGGGAGGCCGTGCTCCACCCGGCGATCGCCCGGAAGGTGCTGCGCAGGTTCCGGCCGGCCGGCGGGCCGGGGGAGGTCGGTGCGCGGCTCACCGAGCGAGAGGTGGAGGTCCTCCGGCTCGCGGCCCGCGGGCTCAGCAACAAGCAGATCGGCGCCGGGCTCGGCCTGTCGGCGCGGACCGTCCAGGTCCACCTGGGGAGGATCTTCCGGAAGCTCGGGGTGGCCTCGCGCACCGAGGCCGTGATCCGCGGGCTCCGCCTCGGGATGATCAGCCTGGAGGATCTGGCGTGACGGCGCAGCCGACCGTCGCCCCGGCGTCCGTCCTCGCGACGTGGGCCGGCCTCGTGCGGCGCCGCCTCCACGAGCCGACGTTCTGGGCGGTACAGGCCGGTGTGCTATCGATCACCGCCCTCCACCTCGCGATCGAGGGCCTGGGGCTGTTCCGGCAGGCGGCGGCCGTCGAGTCCGGTCTCCACCACGTGCCGGTCGTCCTGTACCTGGTGCCCATCGTCTACGCGGGGCTCCGGTACGGCTTCGAGGGGTCGGTCCTCACCGGAGCGTGGAGCCTCGTCCTCACGCTCCCCAACGTGTTCCTGTGGCACCGCCGAGGGTTCGCCTGGACCGGCGAGCTGCTCTACGCGGCCCTCGTCCTCGGCGTGGGAGGGGCCGTGGCCGTGCCCGTCGAGCGCGAGCGCCGGCAACGGGAACGCCTCGAGGCCACGGGGCGCCGTCTCGCCCTCCTCCACCAGGTGGCGTCGGCGCTCGTGTCCGCCTCCCCGCTCGACCGGGTGCTGCCGATCGTGCTGGAGCGTGTGCGGGAGGTCCTCGGGCTCCGGGCGGTCGTGGTCGTCGTCCGGGATCCCGACCACGGCGGCGTGGAGGGCTGGAGCGTGCCCGAGGGCGTCGCGCTCGCGGAGGGCGCCGACCGGGTCGAACCATCGGGCGTCGACGCCGCCGGGGCGGATGGATGCGTGCGAGCCCAGCTGGGTCCGGAGCCCGAGAGCGTCGGCGTGCTGGTCGGAGCGGTGGAACCGGGGCGGGAGCCGGGGCGGGAGGACGAGGACCTCCTCCGCGCCGTCGCTGCGCAGATCGGGGTCGCGATCGAGAACGACCGCCTGCACCGGGCGGAGCGGGAGCGCCTGCGGTCCTACGTGCACGAGGTGACCCGGGCCCACGAGGAGGAGCGGAAGCACCTCGCCCGGGAGCTCCACGATACGGCGGCCCAGGACCTGGTCATCCTCCAGCGGGGCCTCGACGCGCTCGCTGAGCGCCTCCCCCCGGAGGCGGCGCAGAGGGTCCGCGAGCTGCGCTCGCGGGCGGTGGACACGCTCGAGGGCCTCCGCCGACTCAGCCGCGATCTCCGGCCCACGGTCCTGGACGACCTCGGGCTGGTGCCCGCGTTGGAGTGGCTCGTCGCCGACCTCGAGCGGCGGACCGGGATCGAGGCCCGGTTCCGGACCTCGGGGGCGGTCCGGCGGTTGCCGGCGGAGACCGAGGTGGCGCTGTTCCGCATCACCCAGGAGGCCCTCCGCAACGTCGAGCGGCACGCGCAGGCCCGCCGGGTGGAGGTCCGTGTGGCCTTCGGGGACCACGAGGTCCGCGTCGAGGTCCGCGACGACGGGTGCGGGTTCGAGGTCCCCGCGCCCCTCGACCGGTTGGCGCTCCAGGGGAGGTTGGGGCTCCTGGGCATGCGCGAGCGGGCGCAGCTCGTCGGTGGCACGCTCGCGGTGCGCTCGGCCGTCGGGGAGGGGGCCGAGGTGGCCGTGACCGTCCCCTGGTCCCCCCCGCCGACGTCTGGGGCGTGACCGCCGGGCCGGCCCGCCGCTACCCCACGATCACCTTCCCGACCATCCCGCCGTCGTAGTGGCCGGGCACGTGGCACCCGTAGAGGATCTCGCCGGGTTCCTCGAAGGTGACGGTCACCTCCCCCGTCGTCCCGGGATCCAGGGTGAGCGCGGCCATCGCCTCCACGGTGGCCTCGCCGTGCTCCATGCCGACCATCTCGTGGGCCTCCTGCACCCGCTCGTCCCCGAGCACGAACTCGTGGGGAGTCTGACCCTCGTTGGTCACGACGAACCGGACGGTCTCGCCGGCCTCGACCCGCACCTCGGACGGCTCGAACGCGAGCTCGTCGAGGGCGGCGATCTCGATCGTCCGCACCTCCCCGTCACCCGTCTCGCCCGTGCCCGCGCAGGCCGTCGCGACCGGCAGGACCGCGAGCAGCGATAGCAGGATCGATCTCCGAACCACCGGCGCCTCCTTCCGTCGAACCGGTCCCACGGAAGCGGAGGGCGGGCATCAGCTCCGGAGGACCGTTCCCTCCTTGGGTGGGGAGCGCGGGCGCCGGGGAGGGGACGACGACGACGACGTGGGCACCCCGGCGACCGCCTCGCCGGGCGCGATCCAGCGCCGGCCCGAGGCGCCGAACGCGACGAGGGCGGCCAGGGCCGTGGCCAGGATCGCCAGGCAGGCCGCGAGGACCATCGCCTCGCTGGCGTGGTCCATCCCCACCAGGTGCCAGACCAGCGCGAGCGCGAGGAACGCCACGGCGAGCAGGAGCAGCGGAAGCGCGATGCGCCGGAACCGATCCGACCCCACGCCCCAACCGTACCAAGCGCGGAACGTCGGGAGCCGGCCCACCGTGCGACCCGAGCGCGGGGGCCTAGCCGGTCGATCCCGTCGCGGGGCGAGCCGAGGCGGGCGAGGGCGACCGGGCGAGCAGCCGGTACCAGAGGGGACCGGCGGCTTTCCGCACGCGCCCGAAGCCGGCGGCGCGGAGGGCCCGCTCGAGGTCGGGGAGCGTGTACGTGGCGTGGAGCGGGAGCCGGCGCGCGAACCGCGGTCGCACCACGTCGACGAGGAGCAGCTGGCCACCGGGCCGGAGGACCCGGGCGGCCTCGGCGGTCGCCCGCTCCCACGCCTCCACGTGGTGCCAGACCAGGATCGCGTACACGAGGTCGAAGGATCCGTCGAGGTAGGGCAGGGCGGCGGCGTCGGCCCGCTCGACCCGGACCCGGTCCCCGAACCGGGCGAGGCGCGCCCGGGCCAGCTCGACCATGTCCGGATCGTGGTCGGTCACGGTGAGGCGCCAGCCCGGGAACCGCTCGAGGAGGGCCTCGGCGGTGAAGCCCGCGCCGCTCCCGAGCTCGAGGGTCTCGGCCCGGGGTGGGAGGTCCGCGACGCGGAGGGTCCAGGGGAGGATCGCGCGCCGCGCGATCACGCCCCAGGCGGGGCTCCGGAGCACCAGCTTCTCCAGCCCGCGCGTCTCCACGGGGACGAGCGTACGGCGGCACCGCCGCCACGACTCACGGGCCGCGGGGCGGTGAGGCGTGTCGGCCCGACCTCCCCGGCCGCGCATCGGCCGGCCCGGGCTCCGACGGCGCCGACCCGGGTGTCGGCCCGGCCGAGGGGCTTCACGCCGGCGCCGCGACGTCTTCACGGGGCCTTCACGTGGGCGGCCTAGCGTCCCGCCGCACGCGGAGGGAGGCGATGGCGTCGGACCGGTTCCCGCGGTGGCTGCGGAGCGTCCGGATCGGGGGGCTCGGCGCCGTCGGCCTTGCGCTCACCTACGCGGTCGTCGTGGCGACCGCCTCCGGATCGCTCGATCACCTCGTCGACCAGGTCCGCACCGACGGGTTCCTGCTGGCGCCGATCGTGGCGGGCTTCGGCGTCCAGGTCGGGCTGCTCGCCGAGCTGCACCGCCGGCGCCGGATGCACGGGCTCGCCGCCGGCGCCGGGGCGGCGGGCGCGGGAGCCTCGACCGTCGGGATGGTCGCCTGCTGCGCGCACCACGTCGCGGACCTGCTGCCGTTCGTCGGTGCCACCGCCGCGGCGACGTTCCTCTCGGAGCACCGGGTCGCGTTCATGGCGGTCGGCCTGGGGGCGAACGCGGCGGCCATCGCGATCGCGGCCCGCCGCCTCCGGCGGCGTCCGGCCCCGTCCCCCCGGGAGGAGGAGCTGTGCGCGCTCGGCTGATCGTCGCCTGCCGGGGCCGCGTTCCTCGTGACCATGGACACGCACGAGGGGACGCTCGCGGTCGACCTCGCCACGAGCGCGCGGCTCGAGGTGGGAGGCAGGGTCTGGGGCGAGGCGTCCTGGGAGGGAGATCCGCCGGGCGGGCACCACCGGCGGGGGACGCTCGTCTTCGAGCCGGTGGAGGCCGGGCCGGTGGAGCCCCCGGCCGGGACCGTGCGGCTCACGATCGAAGGCCTCCCCGAGCGGGTCGTCGCGGCCTGGGACCTGGGGGGTTGAGGCCATCGCCGGAGGCGCCA
>DATLZM010000510.1:0-2909 GCA_035573995.1 Actinomycetota bacterium | reverse complement strand
GAGACCGTGAACCGCGTGATCGACTTCTTCCCGCCCCACCAGCAGAAGCAGGTCCGGCTCACGCTCGCCGGCGCGCTCCGCGGGATCGTCTGCCAGCGGCTGGTCCCCGCCGTGGACGGCGGGCGCGTGCCCTGCCTGGAGATCCTGGTGAACACCGGACGGATCGCGGAGCGGATCGCGGACCCCGAGAAGACCCACGAGATCGCCGACGTGATCGCCGAGGGCGCCTACTACGGGATGGCCACGTTCGACGGCTCCCTGCTGGAGCTCGTCCGCGCGGGCCGGGTGTCCGTGGAACACGCCCTCGAGGCGGCCTCCAACCCGCACGACTTCGCGCTCGCGCTCCAGCAGGCCGGGATCGCCGCCCCGACCCCCTGAGGGTCAGCGCGCCGCCCGCAGCCCCGACAGCGTGACCGCCACGAGTCGGCGGACAGCCGCCCTGGAGGGCAAGTCGGCGGCCGCCCCGAGGGCGTGGATGCAGTAGGCCGCGAGCTCGTCGGGCGCGACGTCATCCCGGATCTCCCCGGCCTCCGCCGCCTCGGCCAGGAGCCCCCGGATCAAGCCGCGGAGCTGCCGGTGAGCTCGCGTCACCTCCTGGTCCCGATGGAGGAACGCTGCGAGCTCCGTGTCGTCGTGGCCCTGGAACCCGTGGGCGAGGAGCGCGTAGGCCTCGAGCACGGCCTCGAGTCGCTCACGGGCGTCGCCGGCTCGGTCGCGGACCTCGAGGAGATGGCCAAGGTGCCGGGCGATCTGACGTTCGTGCCAGGCCAGCAGGATCGCGTCGACGCTTTGGAAGTACTTGTAGAGCGTGGCACGCCCGATGCCGGTCGCCTCGGCGATTTGCGACATCGTGACCGACCGGAGCCCGTGCTGGGCCACGAGCGCCGCGGTGGTGTCCAGGATCGCGTCCCGCACCTCGCGGCGGTGCGCCTCGATCGTCTCCGTCCAGAGCTTCGGCACGGGCCGAGTATACGTCGTGGGTGGGTAGGAGACGGTTTGCGGATGAAACGAGACAGTATGTATAGTTCGCGTCGTTGTTGTCGCGAACGCGTCGAGGAGGCGTCCCATGAACGACCCGCTCCGCCCCCCGAGGATCGCCGACGAAGCACCGGCGGCGCCCGGCCACGGTCCCACCCGCCGCACGCCGCGCTGGGTGAAGGCGTTCGGGGTCGTCGTCCTCATCCTGGTCCTCACGTTCGTCGCCTCGCTGGTCGCCGGGGTGCGACATGGCCCCGGCCTCCACGCGCCGTCCGGCAGCTCCGGTCACCCCACATCCCCCGCCGAACAGGGTGTGGAGCAGCCGTAGGCCCGGGGTGCTGAGCGCCATGACGATGCCACCCGGCCTCCGCAGGTTCGCGCTCGCCGTCCACCTCGCGTTCTCGGGGGGGTGGATTGGGGCCGCCGTCGCATACCTCGCCCTCGGGATGCTCGCCGCGGGGAGCGGCGATGCCCGGACCGTGCGTGCCGCCTGGATCGCCATGGAAGTGACCGGGTGGTCCGCCATCGTCCCGTTGGCCCTCGGCTCGTTGTTCTCGGGGCTCGTCATGGCGCTGGGAACGACGTGGGGCTTGCTCCGGCACTACTGGGTCCTGTTCTCGCTCGTGCTCACCGTCCTGGCGACCGGCGTGTTGCTCCTGCACATGCCGGACGTGAGCGTCCTGGCGGACGCGGCGCGGGAGGCGGACGCCGTCGCCCTCGATGGGCACGGAGGACGGCTCGCCGCCCGCCTCGACGACGGCGACCTCCTGCATCCCGGGCTCGGCCTCGTCGTGCTGCTCGTGATCCACGTGCTGAACGTGTACAAGCCGCGCGGCGTGACCCCGTACGGGTGGCGGAAGGAAGCTGAGCGGCGGGGGGCGCCGCGGAGGAGCGGGGAGGAGCGGGGAGCCCTGCGGCCGTGATCGACGACCACCGGGTCCGACCGCGTGAGGGACGGGGCGAGGCGATCCAGCTCCCCGCGCCGGGCCGGTTCAGCGGAGCGCCGGGGCCCGCTCGGCCGGATCGATCGGGACCCCCACCGCGTTCCTCCTCCGGGCCCGGAGCAGGGCGGCCGCGCCGAACCCGGCCAGCAGCAGGCCCGCGCCCATCGCCAGCAACGCCGCCCGTTCCACCGGCTCGGTGACGAACACCTGCCGCTCCAGCGTGGTGGTCACCACGACCGGGGAAGGCGATGGGGACGGCGCCACCGGCGCCACCCGGACCCGGCCATCGGCGGCGCCCGGCCCGTTCGCGTCGCCCACGAGCACCGCGCCCACCATCCCCGGGTGCAGGTAGCACTGGAAGGGGTAGACGCCGGCCCGGCGGAAGGTGGCCGTGAACGTCTCACCCTCGCCCATGTACCCCCTGCTGCCCCAGGCGTAGCCGGCACCGGTGATGACGTGCCGCACGGGGTCGCGGTTCACGAACGTCACCGTCTCCCCGGGGTCCACCCGGATCAGCGACGGGGTGATGCAGCCGTAGAGCAGCTCGACCGTCGTCCCCTCGCCGGTCGTGACCTCCCCGCACCCGCCCCCTCCGGCGGAGGCCCCCGGTGCCGCGCCGAGGGCCAGCAGGACCGCCCCGGACCAGATCACGACCTTCCTCCGAACCACGAGGCTCACCTCCCGGACGCGAGGCGCGCCGCGTCCATCGCGGCGGCCACGGCCAGCACCTGCTCGCGGGGGAGTTCGCCGGAGACGCTGAACGGGACGCTGCCGTCCCAGGGGCCCGCCGCCGGCCACGCGACCTGGGAGTAGGAGCCGCTCTCCGCGGGGTCGGTGGCGATGGCCGGGGTCCCGGTGGGGAGCTCGATCGGCACCGGGGAGGGGCCGCAGCCGAACCCCGCGCTCCCGTAGCGAACGGTGAGCGTGGTCGGCCCCTCCGGGGTGGGGACGCGGAGGTTCAGCGCGCCCTCGGCCCGCCCCCGCCAG
>DATLZM010000509.1:0-7043 GCA_035573995.1 Actinomycetota bacterium | reverse complement strand
GCGCGAGCTTCTTCGCCTCCTCGACGAGGCGTTCCACGAAGGCCGACTCCGGGATCTTGTCCACGACCTGCCCCCGGACCACCAGGAACCCCTGGCCCTTCCCGGCCGCGATCCCGAGGTCGGCCTCCCGCGCCTCCCCGGGCCCGTTCACGACGCAGCCCATCACCGCGACCCGGATGGGCGCCGTCACGCCCTCCCGCTCCAACGCCTCCTGCACCTGCTTCGTGAGCCCCAGCACGTCCACCTCGGCCCGCCCGCAGGAGGGGCAGGCCACGAGGTCGAGGGCCCGGCGCCGCAGCCCCAGCGACTGGAGGATCCAGATCCCGACCTTCACCTCCTCGACCGGGTCGTCGGTGAGCGACACCCGGATCGTGTCGCCGATCCCCTCGGCGAGGAGCGTGCCGATCCCCACCGCGCTCTTCACGGCGCCGGCCGGCATCGGCCCGGCCTCGGTCACCCCCAGGTGGAGCGGGTAGTCGCAGGCCCGGGCCAGCAGCCGGTAGGCCCGGATCATCTCCGCGGGGTGGGAGTGCTTGACCGAGATCTTGATGTCGGTGAAGCCCTCGTCCTCCAAGATCCGGGCCTCGCGGAGGGCGGACTCCACGAGGGCCTCGGCCGACGGGCGGCCGTGCTTGGCCAGGAGGTCCTTCTCGAGCGAGCCGGCGTTCACGCCGATCCGGATCGGCACCCCCCGGGCCTTGGCCTCCCGGGCGATCAGCCGCACCTTGTCCTGGTACTTGATGTTCCCGGGGTTGATCCGGAGGCCGTGGATACCGGCCTCGAGCGCCGCCATCGCGTACTTCCACTGGAAGTGGATGTCGGCCACCACGGGGATCGTGGCGTGGCGGACGATCTCGCGGAGCGCCTCGGCGTCCTCCCAGTGCGGCACCGCCACCCGGACGATCTCGCAGCCCGCCGCGACCAGCGCGGCCATCTGCTGCAGGGTGGCCTCGACGTCGGCCGTCCGGGTGGTGGTCATCGACTGGACCCGCACGGGCGCGTCCCCGCCCACGTCGACCCAGCCCACGCGGATCTTCCTGGATCTGCGGCGCTCGGCGAGCATCTCCATCCGGACGAGCCTATCCGCCGAAGACGTGGAAGACGACCCGGCGCTCCTTCGGGTCGTCCAGCTCCATCAGGATCAGCCGCTGCCACCGCCCGAGCACCGGCTCCCCGCCCGAGACCGGGATGGCGTGGGAGGACGCCGAGAGCAGCATGGCCTTCACGTGGGCGTGCCCGTTCCGCCGCTCGTGGACCTCGTCGAGGTTCTGCGTCCGGCGCTTGAGGTCGTCGTGGGCGTAGTAGGCGTCGTCGAGGACGAGCGAGCGGAGCCGCTCCCGGAAGTCCTCGAGGGCCCCGTCCTCCCACTCGTTGATCAGGAGCGCGCAGGTGGTGTGGGGGCAGTAGACGATCGCCGCCCCCTCCGTGACCCCGGCGTCCTTGATCGCCCGCTCGAGCTCCTCGGTGAGGTCGAGGTACGCGTAGCGGGCGGGGAGCATCACCTCCACGCTCCTGGTCAGGGACCTCACGTCTCCCTCCTCGGTCCGGCCGCGACGGCGGCGGGCAGCTCGAACGTGAACGCGCTCCCCCGCCCCGGCTCGCTCTCGGCCCAGATCCTGCCGCCGTGGGCCTCCACGACCGAGCGGCAGATCGCGAGCCCGATCCCGGTCCCCCCGTCCCCGCGGGAGCGGGCGGGGTCGGCGCGGTAGAAGCGCTCGAACAGGTGGGGCAGGTGCTCGGCGGGGATCCCCACCCCGGTGTCCTCGACCCGCACCCGGACGCCTCCATCGCCGGCCTCCGCGGAGAGCGTGACCCGGCCGCCGGGCGGGGTGAAGCGGAGCGCGTTGTCGACCAGGTTGAAGAGCACCTGGTGGATCCGCTCCCGGTCGGCCATCGCCGGCGGGAGGCCCTCGGGGATCCGCAGCTCCACCGCCACCCCGGCCCTGGCCCGGGCCACCTCGATCTCCGAGAGCACCTCCGCCGCCAGCGGGCCGACCTCGACGGGACGCAGGTCGAGCGGCACGTCCCCGGACTCGAGGCGAGAGAGGTCGAGGAGCTGCTCGACGAGGCGGGAGAGCCGCTCGGACTGGGCCAGCATCACCTGCAGGGTCTCCGGGTCCGGCCGCTCCACCCCGTCCAGGAGGTTCTCGAGGTGGGCCCGGAGCGCCGAGATCGGGGTCTTGAGCTCGTGCGAGACGTTCGCCACGAGCTCGCGCCGGAGCCGCTCGACCCCCTCGAGCTCCGCGCTCATGCGGTTGAAGGCCCGCGCCAGCTGCCCGACCTCGTCCCGCGAGCGGGTCTCCACCCGCTGCCCGTACTCCCCGGCCGCCATCCGCCGGGCCGCGGCCGCCATGTCCCGCAGGGGCTGGGTCATCCCCCGCGCCAGCCACCGGGCCAGGGCCAGCGCGATCGCCGCGGCGAAGAGCCCGGCGAGCAGGAACTGCCACCGGTAGCGCAGCAGGAACCGGAACGTCGCCCCGATCCGGTCGCCCAGGCCCCCGCCGAGCGCGGCCCGCGCCGCGTAGACGTAGCCCGGCCCGCCGCCCACCGGGACCGCGGCGAACTCCAGGTCGCCGGCGGAGCCCACGTGGATCAGGCCGTCGCGGAACCCCGGCAGGTCCCGGCCCGCCACCTCGACGGTCGCCCCCGGGGCCGGGACGTGGACCAGGTAGGCGTCCCCGCCCGCCGGGAGCCGTCGCCCCTCGGCGAGGGCGGCGGCCGCCGCCGACGCCCGCCGCACGAGCTCGAGCCGCTCGCCGGCCCTGGGGGTGGCGCGGAGCGCGTAGCCGAGGAGGAGGAACACCAGGGCGAGCGTCATCGCCACCGCGAACACGATCGTGGAGCCGAGCTTGGCCCGGATCGTCGGGAGGCGCTCGAGCGGCCTCACCCGTCCCCCTCCCCCGGCTCGTCGGCGAACGCGTAGCCCACCCCGTGGACGGTGCGGATGAACCGCGGCTCGCCGCCGTCCTCGCCGAGCTTCCGGCGGATCCGGGCCACGTGCGAGTCCACCACCCGCCCACCGGCGTAGTCCCGGTACCCCCAGACCCGGTCCATCAGCTGCTCGCGGGTGAACACCACGCCCGGCTGGCGGGCGAGCGTGAGGAGGATCTCGAACTCGAGCGGGGTGAGCTGCACCTCCCTGCCCGCGACCGTCACCCGCCGGCGCGCGGGGTCGATCGCGAGCGGGCCCCTGGCGATCGGCCCCGCGGGCGGGCTCCCCCCGATCCGCTCCATCCGCCGCAGGATCGCCCGGACCCGCGCGGCGAGCTCCCGCAGGCTGAACGGCTTCGTGAGGTAGTCGTCGGCGCCGACGGCGAACCCCTCCACCTTGTCGGCCTCCTCGGTCCGCGCGGTGAGCATGAGCACCGGGGTCCACGCCTCCCGCTGGATCTCGCGGCACACCTCGAGCCCGTCCATCCCGGGGAGCATCAGGTCCAGCACGACCAGGTCCGGCCGGTCCTCCCGGTGCCGACGGACCGCCTCCGGGCCGTCGTGGGCCACGAGGACCCGGAAGCCCTCGCTCTCCAGGCGGGCCCGGACCGCCTCCGCGATGGCCTCCTCGTCGTCGACGACCAGCACCGTCCGCCGCTGCACGCCCCCATCGTAGCCACGACGCGATCCGCGGCCCCCGGCGGGCGTGTTGAGATTCCGTGGCGGCCTACGGGAGCAGACGCACCGGCTTGACCAGGTCCAGGTAGACCACGGAGAGCCCGAACAGGATCAGGAACGTCGCCACGGCGGCGGTGAGGGGAACGAGCTTGCGGGGGTCGATCCGCCGGCCCCGGACCTTCTCGACCGCGAGCACCGCCAGGTGCCCCCCGTCGAACGGCGGGAGCGGGATCAGGTTCAGGACCCCGATGAACACGTTCACCGCCCCGAAGACGTAGAGCGCGTCGCCGAACAGCCCGGCGCTCGCCGTCTCCCCCACCGCCCGGCCCACCCCGATGGGGCTCACGGGGTCGGTGGTCGCCCTCGGGGCGTCGGTGAAGAGGAGCTCGAACACGCGTCCGATGCCCCGCGGCCCGAAGATGTCCCCCAGGCTCCGGACCGTGACCGCCACGCTCTCGCCCACGAGCCGCGCCCCCCGGCCGATGGCCTCGATCGGGCCGGCCCGCTCCCGACCCACCTCCACGAGGTCGAGGAGCACGCCGATCCTGGCCACGCGCTCGCCGTCGATCTCGTCCCACACCGGGCGCAGCGTGAAGGCGAGGACCCGCCCCTCCCGCTCCACCCGAACCTCGACGGGGCGCCCCACGTGGGCCCGGGTGTAGGCCTGGAACTGCGCGTCGGTGGGGCGGTCGATGGGGCCGATCCCCACGATCACGTCGCCGGGGCGGAGGCCGGCCTCGTAGGCGGGCGAGGGCCGCCCGTCGATCGTCCTCGGCACGGAGGCGACCACCCGGGCCAGCCGGGGCTCGCCCACGAGCCCCAGCCACAGCCCGAAGAACGCGAGGGCCAGGGCGAAGTGGGTGACGGGCCCCGCGAGGACCATCAGGGCGCGCTGGTGGGCGGGCTTGGCGGCGTAGGTGCGGGGCAGGTCCTCGGGCGCCACGCGCTGGAACGGGTTCATCCCCGCGATCTTGACGTAGCCGCCGGCCGGGATGAGCTTCACGCCGTACTCGGTGTCCCCCCGCCGGGTGGACCAGAGCTTGGGCCCGAAGCCCACGAAGAACTCCTCGACCTTGAACCCGAAGGCCTTGGCCACGCCGTAGTGGGCGCCCTCGTGGACCAGGATCGCCAGGATCAGGACGACGAAGAACGCGGCCTGCCCGAGCGCCCCGGACATCGAGGGCTCAGCGCCCCTCGACGATCTCGGCGGCCCGCCGCCGGGCCCAGGCGTCGGCCCGCTCGATGGTCACGAGGGAGACCACCGACGAGGGTGGCTCATGCTCGTCGACCACGGCCTGCACGATCTCGACGATCCTCGTGAGCGGGATCTTCCCCTCGAGGAAGGCCATCACGGCCACCTCGTTCGCGGCGTTCATCACCGCGGGGAACGTGAGGCCGAGCTCGCCGACCCGGTAGCAGAGGTCGATCGCCGGGAACGCCTCGCGGTCCACCGGCTCGAACGTGATCGTGCGGTCGACCAGCGGGACCGGCTCGATCCCCGTGGGGAGCCGCTCCGGCCACCCCAGCGCGAGCTGGATCGGGAGGCGCATGTCGGGCTGGGCGAGCTGGGCGAGCATCGTCCCGTCCCGGAACTCGGCCAGGGCGTGCACCAGGCCCTCGGGGTGGATCACGACGTGGATCTGCGAGTAGTCCAGGTCGAACAGGTAGTGGGCCTCGATCACCTCGAGCCCCTTGTTCATCAGGGTGGCCGAGTCGATCGTGATCTTCGGCCCCATCTGCCACACGGGGTGGGCCAGGGCCTCCTTCACGGACGCCTTGGCGAGCTCGTTCCGGGTCCATCCGCGGAACGGTCCGCCGGACCCCGTGAGGATCACCCGCTTCAGGTCCTCCCGCCGCTCGCCGCGGAGGAGCTGCGCCAGGGCGGCGTGCTCGGAGTCCACCGGGATCAGCCGCTCGGGCTCCGCCTTGATCAGGTCCTTCACGAGCTCGCCGCCCACCACCAGGCTCTCCTTGTTCGCGAGCGCGACCGTCTTGCCGGTCTGGAGGGCGGCGAGGGTCGGGGTGAGCCCGGCGGAGCCCACGAGGGCGTTCAGGACCAGGTCGGCCTCGACGTCCCGCGCCAGCCGCTCGGCGGCGTCGGGGCCCACCAGGATCTCGACCCGGCGCAGCCCCCGCAGGCGCTCCCGGAGGTCGGCGGCGGCCTCCTCGTCGGCGATGGCCACGTAGGGCGGGAGGAACTCCCGCACCTGGCCCACGAGGAGCTCGTGGTTGGAGCCCGCCGACAGCCCCACGACCTTGAACCGGTCGGGGTTCCTCCGGACCACCTCCAGGGCCTGGGTCCCGATGGACCCGGTCGAGCCGAGGATGATCACCGAACGCATCGCTGAAAGGTTACCCCCCCGCACCGACGTACGCGGACAGGCCCGCGGAAGGACTGCGCGACCTGCGCCGATGGGCCGGCGGTCGACCCCGCGCCGCGGGGAGCGCAGCGAGCGCTCCCCGGTGCCGGGTCCCTACCCCAGCACCAACCGGAAGAAGACCAGGGCCGCGGGCGCGACGAACAGGACCGAGTCGATCCGGTCCAGCACCCCACCGTGGCCGGGGAGGATGCTCCCCATGTCCTTCACGCCGAGGTCCCGCTTGATCAGGGACTCCGCGAGGTCGCCGAGGGTGGCGAACACCGCCACGACCAGGGCGAGCCCCACGGAGCGCCCCACGGACGCCAGGGCGTCCACGGCCGAGGCCACGACCCCCACGGAGACCAGGAGGACGACGACGGTGCCCCCGATCGCCCCCTCCCACGACTTCTTCGGCGAAACGGTCGGCGCGAGGGGCCGGCTCCCCCACCAGGCCCCGACCACGAACGCCGCGGTGTCGTAGACGAAGGTGAGCCCGAGCACGGCCAGGAGCAGCGCGCGCCCGTCCGGCGGCGCCGGGATGGCGAGCGTCGTGAGCGCGTAGCCCGCGAGCAGCGCGACGTAGACCACCGGGAGGAGCGTGAGGGCCACGTCGCGGGTCACGTCGCGGCGCTGCGACGGCGGGGCGGCCATGTACCAGAGGTAGGTCGCGATCGTCCCGAGCCCGAGCATCGCGAGCATCGCCGCCTCGCCGCGCGCGTAGCCGGCGGCGAGGACGAGCGCCCCGGTGATCAGCCCCACGGCCGTGGCGGGGTGGTGGTGGCGCCGCCTGAGCACCCCGTAGAGCTCCCCCTGGGCCACGAGCACGAGGACGCCCGCGACGACGGCGAAGGCGGCCTTGCTCCACGCGAGGGAGCCGATCGCGGCCGCGGCGAGCACCAGGCCCGTGAGGAAGGCGGCGGGGACGTCGCGGCCGCCCACGCGCGCCTCGGCCTCCCGTCCCACCTCCACGGCCGTCGGCTCCTGCCAGCTCGGCCCCCCCAGGCCCTCGGGCGCCACCTTCACCGTCCGCGGCTCGGGGGCGGGCCCCTCCAGGTCGGCGAGCAGCCGTCGCTC
>DATLZM010000508.1:0-2896 GCA_035573995.1 Actinomycetota bacterium | reverse complement strand
GCTCGGCGGTCGGGAGCGGCGAGGGCGTCCCGGTCGGGAGCGGCGAGGGCGTGGCGGAGGGCGAGGGGGAGGGCGAGGGGGTCCCGGTCGGGGTCGGCGTGGGGCTCGGGGAGGGGCTCCGGCTGGGGCTCGGCGCCGGCGGCGGGGTCGAGGGCCCCCGCGTGTAGCCCTCGAACGACGGCGTGGGGAAGTCCCGCACCGGCATCCCGGCGGTGGCCTCGGCCATGAAGTCGTGCCAGATCATCGCCGGGATCGTGCCCCCGTAGACCCGGGGGAACCCGTGGACGTCGAGGAGCGGCCGTTGGCCCTCGGGATAGCCCACCCACACGCAGGCCGCGAGCTGGGGCACGTAGCCGCAGAACCAGGCGTCCGCGTAGTTCTGCGTGGTCCCGGTCTTCCCGGCGGCGGGCCGCCCGATGTCGGCCGCGGTCCCCGTGCCGGACTCGATCACGCCCCGGAGCGCGTAGGTGGCGAGGGCCGCGTCGTTGGCCGAGATGGCGCGGCTGCCGCGGGGGCGCAGGCGCAGGCGCACGTCGCCGCCAGGCCCCACGACCTCCTCGAAGGGGGTCGCCCGGTGACGGATCCCCCGGGCGGCGAGCGTCGCGTAGGCGTCCGCCATCTCGAGGGGCGCCACCGACTGCGAGCCCAGCGTGATGGAGCAGACCGGCTCGAGCGGGGAGCGGATCCCCATCCGGTGCGCCACGTCCACCACCGCCTCCGGCCCCACCTCGGCGACGAGCTGGGCGAAGACGGTGTTCACGGAGTGGGCCACGGCCGAGGCGAGCGTGAAGGTCCCCGCCTCGCCGGGGTCGGCGTTCGCGACCTCCCAGGGCTCCCCGTCGGTGTAGCAGCGGGGGTCGGGGATCCGGATCTGGGAGGGGCCGTACCAGACCGAGTTCAGCGAGTAGCCCTGCTCGAGGGCCGCGACCAGCGTGAAGGTCTTGAAGGCCGAGCCGGCCTGCCGCCCGGTGCCGGCGAACCCCGGGAGCCCCGCCACCGCCAGGTTCACCTCGGAGCGGGCGAAGTTGAGCCCGCCCACCATGGCCCTGATCGCGCCGGTCCGGGGGTCGATCGCCACCAGGGCCGCCGCGGGGTCCCCGGGCTCGCCGAGGTGGTCGCGGACGGCCCGCTCGGCCGCCCGCTGCCAGTCCATGTCCAGGGTCGTCGTGACCCGGAGGCCGCCCCCGTAGACCTCGGCCTCCCCGTAGCGGCGGGTGAGGAGCCTGCGGACGTAGTCCACGAAGTAGTCCGAGGCCCCCGGGGCGTCGATCGCGAGCGGCTCCGGGGCGGTCCGGACGGGCTTCCCCTCCAGGCGGGCGGCCCGGACGGGGTCGAGGTAGCCCTCGGCCACCATCCGCTCGAGCACCACGTTCCGCCGCTCCCGGGCGGCCTCGGGATCGACGAAGGGGTCGAACCGGCCCGGCGAGGCGATCAGCCCGGCCAGCGTGGCCGACTCGAGGAGGGTGAGGTCGCGGGCGTCCTTGCCGAAGTAGGTCCGGGCCGCCGCCTGCACGCCGTAGGCGCCGTGGCCGAAGTAGACGGTGTTGAGGTACCGGGCGAGGATCTGGTCCTTGGTGAAGGTCTGCTCGACCTTGACCGCGAGGAGCACCTCCCGGATCTTCTGGCCCAGGGTCCGCTCGGGCACCCGGTACACGCGCCCGTACACGGGGTCGTCGACGTAGGTGCCGGCGTAGACGTTCTTCACGAGCTGCTGGGTGATGGTGGAGCCGCCCTGGACCACCTCGCGGCGGACGAGGTCGGTCCAGGCGGCGCGGAGGATCCCCAGGGGGTCGAAGCCCGGGTGGGAGTAGAAGTCCTCGTCCTCGATGGCGATCACCGCCTCCCGGAGGTGCTCCGGCATCTCCGAGAACGGGATCAGCGTGCGGTCGATCGAGGCGTGGAGCGTGGTGATCAGCCGGCCGTCGCGGTCGTAGAGGTAGGTGGTCTGGATGGGGGGCGGCGTGTCGGGGAGGTCGAGGCGGAGGTAGACGACGACCAGGGCCGCGAGGGCGAGCAGCCCGGCCCCCACGGGCGCGCCGAACAGGGCCCACCCGTAGCGGCGGAGGAACGAGCGCGCCGGCTTCCGCTTCCTCCGGGGGGCGTGCTTGGGGCCCTTCCGGGCTCGAGGTTCGGTGGTCCTGACGGCCACGGCGTCCGCTCGATGCTACCCCGCCCCGGCCCTCCCCACGCCCAGCCGACGGGGACGAGCGGCCCTGGGGCGCCTCGACCCGCGCGCGGGACGGGCGCCTCAGCCCGCGCGGCGGGCGGTGTAGGCCTCGGAGAGGTGGTTCCAGGCGCAGGCCGTGCAGACCTCGACCACGTAGCAGCAGGCGCCCCGGTGGTCGGCGGTCAGGCGGAGGGCCTGCGCGAGGGGCCACACCCGGCCGTTCCGCTGGCGGAGGTCGTCCCCGTAGACGTAGGCCAGGAGGACCAGCCGCCGGGCCTCGCAGACCGGGCAGGGCCGCCGGGCCGGCTCGCCGACGTGCTTGGCGGCTCGCATGAGCTCCGGGTGGGCGTCGCAGACCTCGATCCGGGAGACGAGGCCGAGCCGGACGTCCCGGAGCAGCGCCCGCTTGGCGAGCGTGTAGTCCACGACCCCGAGGTCGGGGCCGGTGGAGCGCCGAGGCCTCGGGCTCCGCATCACGGTGCAGGGATTCTACCCGGGCGGCCGGCCCCGAGGTCCAGGGCCGGCGGGCGACCCCGAGGCCCAGGGGCCCCGGCGCGGGATCGGGGGCGAGGCCGCGGGGAGACACGCGAAGCCCGGGGAGGCGCACGGGGTCAGGGGCTCGCGACGGTCGGAGAACCCTCGGGGAGCACCACCACGGCCCGCGCGGAGGCCCCGACCGAGCGGGCGTCGTCGAACAGGAGGAGCGATCCCACGGCGAGCCGGACGGCC
>DATLZM010000507.1:0-13581 GCA_035573995.1 Actinomycetota bacterium | reverse complement strand
GGGGTCGTCCGCGCGCCCGGCGGGGCGAACGATGGCGACCCCCGGGGTCCGCTCCAGGCGGCGGGCGCCCTCGCCCGCCGGGAGGGGGCCGTCCGGGGGGACGAGCAGCACGAGGGGCCGCCCCTCCTTGATCGTGACGTCCGCCGCCCGGTGGACGAGGTTCGTGGCGAGGCCCAGGCCGATCGAGGCGAGGGACGCGGGGCTGCAGGGGGCGATGGCCATCCCGAGCGTGAGGAACGAGCCGCTCGAGATCCGCGCCGCCTGGTTGCGCTCGTCGTAGACCCTGTCCGCGAGCGCCCGGACCTCCTCGGGCAGCAGGCCGGTCTCGCGGGCGATCCAGGGGGATGCGCACCGGCACATCACGAGGTGGGTCTCGACCGGCAGCGCGGCGAGGAGCTCGAGGAGCCGGACCCCGAACGCCGCCCCCGGGCCCCCGGTGAGGCCCACGACGACCCGCCCCTCCCTTGACTCCGCGGACATCTAAACGTCAAGATACCTTGGTCGGGACCCGGACGAAAGGGGGGTGGCGTGCCGAGGCTGGTCCGTTCGATCGCGCTGGTCGCGCTCCTCGCGCTCGTCGGCGCGGCGTGCAGCACGGGCGGCGGGGGTGGTGGCGGAGGCGGCGGGGGCGGCGGCCCCACCGAGATCACGATCGCGATCGGCTCCGAGCCCACGACCCTCGACCCGCAGCTCCGCGACGACGGGGGCGAGCGGGCCGTGAACGACAACATCTACGAGACCCTCATGGTCCGCACGCCCCAGGGCGAGCTGCAGCCCGGGCTCGCGGCGGACTTCCCGGAGCAGGTGGACGCCACCACCTGGCGGTTCACGCTCCGCGACGGCATCACGTTCCACGACGGGGAGCCGTTCGACGCGGACGCCGTCGTCCACAGCGTCGAGCGGATCATCGACCCCGACTTCGGGTCCGAGCAGGCCGGCTCGTTCTTCGGGACCATCACCGGGGCCGAGAAGGTCGACGACCTCACGGTGGACATCACGACGAGCGGGCCGGACCCCGTCCTGCCGGCCAGGATGTACTGGCTGAAGATCGTGCCGCCGGAGGCGTCGCAGGAGCCCGACTTCGCGGAGAACCCGGTCGGCACCGGCCCCTACCGCTTCGTGGAGTGGGTCCGGGGCGACCACGTGACGCTCGAGGCGAACCCGGACTACTGGGGCGGCGCCCCGCCGATCGACCGGGTGACGTTCCGGTTCGTGGCCGAGGCCGGGACGCGCCTCGCCGGGCTCCTGTCGGGCGAGTTCGACCTGATCACGAACCTCCTCCCCGAGGACGTGGCGACCGTGGAGGGGGCCGGGAAGCAGGCGGCGGCCGTGCAGGGGCTCGAGCACCCCGTCATCATCCTCAACGTGGACGAGGGGGTGACCGCGGACGCCCGGGTGCGGCAGGCCCTGAACTACGCGGTGGACAAGGAGGCCCTCGCCGAGGACCTGTTCGCGGGGAACGCGACCGTCGACGCCTGCCAGATCCTGTCGCCCTCCTGGACCGGCTTCAACGAGGAGCTCCAGCCCTACCCGTACGACCCGGACCGGGCCCGGGAGCTCCTGCGCGAGGCCGGCGCCGAGGGCGCCACGATCGAGCTGATCGGCGAGCGCGGCCGCTGGCTCAAGGACGGCGAGCTGCTCGAGGCCGTGGCCGGGTACTGGGACGCGGTCGGGATCAACACGAAGCTCCGGATCTTCGAGTTCGACGAGTACCTCAACCGCCTGTTCGGCGAGGTGCGTCCGGACGCCGTGTTCGTGACGAGCTCGAACGAGCTCCTCGACGCGAGCCGGAACCTCGACGCGTACTACGACCCCGACGGGATCGGGGCCTCGAACTCCGATCCGCAGCTCAACCGCCTGCTGGACCAGGCGCGGGAGGAGACCGACCCGGACCGGCGCGAGGCGCTCTACGCGGAGGCCACCAAGATCGCCTGCGACGGCGCGTACTTCGTCTTCCTGCTGAACATCAACGACACGTACGGGATGAGCGAGCGGCTGTCCTGGCAGCCGCGCGTGGACGCCAAGCTGCTCGTGAAGGAGATGGCGGTCACGGGATAGGAGCTGGAGCTGGGATGGGCCGGTTCGCGGCGAGGAGGATCGCCCAGGGGCTGCTCGTGATCTTCGGGGTGACGGTCGTGGTGTTCGTCGTCACCCGCCTGGTCGGCGACCCCGTGGACGTCCTCCTCCCCCTCGAGGCGACCGAGGAGCAGCGCGCGGCGTTCGAGCACCGCCTCGGCTTCGACCGGCCCATCCCGGTCCAGTTCGTCGACTACCTCGGGGACCTCGCCCGGCTGGACTTCGGGGAGTCGTTCTGGCAGCACCGGCCGGTGATGGAGATCGTCCTCGAGCACCTGCCCCGGACGTTCACGCTCGTCGTCCCGGCGATGCTGCTCATGGTGGCGCTCGCGGTCCCCCTCGGGGTGCTCGCGGCGCTCCGGCCCGGCGGGGTCCTGGACCGGGTCACGGTGGTCCTCAGCCTGATCGGGCTCTCGATCCCCCAGTTCTGGCTGGGGCTCCTGCTGATCCTCGTGTTCGCCGTGGAGCTCAAGCTGCTGCCCCCGCTCGGGGGCGGCTCGGTCAAGCACATGATCATGCCGGTCCTCACGCTCGCGCTCCCGGCGGTCGGGCGCCTGGCGATGATCGTCCGCTCCTCCATGATCGACGAGCTGAACCAGCAGTACGTGAAGATGGCGCTGGCCAAGGGGATCCCCTTCGCCCGGGTGGTCGGCGTGCACGCCCTGCGGAACGCGGCGATCCCCGCCCTCACGCTCTCGGGCTGGGAGTTCATCCGGGCCCTGGCCGGCTACTCCGTGATCGTCGAGTTCGTCTTCCAGTGGCCGGGGGTCGGGTTCCTCGCGATGCAGTCCATCGAGCGGCAGGACCTGTTCCTCCTCCAGGGGATCGTGTTCGTGGTCGCGGTGATGGTGGTGGCCGTGAACGTGATCGTCGACATCCTCTACAAGGCCATCGACCCGAGGATCAAGCTGGCCTGAGCGATGCGGACGCAGGAGCGGGTCGGGGCGCGGCGGCGGGGGGAGCTCCTCCGCGGACGTCCCTACGAGGTCCTCCGCGCGCTCCGGAGCGCCCTCTTCGAGCTGTGGGGCGACAAGGTCGGGCTGTTCGGGCTCCTCGTGGTCCTGGGGCTCGTGCTGGTCGCGCTGCTCGCGCCCGTGCTCGCGCCCCACGACCCCACCGCCGGCAGCCTGGCGAACCGGCTCGCGCCGCCGTTCTGGGCGGAGGGCGGCAGCATCCGGTTCCCGCTCGGCACCGACGAGCAGGGCCGGGACATCCTCTCCCGGATCATCTACGGGACCCGGGTCACGCTCCTGGTCGGCGGGTCGGTGGTCCTCCTCGCGGGCACGTTCGGCACGGCCATGGGCCTGATCGCCGGCTACAAGGGGGGCCGGTGGGACTCGGTGATCATGCGGATCGTCGACACCCAGGTCGCCTTCCCCGGGCTGCTCCTCGCCCTCGTGATCCTCGCCGTGATCCAGCCGAGCGCCACCTCGGTGATCGCGGTCCTCGCGCTCAACGGGTGGATGGTGTACGCGCGGATGACGCGGGGGGTCGTGCTCTCGGTGAAGGAGACGCCGTACGTGGACGCCGCGGAGATCGTGGGCTGCCGCCCCCGGCGCGTGGTCTTCCGGCACATCCTGCCGAACCTCGCCTCGCCCCTGCTCACGCTCGCCGTCCTCGAGTTCGCCCGGATCATCCTCGCCGAGGCGGCCCTCTCCTTCCTGGGCCTCGGGATCCAGCCGCCCCAGGCCTCGTGGGGGCTCATGGTGTCCCAGGGGAAGAACTACCTGTTCAGCGCGTGGTGGCTCGTCACGTTCCCGGGCCTCGCGATCGCGCTCACCGTGCTCGGCGTGAACCTCCTCGCGAGCTGGCTCCGGGTCGCCGCCGACCCCCACGAGCGGGAGAAGCGCTTCGCCGCCGCCACGAGCCAGCGGGCCACCCAGGGGGCGGTCTGAGGGTGGCCGGGGCGAGCGGCCGCGTGCCGCCCGGCGGGCGCCTCCTCGAGGTCGAGGACCTCCACGTGAAGTTCTTCACCCGCCGGGGCGTCGCCCACGCCGTCCGGGGGGTCTCCTTCCGGATCGACGCCGGCGAGACCCTCGGGCTGGTCGGCGAATCCGGCTCCGGCAAGAGCGTCACCTCGCTCGCGCTGATGGGGCTGATCCGGCTCCCCGGGAGGATCACCGGGGGGGACATCCGGTGGAAGGGGCGGTCGCTCCTGGGGCCGGAGGGCGAGCGGTACCTCGCGACGATCCGCGGCCGGGAGATCGCGATCGTCTTCCAGGACCCGATGACCTCGCTGAACCCGCTGTTCACCGTGGGCTTCCAGATCGGCGAGGTGCTCCGCCACCACCTCGGGATGGGGAGGGAAGAGGCCCGTCGGCGGGCGATCGAGCTGCTCGACATGGTGGGGATCGCCTTCCCCGAGCAGCGGGCCGAGCAGTACCCCCACGAGTTCTCGGGCGGGATGCGGCAGCGGATGCTGATCGCCATGGCCCTGGCCTGCGAGCCCGAGCTGCTGATCGCTGACGAGCCCACGACCGCCCTGGACGTCACGATCCAGGCCCAGATCCTGGAGCTCCTCGCCGAGCTCCAGCGCCGGCTCGGGATCGCGGTCCTCCTGATCAGCCACGACCTGGGCGTCGTGGCCCAGGTCTGCCACCGGATCGCGGTGATGTACGCGGGGCACATCGTGGAGACCGGGACCGCGGAGGAGGTGTTCTCCCGGCCCGGGCACCCCTACACCGAGGGGCTGCTGCGCTCGACGCCGCGGCTGGACCGGGTGGAGTCGCGGCTGCAGGGGATCGACGGCGCGCCGCCCGACCTGATCCACCCGCCCTCGGGGTGTCCCTTCCACCCCCGGTGCAGGCTGGCGGACGAACGGTGCGCGGCGGAGATGCCGCCGCTCGAGGACCACGCGGGACGGGAGGTCGCGTGCTGGCATGCGTTCGGTAGGCGTGTCGGAGAAGAGGCCGGAGCCGGAACCTCGCACGGGTGAGCCCCTGCTCCGCGTGGAGGGGCTCACGGTCCACTTCCCCGTGCGCGGCGGCCCCTGGGGCCAGCGCCGGGTCGTGCACGCCGTGGACGACGTCACGTTCGAGATCCGCCGGGGGGAGACGCTCGGGCTGGTCGGCGAGTCGGGCTCGGGGAAGACGACCACGGGCCGGGCCATCCTCCGCCGGGTCCCGATCACGGCCGGGCGGATCTGGTTCAAGGGCCGGGACATCACGGCGCTCCGGGGGGAGGAGCTGCGGCGCCTCCGCCGGGACATGCAGCTCGTCTTCCAGGACCCCTACGCGAGCCTGAACCCCAGGATGCGGGTCCTCGACATCGTGGCCGAGCCGCTCCTCGTCCACGGCCTCGTCCGTCGCATCGCCGACGCCCGCGACCGGGTCGTGGAGCTCCTCGAGCTGGTCGGGCTCCCGGCCGACGCGATCCACCGCTACCCCCACGCGTTCTCCGGCGGCCAGCGGCAGCGGATCGGGATCGCCCGGGCCCTGGCGCTCGAGCCCGACCTGATCGTGGCCGACGAGCCGGTGTCGGCGCTCGACGTGTCGATCCGCGCCCAGGTGGTGAACCTCATGCAGGACCTCCAGGAGCGCCTGGGGCTCACGTACCTGTTCATCGCCCACGACCTCTCCGTGGTCCGCCACATCTCCCACCGGATCGCGGTGATGTACGCGGGCAAGCTCGTCGAGCTCGCGGACCGGGACGAGATCTACCGGGACCCCCGCCACCCGTACACGCGGGCCCTGCTCTCGGCGGTCCCCATCCCCGACCCGCGCGTGCAGCGGGCCCGCGGCCGCACGATCCTGCGGGGGGAGATCCCCAACCCGGTCCAGCCGCCCCCGGGGTGCCGGTTCCACACCCGGTGCCCGATCGCCGTGGAACGGTGCGCGGCCGAGGAGCCGCCGTTCGAGGAGAAGGCGCCGCACCACCTCGCCGCCTGCTGGCTCACCTGACGGGGGTCGCCGGCGGGCGGTGGGCGTCGCATCATGGAGGCTGGCAGACCGACGTCGGGAGGGAGCGATGGACCAACCGGTGATCCCCCACTGGATCGACGGCCGGCGCGAGGAGGGCGCCCCGGAGCGGCTGGGCGACGTGTACGACCCCGCGACCGGCAGGGTGACGGCGCGGGTGGCCTTCGCCGACGCCGCCGTCGTGGACCGGGCGGTGCAGGCCGCGGCCCGGGCCTTCGTCGAGTGGCGCCGCTCCACGCTCACCCGGCGGGCCGCGATCATGTTCCGCTACCGCGAGCTGCTCGAGGCGCACACCGAGGAGCTGGCGCGGATCATCTCGAGCGAGCACGGGAAGGTCCGGGCCGACGCGCTGGGCGAGATCCGCCGCGGCATCGACGTCGTCGAGTTCGCCTGCGGGATCCCCCACCTCCTGAAGGGCGAGTTCTCCGAGAACGTCTCGACCGCCATCGACACCTACTCGATCCGCCAGCCGGTGGGGGTCTGCGTCGGGATCACGCCGTTCAACTTCCCCGCGATGGTCCCGATGTGGATGTACCCGATCGCGATCGCCTGCGGGAACACGTTCGTGCTCAAGCCCTCGGAGAAGGACCCCTCCGCCTCCCTCCTCCAGGCCGAGCTGCTGAAGGAGGCGGGCCTGCCCGACGGGGTCTTCAACGTCGTCCAGGGCGACAAGGTCGCGGTCGACGCCCTCCTCGCCCACCCGCAGGTGGCGGCGGTGAGCTCGGTGGGCTCGACGCCGGTGGCCCGCTACATCTACGAGACGGCGGCGGCCCACGGGAAGCGGGTCCAGGCCCTGGGCGGGGCGAAGAACCACATGGTGGTCCTCCCCGACGCCGACCTCGACTTCGCCGCCGACCAGGCGGTGAGCGCGGCCTACGGCTCGACCGGGCAGCGGTGCATGGCGATCTCCGCCCTCGTGGCCGTGGGCGACGCGGGCGACGCGCTGGTCGAGAGGATCCGGGAGCGGGTGCAGCGGCTCCGCGTCGGGCCGGGCACCGACCCCGAGGCCGAGATGGGCCCGCTCGTCACCGGCGAGGCCCGCGACAAGGTGCTCGGCTACATCGAGACCGGGATCCGCGAGGGGGCCGAGCTCGCGATCGACGGGCGCGACCTCAAGGTCGAGGGGTACGAGGACGGGTTCTTCCTCGGGCCCTGCCTGTTCGATCGGGTCACGCCGGAGATGACGATCTACCGGGACGAGATCTTCGGGCCGGTCCTCGTGATGCTCCGCGCGGAGAGCCTGGACGAGGCGATCGCGCTCGTGAACGCGAACCCCTACGGGAACGGCACCGCGATCTTCACGAGCGACGGCCACGCCGCCCGCCGGTTCGAGGAGGAGATCGAGGTGGGCATGGTCGGGATCAACGTGCCGATCCCCGTGCCCCTCGCGTTCTACTCCTTCGGGGGCTGGAAGCAGTCGCTGTTCGGCGACGCGCACATCCACGGGCCGGACGGGGTGCGGTTCTACACCCGGGCCAAGGTCGTCACCCGGCGGTGGCCGGAGACCGCGGGCCGCGGCGTCGACCTCCGCTTCCCCGGGGCCAGGCGCTGAGGCGCCTCCCCGGGGCCCGGCGCTCGCCCCCTCGACCGGGGCCGGCCTGCCTGGGTCGCGCGGCCGCTAGCCCGCGGCGCCCTCGATCAGCGCCCGGACGGCGGCCGGGCTGAGCGGGGTCCGGCGGACCACGGCCCCGAAGGGCCGGAGCGCGTCCTCCACCGCGTTGGCGATCGCCGCGGGGCCGGGGATCGCGCCCCCCTCCCCCATCCCCTTGAGCCCGAGGGGGTTCGTGGGCGAGGGGGTCTCGAGGTGCGCGAGGTGGACCGGCGGGACCTCCGCCGCGGTCGGCACCAGGTAGTCGGCGAGGGTGGCGGAGCGCAGCTGCGCCTCCTCGTCGTAGGCCACCTCCTCGTAGAGGGCCCCGGCGACCCCCTGGGCGACCCCGCCCCGGACCTGGCCCTCGACCACCGTGGGGTTGAGGAGCGGCCCGCAGTCGTGGGCCACCGCGTAGCGGAGCACCCGGACCTCGCCCGTCTCGGGGTCCACCGAGACCCGCACCGCGTGGACGCCCGCCGCCCACGTCACCCGCGGCGGCTCGAAGTACTCCGTGGCCCGCAGGACCCCGGGGTCGCGGGCGGCGAGCTCGGCCAGGGCGACCGCCCGGCCGGGGGCGCCGGCCACGGCGACCCGGTCCCCGGCGAGCTCGAGGTCCTCGGGCGCGGCCTCGAGCGCCTCGGCCGCCCGCCGGAGGACCTGCTCGCGCACCCGCCGGGCGGTGGCCGCCACGGCGTTCCCGGCCACCACCGCGCTCCGGCTCGCGACCGTCCCCCACCCCCGCTCCAGGCCCTCGGTGTCGCCGACCGTGACCCGCACCCGCGCCGGCTCGACCCCCAGGGCGTCGGCGCACACCTGGGCGAAGACGGTCTCGTGGGCCTGGCCTTGGGAGCAGGCCCCGGTGCGGACCGAGACGCGCCCGTCCGTGGCGAGCTCCACCGAGGCCCCCTCGAAGGGGCCGATCCCGGTGCCCTCGACGTAGCAGGCCACCCCGGTGCCGACCAGGCGGCCCCGCCGTTCCTCGTCCTCCGCCCGGCGCGCCGCCTCCTCGTCCTCGAGGAGCCCGAGGGCCGCCGCCAAGAGCCCCGGGTAGTCGGCCGGGTCGAGGACGGCGGGGCCCCCGTCCCGGTAGGGGAACCCGAGGTCGTGGGGGAGCTCGTCCGGCCGGAGCAGGTTCCGCCGCCGGAGCTCGACCGGGTCCATCCCGAGGGCCCGGGCCGCTCGCTCCAGGGCCCGCTCCATCGCGAACACCGCCTCCGGCCGGCCCGCGCCGCGGTAGGGCGCCGTGGGCACCTTCGTGGTGACGACGCCGGTGCCCTCGGCCTCGAAGGCCGGCACCCGGTAGGGGCCCGGGAGGTGGGCGATCGTGTTGTAGGGAACGACGAGACCGAGCGGGTTGAAGGCCCCGCAGTCCACGACGAACCGGTCCACGAGCGCCGTGATCAGTCCCTCCCGATCGACCCCCAGCCGGACGCGGTGGATCTGCTCGCGGGCGTGGATCGCGCTCTGCATGTGCTCGAGCCGGTCCTCGATCCACTTCACCGGCCGCCCCAGCCGGATCGCGAGGAGCCCCACGATGAGGTCCTCGGGGTAGAGCACGCCCTTGGTCCCGAACCCCCCGCCCACGTCCGGCGCGATCACCCGGATCAGCTCCTCCGCGAGCCCCGAGACCCGGCTCATGGCCCGCCGGAGGGGGTGGGCGTTCTGGGTGGCCGAGAACAGCGTGAGCCTCCCCTCCTCGTGGACCGCGACCGCGCCGCGGGTCTCCATCGGGAGCCCGGCCTGGCGCTGGATCTCGAACCGCTCCTCGACCACGACCGCCGCGCGGGCGAGCCCGGCCTCGGGGTCGCCGGCGCGGACCGTGAACCGCACCGCCACGTTGTCGTCCCAGCCCTCGTGGAGCCGGGGGGCGTCCGGGCGGAGCGCGGCCCCCGCGTCGGGGATCGGCGGCAGCGGGTCGAGCTCCACCGCCACCCGCTCCGCCCCGTCCTCCGCCGCGTAGCGGCTCTCGGCCACCACCACCGCGAGGGCCTGGCCCGCGAACCGGGCGCGGTCCGCCGGCAGCAGCGGCGGGTGGCAGGGCCGTAGCAGCGGGCGGAGCCGCTCGACGAGCCCGGGCGGCGGGGCGTCCCACAGGAACGGGGGCATCGGCCCGGCCGGGACGTCCGCCGCCGTGAACACCCCCACCACGCCGGGCGTGGCGAGCGCGGCGGCGGCGTCGATCGCGCGGATCGCCGCGTGGGCCAGGGGGCTCCGGACGAAGGCCGCGTGGAGCTGCCCCGGGAACGAGATGTCCGCCACGAACCGCCCCCGCCCCCGCACGAGCCGGTCGTCCTCCAGGCGCCGCAGCCGGCGCCCGACCCACCGACCCCTCGCCTCCCCCGGTCCCGCCCCGGCCGGATCCATCTTGACATCAAGATACACTAGGGACCCCGGCGGGGCGGACGCGGCCTCGGCGCGGACCTCCGTGCTCGCGCGCGATGACGGGCCCCGGACCGGGAGGAGGGGCACCGTGTGGGAGATCGACCTCGCGGGAGCGGTCGCGCTCGTGACCGGCGCGAGCCGCGGGATCGGGCGCGCGATCGCGCTCGGCCTCGCCCGGGCCGGCGCCGACGTCGCCGGCTTGGCGCGGAGCCAGGACGCGCTCGAGGCCCTCGGCGAGGAGGTCCGCGCCATGGGCCGGGACTTCCTCCCCATCGTGGCGGACCTCGCCGAGGTCGAGCAGGTCGCGCCGGCCGCCGAGCGGGCGTGGGCGTGGAAGGGCCGGATCCATGTGCTGGCGAACGCCGCCGGGGTGATCGTCCGCAAGGAGCCGCCCGACCTCACGCCCGCCGAGTGGGACCTCGTGCTCGCCACGAACCTCCGCGCCGCCTACTTCCTGTCCCAGGAGGTGGGGCTGCGGATGCGCGCGGCGGGCGGCGGGGCGATCGTCCACGTGGCCTCCGTCGCCGCCGAGGTCGTGACCGGCGCCCCCACGGTGTACCAGGCGAGCAAGGCGGGCCTGGTCCAGATGACCCGGGCCCTCGCGGTCCGCTGGGCCCCCGAGGTCCGCGTGAACGCGGTGGGCCCCGGCTACATCCGCACCGACCTCAACGCGGCCTGGCTCGAGCGCGAGGAGAACCGCCGGTGGGTCGAGGAGCGGACCCCGCTCCGGCGCGTGGGCACGCCGGAGGACGTGGTGGGGGCCGTCGTGTTCCTCGCCTCCCCCGCCGCCTCCTACATCACCGGCCAGCACCTGCTGGTGGACGGGGGCTGGAGCGCGCAGTGAGCCGCCCCGCCGGGTCCGCGCCGACGGCGGGGACCGGTCCGGGGGCGCCCCAGGGCCCGCTCAGCCCGGGAGCGGGACCGAGTCGACGGGGCCCGCGAGCTGGCGCTCGTCCTCGAACGTGAGCAGGAGCTTCCGCAGGAGCCGGGCCAGGGTCCGGCGCTCGCCCTCGCTGAGCGAGGCGAGGAGCCGGTGCTCGTTCTCCACGTGCTCCGCGAGGGCCTCGTCCACCACCTTCCTCCCGGCCGGCGTGAGGGCCACGAGGACGCTCCGGCGGTCCTTCGGGTCCGGTATCCGCTCGACGAGCCCCATCGCCGTGAGCCGCTCGAGGCGGTTGGTCATCGCGCCCGAGGAGATCAGGAGCGAGTTGTAGAGCTGGGTCGGCGACAGGCAGAAGGGGGGGCCGGCTCGGCGGAGCGCGGCCAGCACGCCGAACTGGGACTCGTTCAGGCCGTGCCGGGAGAGCACCTCCTCGATGCTCCGCTCGAAGAACCGGGACAGCCTCGACATCCGGGCGATCACGGTCATCGGGGAGACGTCGAGGTCCGGTCGTTCCCGGTTCCACTGCCGCACGATGTGGTCGACGTGGTCCTGCCGCCTCGCCTCCGCCATCCGGGTCCCTCCTGCGCTTGACGCCCGCCGCGCCCTCAGGTATCTAAAGCTTAAGATATATCCGCTCCCGGCCGGGCCTGGGGGCCGCGTCGCCGGCGTCACCGCGGCGGCTCGCCCTCCCCCCGGGGGGCCGGGCCGTCGACCAGGGGACGAGGTGATGGAGCGCATCGGCTTCGCCGCCGGCTACGACCCGAACATGACCCCCCGCGACCTCGCCGTCGCCTTCCGCCAGGCGGAGGAGCGAGGCTTCGAGGTCGGGTTCTTCTCCGAGACCATCGAGCTGGTGCGGGACTCCGTCACCTCCCTCGCGACCATCGGGCTCGCCACGGAGCGGATGACCCTCGGCTGCACGCAGATCGTGCGCCTGCGGACCCCGCTCGTGATGGCCCAGACCCTCGCCGCCCTCGACGAGCTCACCGGCGGCCGGATGATGATGGCGCCCGGCGCCTGCACGCACACCCACGCCAAGCGGCACGGGCTCCACCGCGCCGACCCCGCGCAGAGCCTGATCGAGTGGGTCGAGGCCATCCGCCTCATCCTCACCGGCGAGGAAGTTTCCTACCACGGGGAGCACGTGAACTTCGACGGGGTGCGGATCAGCTTCAGGCCGACCCGCACGTACGTGCCGCTGTTCATCCCGGCCACGAGCAAGAAGGGGCTGCAGATCGCGGGCCGGATCGGGGACGGCGTCCTCCTCAACGCGACGTGCTCCCCCGAGTACACGGCGAACGCGATCCGGATCGTGCGCGAGGCGGCCGAGGAGGCCGGGCGCGACTGGTCGACGTTCCAGGTCTGGCAGATCATCAACACCTCGGTCGAGGACGACCACCGCAAGGCCCTGGACGCCATCCGCTGGGAGGTCGCGAGCAAGCTCGACCCCATCCAGCTCCCCTTCATCATCAAGCCCAAGAAGGTCGTGGGCGAGCCCTGGATGCGGGAGGAGGACATCCCGATCTTCGAGGAGGCGTGGCGCCGCGGGGGGAAGCAGGCGCTGATCGAGGCCGTCCCCGACGACTACGTGGAGAACCTCACCGCCTCGGGCACGCCGGACGAGGTCGTGGCCCGGGTCCAGCGGTACCGCGACGCCGGGGTCCAGGTGCCGCTCCTCCGCCCCGCCGCGCCCCACCAGGTCGAGCGGATCCTCGACCTGTTCGCGCCGGCGTAGCCCGTGGCGGAGGGGCGCGGCGGGACGACCGTGGCGGCGGCACCGGGGGCGGCCGGCGACGACCCCCGGCGCGCGCCGGCGGGGATCGTCTGCTCGCTGGTCACGCCGTTCGGCGCGCGCGGCGAGCTCGACCGGGCCGCCTACGGCGAGCTCCTCGACCTCCAGGCGGATCGGGGGGTGCACGGCCTGTTCCTCCTGGGCACGGCCGGCGAGGGGCTCCTCATGGCCGCTGAGGAGCGGATGGACGCCCTGGCGTTCGCCGTCGAGCGCCTCGGCGGCAGGGTCCCGGTCCTCGCCCACTGCGGGGCCGCCGACACCCGCACCGCGTGCGCGCTCGCCCGCCATGCCGCCTCCCTCGGCGTCCGGGCCGAGGCGTCCGTCGCCCCCCACTTCTTCGCCTACCGGCCCCCCGAGCTCCTCGCGCACTTCCGGGCGATCGCCGAGGCGGCCCCCGGCATGGGCCACTACGTCTACGAGAACCCCGAGCGGGTCGGCTACTCCGTCGGGGTGGCGACCGTCGTGCGCCTGGTGCGGGAGGTGGAGAACGTCTTCGGGGTGAAGGACACCGGCGACTCGGTGGGGAGGATCGGCGAGTACCTCGCGCAGGAGCCGACGGTGGAGGTGTACGCGGGCAACAACGCCGTCGTGCTCCCCGCGCTCGTCGTGGGGGCCCGGGGAGCGGTCTCCGCGATCGCGAGCGCCTGCCCGGAGCTCGTCCTCTCGGTCTACGGGTCGTGGCGGGCCGGGAGGCTCGACGAGGCCGCCCGGCGGCAGCGGACCCTCACCCGGCTCCAGGCGGCCCTCGCCGGGCTCCCCTACCTCGCGGCCATCAAGCACCTCTGCCGCCGCCGCGGCATGCCCGGCGGCCGCTGCCGGGCCCCGCAGCCCGACCTCTCCGACGACGAGGCCCGCGAGCTCGACCGTCGCCTCGACGCGCTCCCGGAGCTCCGCCCGTTCATCGAACCTCTCGGGTGAGGCGCGACGCCCCCGCCGGTGG
>DATLZM010000506.1:0-5312 GCA_035573995.1 Actinomycetota bacterium | reverse complement strand
CGTCGACCACGGCCCGGAAGTACAGGCCCGAGCCCCCCACGAGGAGCACCCGGCGGCCCCGCTCGCGGATCCCGCGGATGGCCTCCCGGGCGAGCTCCTGGTAGCGCGCCACCGTGAAGAGCTCCTCGGGCTCGGCCACGTCCACCAGGTGGTGCGGCACGCGGGCCCGGAGCTCCGGGGAGGGCTTGGCCGTCCCCACGTCCATCCCCCGGTAGATCGTGGTGGAGTCGACCGAGACGATCTCGGCCCTGAGCGCCTCCGCCAGGATCACGCCGGCCTCGGTCTTCCCCACCGCGGTGGGCCCGACCAGGGCGAGGAGCGGCTCCCCCCGCCCGCCGCGGGGCGCGGGCATCTAGCCCGCGGCCGGGCGTTCCGCCCGGGGGGCGGCCGCGACGCCGATCGGCGGCGCGGGCTCCTCCACCGAGAGGACCTCCCCCACCAGGTGGTGGCGGCCCGCCCCGGTGATCCGCGCCGTGAGGAACGTCCCCGGCGGGTACGACCCCGGCACGTGGACGATCCGGTTCGTGCGCGTCCGCCCCTGGACGTTCCCCTTGCGGCCCTCCCCCTCGACGAGGACCTCGAAGGTCCGGCCGACCTGCTCCCGGTTCCGCTCGAGCGTGATCGCCTCCTGGAGCGCGACCAGCCGCTGGAACCGCTCCTGCACGACCTCCTTGGGCACCTGGTCCGGCATCCCGGCCGCCACCGTCCCGGGGCGGGGCGAGTACTGGAACATGAAGGCGGAGTCGAACCTGGCCTCGCGGACCACGTCGAGCGTAGCCCGGAAGTCCTCCTCGGTCTCCCCGGGGAAGCCCACGATGATGTCGGTCGTGACCGCGATCCCGGGGATCGCCGCCCGGATCCGTTCCAGCCAGGCCAGGTAGCGGGCGCTCCGGTAGGACCGGCGCATCAGCCGGAGGATCCGGTCGGAGCCCGACTGGAGCGGGAAGTGGATGTGCTCGCAGACCTTCTCGCACCCGGCCATCGCCTCGATGACGTCGGGCGTGAAGTCGTGGGGGTGCGGGCTCGTGAACCGGATCCGCCGGAGCCCCTCGACGCGGTCGAGCGCCCGCAGGAGGTCCGCGAACAGCGGACGCCGGGACGAGCCGGGCACCGTCAGGTCCCGGCCGTAGGTGTTCACGTTCTGCCCGAGGAGGGTGACCTCGACGACGCCCTGGCGGACCAGGCCCTGGACCTCGGCCAGGATGTCCCCGAGCGGGCGGGACCGCTGCGGCCCCCGGACCAGCGGCACGATGCAGAACGTGCAGGCGTTGTCGCAGCCCACGGAGACCTGCACCCACGCGTGGTGGCGGACCTCCCGCCGGGCCGGGAGCGCGCTCGGGAACACCTCGGTGTACTCGCGGAGGTCCATCTGCGGGCCCTCCCGCTCGGCGCGGCGGAGCAGGTCGAGGAGGGCGGGGAGGGCGCGGGTGCCCACCACCACGTCCACCCAGGGCGCGCGCTCGCGGACGAGGCCGCCGTCCTTCTGGGCCAGGCAGCCGGCCACCACGATCCGCATCGAGGGGTTCCGCTCCTTGAGCGGGCGGAGGTGCCCGAGGTTGCCGTAGAGCCGGTCGTCGGCGTTCTGGCGGACCGCGCAGGTGTTGAACACCACCACGTCGGCGCGGGCGGGGTCGTCGGCCCGGACGTACCCGTCGGACTCGAGCAGCCCGGCGATCCGCTCGGAGTCGTGCTCGTTCATCTGGCACCCGAAGGTGCGGATGAGGTAGGTCCGCTCCATCGTCCCCGAGGCTACTACCCCCGCGGACCGTCGGCGGGGCCCGGGCGGCCGGCCGTGCCCGTCACCGCGCGTACTCGACCGCCCGGGTCTCCCGCACCACCGTGATCTTGATCTGGCCGGGGTACTGGAGCTCCTCCTCGACCTGCTTCGCGATGTCCCTGGCCATCACCTGGGCCTGGAGGTCGTCCACCTCCTCGGGCTTCACGATCACCCGGACCTCGCGCCCGGCCTGCATGGCGAAGGTCTTCTCGACCCCCGGGTAGCTCTCGCAGATCCGCTCCAGCCGCTCGAGGCGCTTCACGTAGGTCTCGAGCGACTCCCGGCGGGCGCCGGGGCGGCCCCCGGAGATCTGGTCGGCCACCTGGGCCAGGACGGCCTCGATGGTCCGCTGCTCGACCTCCCCGTGGTGGGACTCGATGCAGTGGACCACCTCCGGGCTCTCCTTCAGCCGCCGGGCGATCTCGGCCCCGATGATCGCGTGGGAGCCCTCGACCTCGTGGGTCACGGCCTTGCCGATGTCGTGGAGGAGCGCGCCGCGCTTCGGCACCGCGGGGTCGACGCCCAGCTCCGCCGCGAGGGCCGCCGCGATGTGGGCCGACTCCACGAGGTGCTTGAGGACGTTCTGCCCGTAGCTCGTGCGGTACTGCAGCCGGCCGAGCAGCCGGATCAGCTCGGGGTGCATGTCGGTGATCCCGAGCTCGGCCACCGCAGCCTCCCCCGCCCGGCGGACCTGCTCCTCGATCTCCCGCTTGGCCCGCTCGTAGGTCTCCTCGATCCGCGCCGGGTGGATCCGGCCGTCGGCCACGAGCTTCTCGAGGGTGAGCCGGGCGATCTCCCGCCGCACCGGGTCGAACGAGGAGAGCACGACCGACTCCGGGGTGTCGTCGATGATCAGGTTCACGCCGGTCACGGCCTCGAAGGCGCGGATGTTCCGGCCCTCCCGGCCGATGATCCGTCCCTTCATGTCGTCCGAGGGGAGGGCGAACACGGAGACGGTCGACTCCGTGGTCTGCTCCGAGGCCACCCGCTGGATCGCGATCGTCAGGATCTTCCGGGCCCGCTCCTCGCCCTCCTCCCGGGCCCGCTGCTCGATCTCGCGGACCGTGGTCATGGCGCGGCGCTTGGCCTCGTCGACGATCTCCGCCATCAGGGCCTCCTTGGCCTCCTGGGCGGTCATCCCCGCGATCCGCTCGAGCTGCCGGCGGTGGTCCTCCGCGGCCTTCTCGAGCTCCTCGCGGACCCGGCGGAGCTTCCGGTCCCGCTCCTCGAGCTCCTTGGCCCGGCGGTCGACCTCGGCGAGCTTGCGCTCGAGGGTCTCCTCCCGCTGGGCCAGCCGCTCCTCGTTGCGCTTGACCTCCTCGCGGCGGGCCCGGATGTCGGCCTCCGCCTCCCGGCGCATCGCCGCGATCTCGTCCTTGACCTCGCGGAGCGACTGGCGCACGAGCCCCTCGGCCTCGCGCTCCGCGTCGAGGAGGAGCTTCTGGGCCCGGGCCTCGGCGCTCTGGACCCGGGTGGTGGCGATCATCTGCCTGATCAGGTAGCCGATCCCGACGCCGGAGGCCACCCCCACGGCGAGGAGGATCAGGTTCTCGTTCATCGTTGCCTCCATACGCAACATGCCGAGCTGCGGCCCCTCGGGCCACCTGCTCGGCACGCGCGTGCTGGACGGGCTCGCTGGCTAGGGCGTTCGCGAGCTACCCGGCGATCTCGCGCCTCCCCGGGCGAACCGTCCCCTGGTCTTCCGGATGATGGTTTCGGTCAACTGCACGTCGTCGCTGTCCAGGTTCCCGAAAGGCCGTGCTCAGTTCTCTTTCGCACAATGTACGGCCTCCCGGGGGAAAGGGCAAGGAGCGCCCTCGCGACGGCGCCGGCCCGACGGGGCTGGCCCGGCGACCTCCCGCCTGGGGCCCGAGGCCGCTCGGCCGGGGGGCGACCCCGCCGTCCTCCTCAGGGGTCGCCGCCCTCCTCGCGGAGCCCGAGCGCGACCCGCGCCGCGCGGAGCGCCACCGCAGGCTCGTAGCCCCGACGGGAGAGGAGCGACACCAGCCGACGGAACGCGGCCTCGGGGCCGAGGGCGGCGAGCCGGGGGGCCCGGCTCCGGGCGAGCTCCACCGCCCGATCCTCGTCGCCCTCGGCGTAGGCCCCCACCACCTCCTCGATCAGGGGACGCGCCACGCCCTTGGCCGCGAGCGCCCGGCCCACCGCCCGGGACCCCGCCAGGCGCCCCCCGACCTCGCGCTCGGCGAACTCCCGGGCGAAGCGGGCGTCGTCCAGGAGCCCCACGCGTTCCAGCCGGTCGAGCTCCTCGTGGACCTCGGCGGGGTCGAAGCCGGCGCGGAGCAGGCGCTCCCGGAGCTCCCCCCTCGTCCGCGGCCGCACGGCGAGGAGCCGCAGCGCCCGGTCGTGGCAGCTCCCGTGGGAGGCGGTGGTCCCGGTCCGGCCCCGACGTCCGCCCACGCTCAGGACGAGGACGCGGGCTGGGACGCCCGTCCCCTCTCGGGCGCTCCCTCGTCCACGACCACCGGCACGTCGTCGGCCGGCCCGAACGAGGCGACCCCCACCGCCTCGCGGATCCGCCGCTCGATCTCCTCGGCCACCTCGGGGTGCTCGGCCAGGAACTGCCGGGCGTTCTCCCGGCCCTGGCCGAGCTGCTCGCCCTCGTAGGTGAACCACGCCCCGCTCTTCTTCACGATCTCGAGGTCCACCCCGACGTCGAGCAGCGAGCCCTCCTTGGAGATCCCCTTGCCGTAGATGATGTCGAACTCGCACTGACGGAACGGCGGGGCGACCTTGTTCTTCACCACCTTGACCCGGACCCGGGAGCCGATCACCTCGGTGCCGTCCTTGAGGTTCTCGACCTTCCGGACGTCGAGCCGGACCGAGGAGTAGAACTTGAGCGCGCGCCCGCCGGGGGTCGTTTCAGGTGAGTTGTGCACCACCACCCCATCCACCAGGTAATTGTGGGAGCCCTCGACCTCGATGTCGAAGCGGTGGGTCCGCGAGCACTCCGCTTTCGGCCGGATCTCCAGGATCGGCACCGGGACCAGTTCATATCGCTCGGGCTCGAACGCGGGCTCCACCGAGAAGCGTCCGCGGTACCGCGGAAGAAGCTTGTAGTCCATGGAGGGGTGGACGAAGGGTGCGATTAGCGCGTGCAGTTTGGCCGTTTCGTCCTTCGGGAAGACGAGGCGAGCAGTGCCGCCGCGCGTCGTCAGCCTCGGGACTATGCCCCAGGTGTCGGCGAGGTACCGAACGAGACGTTCCCGGCTCGTTGGCTCGATCGCCTCCACGACGATCTCTGCCCTGCCGCTCCCGTCGCGGGTCCGCTCCTGAAGGCCCTTCGCCCGCACGGAGAACGTGGCGTCGTCCATGTACCAGATCGCCAGCGAGAGCGGCGTGAGCTGCTTCAGGTAGTCCTCGCTGAGGACCTTCTTCCCGGCGAGGTAGACGGCCTCACGCAATCCGTTCAGCTCGGGCAGCGGCGTGAAGTCGTAGAACACCGCCCCGGCTGCGTTCGTGGATCTGCACGACGGGATGTTCGCCAGGAGCGACGCCTTCCAGTCGGCGTACTCCG
>DATLZM010000505.1:0-4131 GCA_035573995.1 Actinomycetota bacterium | reverse complement strand
CCGCCGAGGTCCCCGCCGCGGCCTCCGACCACGCGGAGCGGGTCGGCTCGCCGCCGCCCGGCCCCGGCCGAGCGGTCCGCGTCCTCGCGGCCGGCCTGCTCGCGTGGTGGGGCCCGCTGGCGCTCGTGATCGGGCTCCGGGGGGCCGACGACGTGCTGGCCCGGGAGGCGCTCTTCTTCAGCCAGGCCGCCCTGGTGACGTTCGGGGGCGCCTACGCCGTGCTCGCCTACGTCGACCGCGCGGCCGTCTCGGGGTTCGGCTGGCTCGCGCCGGGGGAGATGGTCACCGGGCTCGGCCTCGCCGAGACCACGCCGGGCCCCCTCATCATCGTCGCCGAGTTCGTGGGGTTCCTCGCGGCGTACCGCGATCCCGGGGGGCTCCCGCCGGCCGTGGCCGGCGCCCTGGGGGCGGCGGTGACGGTCTGGGCCACGTTCGCCCCCTCGTTCCTCCTGATCCTCCTCGGCGCGCCCTTCGTCGAGCGGCTCCGCGGGAACCGGCGGCTGACCGGGGCCCTCTCCGCGGTGACCGCGGCCGTCGTCGGGGTGATCGCGAACCTCGCCGTGGCGTTCGCGGCGCGGACCCTGTTCGGGCGGACCGTGGTCGTCCGCCCCTTCGGCGCCGACGTGGCCCTCCCGGTCCCCGGCTCCCTCGAGCCCTTCCCCGCCGCGGTCGCGCTGGTCGCGTTCCTCGGGATGTGGCGCCGCCGGTGGAACGTCGTCCCGGTGGTGCTCGCGAGCGGCGCGGCGGGCTGGCTCTGGTCGGTCCTGCGGTAGGCTCCCGCCGTGGACCAGGACCTGCTCCGCTACCGGGAGGAGTTCCCGGTGCTCGAGCGGAAGGCCTACCTGATCAGCGCCTCCCTCGGGCCGATCTCCCGGCGCTCGCGCGCCTACCTCGAGGGGTTCCTGGACGCCTGGGCGACCAAGGGGGCCCCCGACCACGTGTGGTTCGAGGACATCTTCCCCACGATGCGGCGGGTGAAGGAGGTCTTCGCCGGGCTCGTCGGGGCCCACCCGGCGGAGGTCGCGATCACCACGAACGTGTCCGTCGCCCTCTCCACGATCGCGTCCTGCGTCGACCTCGCCGCGCGGCCGAAGGTGATCTGCTCCGAGCTCGACTTCCCCACCGACGGGCACGTCTGGCTGGCCCACGTCCGGCGGGGCGCCGAGGTGGTGTTCCTCCGCTCCCCCGACGGGCTCACGGTCCCGCTCGAGGCCTACGAGGAGGCGATCGACGAGCGGACCGCGGTGGTGATGGTGAACCGGGTCCTCTACCGCTCGAGCGCGCTCGTGGACGCCGCCGCGGTCTGCCGGATGGCCCGGGAGGCCGGGGCCTGGTCCGTGGTGGACGACTTCCACGGCGCGGGGATCGTCCCGGTCGACGTCCACGAGCTGGGCTGCGACTTCTACGTGACCGGGGTGCTGAAGTGGCTGTGCGGGGGGCCCGGGCTCGCGTTCCTCTACGCGCGGGAGGACCTCCTCCCCCGGCTCCAGCCCCTGGTCACGGGGTGGTTCGCGACCCGCGAGCCGTTCTCCTTCGACCTGGAGCACCTGGAGCTCCACCCCACGGCTCGGCGGCTCGAGCACGGGACCCCGCCCGCGGCCGCGGCGTTCGTGGCCCGGGGCGGGCTCGAGATCGTCGCGGAGGTCGGCCCGGAGCGGATCCGGGAGCGCCAGGGGGAGCTCACCGACCTCGTGATCGCCCGGGCCGACGAGGCCGGCCTCCCGGTCCGGACGCCCAGGGACCGCGCCGCCCGGGGCGGGGTCGTGAACGTCGGGGTGGGTCCGGGCGCCGGTGAGATCTGCCACGCGCTCCTCGAGCGGGGCGTCTGCACCGACTCCCGCGGGGACGGGCTGCGGATCTCCCCCCACTTCTTCACGACCGAGGAGGAGATCGACCGGCTCTTCGGGGAGCTCCGGGCCCTCCTCTGACCACCGGGATTGTTCCCTCGCGGTGGGATCCCCGCGGGGCCGCGGAGCCGCGCCCATCCTCCCTTGTCAGCGCCGGCCTCCCGGGAGCTACGATGTGGCCGGCGCCGGCCCCGGAGGCCGGCCCGGGTGGCAGCGGTCCGGTCCGTTGCGATGAGGACGACCCGACGCATCGTCGCCATCGGGGCCCTGGCGGCCCTCCCGCTGGCGGTCGGCGCCGCTCCCGCCTGGCCCGCGCCCGGCCCGAGCGTGACCACCCCCTACCCCGCCGTCGTCGTGGGGCCCGGGGACACGGTCACGTTCGACCTCACGGTCACCGCGCCCGGGCGCCAGCGGGTGGACCTCTCGGTGCGGGGCGTCCCGAAGGGATGGCGGGCGGTGCTGCGCGGCGGGGGATTCGTGATCGACGGGGTGATGACCGACCCCGACCAGCCCCCCGCGGTGGAGCTCGAGGTCGAGGTGCCCCCGGACGCGGCCCCCGGGCGCTACGGCCTGGAGGTGGTGGGGCGCTCCGCGGGCGGCGCCGACGTGCTGGACATCGACCTGCGGGTGAGCCGCGGGGCCGAGGGAGGGGTCACGCTCACCACCGACAGCCCCCGCCTCGCCGGCCCGGCCGACTCCACGTTCACGTTCGATCTCCAGCTCCGGAACGACACCCCCCGCGACGCCACGTTCGACCTCGGGGGCGCGGGGCCGCCGGGCTGGCGGGTGGACGTCCGCCCGGTGGGCGAACAGCTCGCCACCTCGATCCGGGTCGGCGGCGGCGAGAGCGAGAGCGTGCAGGTGGAGGTGGACCCGCCGGACGACACCGTGGCTGGCCGGTACCCGGTGCTGGTCCGCGCCGCGGGTGGGGGGCTCGCCGCCCGCGCCGAGCTCGTGGTCGAGATCACCGGCAACTACGAGCTGGTGTTCACCACCCCCGACGAGCGGTTGAACGCCGACGTCGGGGCCGGGGGGACCACCACGGTCGTGATGGTCGCCCGGAACACGGGGACGGCGCCCCTCGCCGACCTCCGCTTCGACGCGGACCCCCCCACCGACTGGACCGTCCGCTTCGTCCCCGAGCAGATCCCCCAGCTCGCCCCGGGCGACTCGGCGCCGGTCCGGGTCCTGATCACCCCGTCGGGCGACGCGGTGGCCGGCGACTACATCGTCCGGCTGTCTGCCCGGAACGACCAGGTGAGCGAGGACGTCGATCTCCGGACCACGGTCCGGACCTCGGGCCTGTGGGGGTTCGTGGGGATCGCGCTGATCCTCGCCGCCCTGGGCGGCCTCTGGTGGGTGTTCCAGCGCTACGGCAGGCGCTAGCCCGTGGACGAGCCGGCGATCGTGACCCGGGGACTCACCAAGCGCTACGGCGACCTCGTCGCCGTGGACCACCTCGACCTCGAGCTGCGGCGGGGCGAGGTCTTCGGGCTCCTGGGCCCGAACGGCGCGGGGAAGACCACGACGATCCTCATGCTCCTGGGCCTCACGGAGCCCAGCGAGGGCGAGGCCCGCGTCCTCGGCCTCGACCCGGTCCGGCGGCCGCTCGAGGTGAAGCGCCGGGTCGGCTACGTCCCGGACGCGGTGGGCTTCTACGACGCGATGACCGGGCGGCAGAACCTGCGGTTCACGGCGCGCCTCAACGGCCTGAACGGGTTCGCCGCCGAGGAGCGGATCTCCTCGCTCCTCGACCAGGTCGGCCTGGCCCACGCCGCCGACGACCCGGTGGAGACCTACTCGCGGGGGATGCGACAGCGCCTGGGGATCGCCGACGCCCTGGTGAAGGACCCCGAGGTCCTGATCCTGGACGAGCCGACCGTGGCCATCGACCCCGAGGGCGTGGCCGAGGTCCTGGAGCTGATCCGGCGGGTGAGCCGGGAGCGCGGCGTCACCGTGCTGCTCTCGAGCCACCTCCTCCACCAGGTCCGGACGGTGTGCGACCGGGTCGGGATCTTCGCCGCCGGGCGCCTCGTCGCGCTGGGCCGGGTGGACGAGCTCGCGGCCCGCGCCGGGGCCGCGGGCGCCACCCTCGAGGTCGCCGTGGAGGGCGAGCCGGGCCGGGTCGAGGAGGCGCTCCGGTCCCTGCCCGGGGTCCGGGCCCTGGAGCGGGACGGCCGCGACCCCCGCCGGTGGGTCGTCGTGGCGGAGGGCGACCCGCGGCCGGCCCTCGCCCGCGCCCTCGCGGACCGGGGGCTCGTCCTCCTCCACCTGGAGCGGCGGG
>DATLZM010000504.1:0-1818 GCA_035573995.1 Actinomycetota bacterium | reverse complement strand
CTCCCGACCGCCGAGCCCACGCCGGGCCGCCCCGCCCGCCGCTGACCCGTCCGCCCCGCCCGCCGGTGCGCGCGCCCGGGCCGTGCGCCGCGGCCCGGCCGGTCAGACCTCGTTGGTGGCGAGCTCGCGGCCGAGGGGGCGGGGCTCCCCGATCGGGAGGGTGGCCAGGACCGTCGTCCCCCGGCCCGGCGTCGAGTGCACCATGAAGGTGCCGTTCACGAGCTCCACGCGCTCCCGCATCGAGGCCAGGCCCACCCGGCCCATCTTGAGGAACTCCCGGCTCTTCGCCGAGTCGAACCCCACCCCGTCGTCGGCCACCTCCACCCGGAGCTGGCCCGCGTCGACCTCCACCGTGACCGCGACCCGCCTCGCCTTGGCGTGCTTGCCGATGTTGGAGAGCGCCTCCTGGACCACCCGGTAGGCGAGGGTCTCGAGGTCCTCGGGGATCTCGACCGAGGTCGCGCCGGAGAACTCGGTCTCGATCCCGTGGTCGGCGCCGAAGCGCGAGAGCATCTCGCGGAGCGCCGGGACCAGGCCCCGCTCCTCGAGGAGCGGCGGGCGCAGCCCCGACATGAGCCGGCGGAGGTTGTCGGCCTCGTCGGCGAGCTCCTGGCGGACCTTCTGGAGCAGGGACATCCCCTCCTCGGTCTCCCCGGCCTTGATCATGAGGAGCGCGGCCTCGAGCGAGAGCGAGGCCGCCGAGACCCCCTGGACCGGCCCGTCGTGGAGGTCGCGGGCGATCCGGTTCCGCTCCGCCTCGATCGCCGCGTTGGTCCGACGCATGATCCGGGTGCGGTCCTCGTCCCGGTCCTGGAGGAACTTGAACAGCGACCGGATGGTCTGGTCGGCCACCCGGGCCGTGGTCACGTCTCGGACCAAGAGGAGCCGCCGGGGCGGGTCCCCCGGGACCTGGGAGACGCGGGACTCGAGGTAGAGGGCCTGGCCGTCCCGCTGGAGCGTGCCCTGGCCGGTATGGGGGAGGGCGGCGAACGCCGCGTTCCCCCCGGGCGTCGCGGCGGCCACCGCGGTCCAGGGCTGGCCCTCCACCGCCTCCCGGGGCAGCCGCACCATCCGGCAGAAGGCCTCGTTGGCCCGGAGGATCACGTCGCGGCCGTCGAGCTCCACGATCCCGTCCACGGCGGCGTCGAACACCGACCGGAGGTGCTCCTCGGAACGGCGGACGGACTCGTGCGCCTCCGTGAGCTCGCGCATCGCCCGCTCCGCCTCGGCCAGCGCCTCGGCCTTCTGCTGGAGGGCCCGGTGGGCCTGCTCGGCGGCCTCGGCGCTCCGCACCTGGTTCACGAGGATCCGCACGGCGACCCCGGCGGCGAGGAGCGCGATCACCGTCCTCCCGGCCTCGGGACCGACGCGGCCCTCGAGCTGGCGGTTCGCCACGAGCGCCAGGGCCACGCTGGCCGTGACCACGGCCGTCGCGGTGAGGAGCGGGCGGGCCCAGGTGTCCCGGACCCGCGGCGCGAGCCACGACTCCCCCGGCGGCAGGACGGCCAGGAGGGCGCCCAGGAGCAGCGCGCCCGCGGCGAGGGGCACGGCGACGGCGGGATCCCCCGGGAGCCGGTCCCCGCGGACCCAGCCGCTCGCGAAGCGCAGCGCGGCGAAGGACATCGAGCCGATGGCGGCCAGGTGCCCCAGGTGGCGGACGGTCGGGACCCACAGGGCGACGGCGGCGAACGTGGTGAGGCCGGCCACGCCGACGGCGGAGAAGACCGCGCTCGTCACCGTGACCTCCGGCCCCGCGCCCGGGGGCCGGAGGAACAGGAACAGGGTGCAGGCCAGGGACGCCGTGATCAGGGCCACGTC
>DATLZM010000503.1:0-1939 GCA_035573995.1 Actinomycetota bacterium | reverse complement strand
GGCGGGCCTGTTCGCGGCCTTCGGCCTCCTCCTCGTGGCCCAGGCCCTCGCCGCGGGCTGACCCCGCGCGTCGTCGACCGTCGGGCCTACCCTGGACGGCTCGCCACTCCCCACCACGGGCCCGTGGGATACTCGCCGCGGCCGGCGACGACGGGCGCGGGGGAGACACGGATGGGGACCGGTCCCGCGACTGGAGGGCGGGGGCAGCTCGAGGCGCTCCGCGCCGCCCACCGGCGACGGCTGGAGGAGGCGATGGCCCGCGTCCGCGAGGTGCTCCCCGGGCTGCCCGGGGTCCGCCGGGTGAGCCTGTTCGGCTCGGCCGCGCGGGGGCGGGCCGACCTCCGCACGGACCTCGACGTGCTCGTGGTGCGGGAGACCGACGAGCCCTTCGTCGAGCGGCACGCGAGCCTGTACCGCGCCCTCGCGCTCCCGGTGGACCTCGACCTGATCTGCTACACGCCGGAGGAGTTCGAGGCCATGCGGGACCGGCCGTTCCTCAGGCAGATCCTCGCGGAGGAGGTGGTGGTCTACGAGCCCGACGCCCGCTGAGGAGGGGCGCCGCTGGCTCGAGCAGGCGCGGGAGGACCTCCGGTGGGCCCGCGACCTCGCCGAGCGGGGCGGGCACCACCTCGCCTGCTTCCTCGCCCAGCAGGTCGCGGAGAAGGCGCTCAAGGCCTTCCTCTATGCGCAGGGCGAGGAGATCGTCCTCGGGCACTCGGTCGAGCGCCTCTGCGCCGAGGCGGCGGAGCGGGACCCCGCGTTCGTCGAGGCTCGCCTGCCGCCCCACGGCCGAGGGTGGCGATACCGCGTCGGGCGGGTTGCGCCGATGAGCGCCGGCGATGCGGTCATGGCCGCGCTCACGGCGAGCTTCTAGGAGCCCGGCTCGGGGGCGTTCGCGGGGCAGCAGTACCGCTGGCTCCTCCACCGGCTCGACCCGACCGCGGCTCACTCCCCGCCGAGGGTGAGGATCCCGCCCTCCGTCATCCTCCGGACGTCCAGGGCCTCCTCCAGCTCCTCGGGCGGGAGGACGCCCCGCTCCGCGGCGACCTCGCGGACGCCCCGGCCCGTGGCGAGGGCCTCCTTCGCGATCTCCGCCGCCGCCTCGTAGCCGATCCTCGGCACGAGGGCCGTGATGATCGGGAAGCTCTGCTCCACGAGCTCCCGGGCCCGGGCCGGGTCGGCCTGGAGCCCCTCGATGCACTTCTCCCGGAAGACCTCGGCGGCCCGCGCCAGGAGGTCGATCGACCACAGCAGATCGTGGGCCATCACCGGGAGCATCACGTTGAGCTCGAAGTCCCCGAGCGCCCCGGCCATCGCCACCGCGTGGTCGTTCCCGTACACCTGGACCGCCACCTGGCGGACCACCTCGGGGATCACCGGGTTCACCTTCCCCGGCATGATCGAGGACCCGGGCTGGAGCGCCGGCAGGCGCAGCTCGCCGAGGCCGGCGCGCGGCCCGCTCCCCATCCACCGGACGTCGTTGGCGATCTTGAAGAGCGACGCGGCCAGGGCCCGGAGCGCCCCGCTCGCCTCGACCAGCGCGTCCTGCCCCCCCATCCCCTCGGCGGGGTGCGCCATCGGCCGCAGCCCGAGCCCGGTCCGCTCGCCGAGCCGGGCGACGACGCGGGCGGCGAAGTCCGGGTGGGCGTTGAGCCCGGTCCCCACGGCCGTGCCGCCGAGCGGCAGGTCGGCCAGCCGCCCGGCCGCGGACCCCAGCCGCTCGATCCCCCGCCGCACCTGCTCGGCGTAGGCCAGGAACTCCTGGCCCAGCCGGACCGGCGTCGCGTCCATCAGGTGCGTGCGGCCCACCTTCACCACGTCGTCGAAGGCCTCGGCCTTCGCCCGGAGGGCGGCCTCGAGCCGCTCGAGGGCCGGGACCAGGTCCTCGCGGAACCCCAAGAGCGCCGCGAGCCGGATCGCCGTGGGGATCACGTCGTTC
>DATLZM010000502.1:0-1127 GCA_035573995.1 Actinomycetota bacterium | reverse complement strand
CTGGGCCCCATCGTCGGGTACCGGCTGTGGTGGATCGGCCCGGACGGGCTGCTCCGGTCGCTGAACCGGGCGGCGGAGGCCGTCTACCCCCCGCGCGGGGAGGTCCGGGCGCGGTGCGAGCGGGGGCACGCCGACCCCCCGCCCGGGGCGGCGTGCCCATGCGGGATCTACGCCTGGAAGCGGCTGCCCGGCCCCCGGTCGGAGGAGCGCCCGGAGGGCCCCCGGCCGCCCGCGATCTCGATGGAGTGCGTCTACGCCGGCCCGCGGTGGGCCGAGGCGGCGGGGCTCGTCCGGCTGTGGGGCCGGGTCGTGGAGCACGAGGACGGGTACCGGGCGGAGCGGGCCTCGGTCGCCGCGATCGTCTCGTTCGACGAGGTGATCAGCGTCGGCAACTTCCTCAGCTACTACGAGCCGGCGCCGGAGTGGTACCGGGAGCGGCTCCGCGAGATCGCCAACCGCTACGAGGTGCCGCTCCTCGGCGCGGAGCGGGCGGAGGAGGCGATGCGGGCGTGGAACGGAGGGGAGCGGGCCTTCCCAGGATCCGACGGGAAGGAGGAGGCGATGCGGGACTCGAACGGGAAGGAGGAGGCGTGCGCGACGTAGAGGTGGTGCGGGAACTGGTCGGTGCCCTCCGGGCCGGGGAGCCCAAGGCGGCGGGCGGGCTCGCCCTGGTGCCGGTCTTCGGCGGGCGGCGGGCGGGGGGCTACCTCCTGGCGGAGGAGGCGATCGCGGCCGGGCTGCTCGAGGTGGGGGAGCTCGGCGGGGGCGTGGTGCCCGAGCTCGTGGTGCGGAACCGGGCGCCCCAGCCGGTCCTGCTCCTCGAGGGCGAGCACCTGGTGGGGGCGAAGCAGGACCGGGCGCTCAACGTCTCGGTGCTCGTGCCGGCGAGCTCCGAGCTCCCGATCCCGGTGAGCTGCGTGGAGGCGGGGCGGTGGGCGTACCGGTCCGAGCGCCGCCTCTCGGTGGAGCGGACGTTCTCGAGCCCCGGCGTGCGGCGGGTGAAGACGTCCTCGGTGGCGGCCCGCCGGCGGACGGTCGGCGACCGGCGGTCCGACCAGGGGGCGGTGTGGGGCGCGGTCGAGGCGCGCCTCGCGGCCTCCGGCACCCGCTCGCCGACCTCCTCGCTC
>DATLZM010000501.1:0-15058 GCA_035573995.1 Actinomycetota bacterium | reverse complement strand
CCCGCCGGTCGAGGTGGCGCTGCTCGTGCCCCCGGGGCGGGAGGACGTCGTGGCCCGGCTGTACCGCGAGGGCGAGGTGCTGGCCGCCGAGCCGGGCGAGCGCGGGACCTTCGTCCGGGCCCGGGTGGGGGAACGGCTCCTCCCGGAGGTGCGCGAGCTGGTCGTGGAGCCGGCGCGCGCCCGGGTCCGCGGGCGCTGAGCCCGGCGGCGGGGCCCGGCACCGGGCCGGGGATCAGCCCGGGGGCGCGCCGAGGCGCCAGAGCCCGGGATCGGCCCAGGCCCCCACGATCACCGTGTCCGGGTCCTGCCCCCGTTCCACGGCGCAGCGGAGCGCGAGGAGCTGGAGGCGGACCGTGAGCGGGATCTGGGCGAGGAGCGGGGGCAGCTCCGAGGGCTCCTCGATGCGGGAGACCGGGATGCCCTCGGCGGAGGCGGCCCGCGCCACGCCCTCGAGCAGCCCGTGGGGGTCAGCGGGCGGGGCGAGCACCAGGAGCCGGTCCTGGCGGCCGAGGGGGACGGCGTTCCCGTGGAGGAGGTACTCCACGTCGAAGCCCTCGGCGAGCATCCGGGCCCCCTCCCGGAGCTTCAGCGCTCCCTCGCGCGCGGTCACCGCGGCGGGGCCGGCGCCCACGAGCACCAACGCGCGCTCGGGGGGCGGCACCCGCTCGACCCCGGGGTCCTGGATGGCCCGGGCCACCGCCTCCGGGACGCGCGCCAGGGCCTCGGGCCTGAGGCTCTGGGCGCCCATCTCCGAGGCGATCCTGGCCAGGACCAGCAGGGCCGCCGTGTAGCTCACGGTGTAGGTCTCGGCGGGGTCCCGGTCCACGGTCTCGACGGCGTCGGCGAACCCGACGCCCCGGCGGGTGATCGAGACGACGCCGAGGCCGGCCTGGATCGCGAGCGAGCGGGCGGCCAGGGCGAAGGCGGTCTCCGCCGTGTGCGTGATGACCACGATGCCGTCCCGTGGTCCCACGACCGGGGCGAAGTCGACGAACTGCATCGCTGGCACGGCCTGCGCGGCGCGGCCGGCGTCGTTCAGCATCGCGGCCCCGAGCTCGGCGGCGTGCTGGCTGCTCCCGGTGCCCACCAGCCAGATGCGTCGGGCCCGGTGGAGGCCCTCGACGGCGTGGTGGACGGGCACCCGCAGGAGCCGTTCGAGCTCCTCGGGCTGGGACCGGATCGCCCGCTCGAGCGCCGTGTTCGTCGCCCGGATCGCCATGAGCTCCCCCCGCTCGGGCCCGACACCGCTCCAGGCTCGACCTGGCGGCTCGGCGCGTGGGGCAGAGCTTAGAGCTTCCGCAGGACCGCGACGACCTTCCCCAGGATCCGACCGCCCGGGGGCAGCTCGAACGGCTCGAGGGCCGGGTTCTCCGGCACGAGCAGCACCCGGCCGTCGCGGCGCCGCAGGCGCTTCACCGTGGCCTCGTCCTCCGCGGGCCCGGGGAGCAGGGCCGCGACCACGTCGCCGTCCTCTGCGGCCTCCTGGCGCCGGACCACCACGATGTCCCCGTCGAGGATACCGGCGCCCACCATCGAGTCCCCCCGTACGCGGAGCGCGAAGTGGTCGGCCTCCTCGGCGAAGCCCAACGGCACCGTGAGGTACTCCTCGACGTTCTGCTCGGCGAGGATCGGACCGCCGGCCGCGATCCTCCCGAGGAGGGGGATGGCCACCCCCTCCGCCCGGGTCGGCGGCCGCGCCAGCGTGACCGCCCTGGGCTTGGTGGGATCCCGCCTGAGGAGCCCGAGCCGCTCCAGGTTCGCGAGCTGGCTGTGGACCGACGAGGACGAGGTGAGCCCCACGGCCTCGCCGATCTCGCGGACCGTGGGCGGGTACCCCCGCTCGCGGACCGTCTCGCGGATGAACTCCAGGATCCTCCGCTGTCTCGCGGTGAGCCGTTCCTCGATATCCATCGCTCCTCCTTCCCCCGCCCGGACCCTAGCACGGGAGGCCGCCCGCTTCAAACATACGTTCGTCCTTGACAGCGAACGTCCGTTCGGGCCAAGATAGGACCGTGGGTCGAACATCAGTTCGCCGCCGAGGACCGGGGAGCCGTCGAGCCATCGCGCTGGGGATGGCGGTGGCCGCGCTCGCGGCGCCGGCAGGTCGGGCGCTCGGGGCCTCGTGGGGGGCCGGGGGAGCGGACGGCCCGGGGCGGCCGGTTGCTCGGACCGTGGTGGTGCGTCCCGGCGACACGCTCTGGGGCATCGCCCAGGCGATCGTGGGGCCCGCCGGCGACCCCCGCCCCCTCGTCGACGCCATGATCCGGGCCAACGGGGTCGACCCGGGCGCGATCCGGCCGGGGCAGGTCCTCGAGGTCCCCGCTCCTTGACGACGCGACATCTCGGGCGTACCGTGCGCTCGACCACCAGATGTTGTGGCGGAACCCATGAGGTGCCCGTGGTGCGAGCACCAGGCCGACCGGGTCGTGGACTCCCGGCCGGCCGAGGGCGGCGCGGCGATCCGCCGCCGACGGGAGTGCCTCCGGTGCGGCCGGCGGTTCACGACCTTCGAACGGGTCGAGGAGGTGGGGCTCGTCGTCATCAAGCGGGACGGCTCGAAGGAGCCGTTCCTGCGCGAGAAGGTGGTCGCCGGGGTCCGGAAGGCGATCGTGAACCGCCCAGTGTCCGAGGAGCAGGTCGCGGCGCTCGCCGACCAGGTGGAGGAGGCGGTCCGTCGCCTCGGGCCCGAGGTCACCTCCCAGCAGGTCGGGCTCGAGGTCCTCTCGCGGCTCGGCGAGCTCGACCAGGTGGCGTACATGCGGTTCGCCAGCGTCTACAAGGACTTCCAGGAGCTCACGGACTTCGAGCGGGAGCTCGGGCTTTTGCTCCAGAAGCGGGAACCGGCCAAGCGGCGCGGATGAGGGAACCCCTCGGTGGGCCGCTCCATCACGATATGTAGTGCCCAAGGGCGGATCCGACCACAGCATCTTGACGATCGCCCTTCCCCGTGGCAGGATCCCACGGTTGTGATCACAGGGGTGTAAGAGGCTTCACGGAAGGGGGCGTCAGCGGTGGCGACGAAGCAGCGAGACGTCGGGGTGGCGCGCACGGGCCTCAGGTTCCGGCGCTACTTCACGAGGGAGGGCATCCACCCCTTCGACGAGGTCGAGTGGGAGGTCCGCGACGCGGTCATCCCCAACTACAAGGAGGGGGGCAACGCCTTCGAGCAGCGGGGCGTGGAGTTCCCGAAGAGCTGGTCGCAGAACGCCACCAACATCGTCGCCCAGAAGTACTTCCGCGGGCCCCTCGGCACGCCGCAGCGCGAGTCGAGCGTCCGCCAGCTGATCTCGCGGGTCGTCGACACGATCCGCGGCTGGGGCGAGAAGGACGGCTACTTCGCGACCGCCGAGGACGCCCGGATCTTCGCCGAGGAGCTCGCCCACCTCCTCGTGAACCAGAAGGCGGCCTTCAACTCCCCGGTCTGGTTCAACGTGGGCGTGCCGAACACCCCCCAGCAGTGCAGCGCCTGCTTCATCCTCTCCGTCGAGGACACGATGACCTCCATCCTCAACTGGTACGTGGAGGAGGGGATCATCTTCAAGGGCGGCTCCGGCGCGGGCGTGAACCTCTCCAGGATCCGCAGCTCGAAGGAGCCGCTCGCGGGCGGCGGGACCGCGTCCGGGCCCGTCTCGTTCATGCGGGGCGCCGACGCCTCGGCCGGCACGATCAAGTCGGGGGGCAAGACCCGCCGGGCGGCGAAGATGGTGATCCTGAACGTCGACCACCCCGACATCCGGGACTTCATCTGGTGCAAGGCGATCGAGGAGCGGAAGGCCCGGGTCCTGCGCGACGCCGGGTTCGACATGGACCTGGACGGGCGGGACAGCCACTCGATCCAGTACCAGAACGCGAACAACTCGGTGCGGGTGACCGACGAGTTCATGCGGGCCTACCTCGAGGACCGCGACTGGAAGCTCAAGGCCGTCCTCACCGGTGAGCCGATCGAGACGGTCCGCGCCCGCGACCTGATGCGCGAGATCGCCCAGGCGGCCTGGGAGTGCGCCGACCCGGGGATGCAGTACGACACCACGATCAACGAGTGGCACACCTGCCCCGCCTCCGGTCGGATCAACGCCAGCAATCCATGCTTCACGGGCGACTCCCGCGTGCACACGGACAAGGGCCTGATCAGGTTCCGGGACCTGGTCCGGCGGGTGCTGGACGGGGAGTCCTTCGAGGTGTACACGCACGACCTCACGAACCCCGACGCCCCACGGGATCGGGTGCGGCTGTCCCGTCCCACCCAGTTCATGGTGACGGGCGTGAACGAGGTCCTCCGGCTGCGCTTCTCCGATGGCCGGGAGCTCCGCTGCACCCCCAACCATCGGATCTGGACCTCCAACCGGGGCTACGTCCGGGCGGAGGAGCTCACGACCGACGACGAGGTTCCGTCCCTGGGCCACGCCACGCCGTCGGTCCTCGCGGACCATCGCCTACCCGTTCCCACCGAGTGGCGGCGCTACGCGGTTCGTGGCGACTGGTCCCGCGAGCTCCAGCTCCCCGAGAAGTGGGACGAGGAGCTGGCCCATCTCCTCGGCTGGCTGGTCGGGGACGGTTCGATCTCGGGCGACGTCGTCACCACGGTGTACGGGTCGCGGGAGGATCAGGAGGAGATCCTCCCCCGCCACCGCGAGCTGCTCACGCGGATCAACGGAGGGAGGTCCCCGAAGCCGAGCGTGCAGGCCAACGGCACCGTCCAACTGCGCCTCTCCCGGCGACCGCTGGCCCGGTTCTTCGAGGCGCTCGGCGTGAAGGCGGGTCGCGCGGCGGAGAAGGAGGTCCCCTGGAGCGTCTTCGAGGCCCCGGCGGACATCCAGCGGGCGTTCCTCCGGGGGCTCTTCGACGCCGACGGGTGCGTGACGGAAACCGGCAGGGGCAGCCGGTACGTGGGGCTCGGCAGCAGGTCCAGGGAGCTGCTGCGCGGCGTGCAGATGCTCCTGTCGACCCTCGGCATCGCCAGCAGGATCTACGACGTGACCGGCGATCGGGGCGGTCGGGGCTTCACGTACACGCGCAAGCGAGACGGGGCGACCGTCCGGTACGAGGACCACGGGGGTTCGTACGACCTGCGGATCTCGGGGGACAACATCCCCCTGTTCCTGGGGTTGGTCGGGTTCACCCTGTCGCGCAAGCAGGTGCGGCTCGGCGGACAGGTGCAGGCGCACAGGTTCAGGGATGGACGCACCTCCGCTCGCCTGGTGGGTCGGGAGCGCGACGGCTTCGAGCTCACGTACAACCTCACCGAGCCCATCAACCATTCCTACATCGTCGACGGGACGGTGGTTGCCAATTGCAGCGAGTACATGCACCTGGACAACAGCGCGTGCAACCTCGCGTCCCTCAACCTGATGAAGTTCCTGGACGAGGAGGGGAACTTCGACGTCCCGGCCTTCAAGCACGCGGTCGAGATCGTCTTCACGGCGCAGGAGATCATCGTCGGGAACTCGGACTACCCGACCGACGCCATCGCGAGGAACGCCAAGGACTTCCGCCAGCTCGGGCTGGGGTACGCGAACCTGGGGGCGCTCCTCATGGCGCGGGGCCTCCCCTACGACTCCGACGCCGGGCGGGCCTGGGCCGGCGCGATCACCGCGCTCATGACCGGCTGGGCGTACCGGACGAGCGCCAGGATCGCGGAGGTGATGGGGCCGTTCGCCGGCTTCCCGCCGAACCGCGACGCCATGCTGCGGGTGATGCGCAAGCACCGGGCCGCGGCGGACGAGATCGACGCCGAGCTCGTGCCGGAGGCGCTCCTCTCCGCGGCGAAGCAGGCCTGGGACGAGGCGATCGCCCTCGGCGAGCAGCACGGCTACCGCAACGCGCAGGCCACGGTCCTCGCGCCGACGGGGTGCCTGGTCGGCGGCACGCTCGTCCCGACGGAGCAGGGGCTGGTCCGCCTCGAGACCCTCGGGGATCCGGCCGGGCCACGCTGGCAGCCGCTCGGGATCCGGGTGGCCACCGACGTGGGCCCGCGCGAGGCCACGCGGTTCTACGTGAACGGCCTCGAGGCCGTGGTGACCGTCACCACGCACCGCGGGTACCGCATCCGGGGGACCCCGCGGCACCGGATCAAGGTGGTGGACGGATCCGGTCGGTGGGTCTGGAAGCGCTTCTCGGAGATCGCGCCGGGCGACCAGGTGCCGCTCGCGCTCGACCAGCTCGTCGGCGGGCCGAGGGAGGTGGTGCTCCCGCCGCTCCCCGAGGCGCGGTGGACGCGGGAGCACGGGGTCCGCGTCCCGAGACGGATGTCGCCCGAGCTCGCGGAGCTGCTCGGGTACTTCATGGGCGATGGCTCGCTCCACCCCCGCGGGATCCGCCTGTGCGTGGACAGCCGCGACCTCGACGTCGTCGAGCGGCTCCGCATCCTGGGGAAGGAGCTCTTCGGTCTCGAGGCGCACGTGGCGGAGCGGCGCGGCTACCTCGAGGTGGCCCTCCACTCGGTCCGGCTCGCGGCGTGGTGGGAGGCCTGTGGGTTCGCGAAGCGGGAGCCCGCCGGGGGGCACGGCGGGAAGGGCTACGAGCCCCACATCCCTGACGCGGTCCTCGCGAGCAACGACCCCGAGACGTACCGGGCGTTCCTCCGTGGGCTGTTCGAGGCAGACGGCTCGGTGGCGGCGGGGTACCCGCACTGGTCCACGACGTCGCTCGGGTTCTCGACCGAGGTCCAGACGCTGCTCCTCGCCCTCGGCTACCCGACCACCCGGAAGTTCCATCGGACCGGTTGGGGGGACTCGGACCTCGCCGTCCTCCGGATCCTCAACGGTTCGTACCACGCCCGGTGGCTCGAGGAGATCGGGTTCATCGGGAACCGGAAGCAAGCCAAGGTCCACGTGCCCGCGGGCCCCCAGGGAGCCCGGCAGGATCGGATCCCGCTCACGCGGGAGATGATCGACCGGCTCGCGCCCGGGAACGACCGCCTGCGGCGGGTCCTGCTCCTCGAGCACGGGCGGACGGGGTCGGTCCCCCGCCGGATCGCGGCCGAGCTCTTCGCGCGGACGGGCGACGAGGAGCTCGGGCGGCTGCTGCGGTTCTTCTACGACCGGGTGGCCTCGGCCGAGCTGGGCGAGGACGAGCTCACGTACGACCTCTCGGTCCCGGACAACGTGACGTACGTGGCCAACGGGTTCGTCAGCCACAACACCATCGGCCTCATGATGGACTGCGACACGACGGGGATCGAGCCGGACCTCGCGCTCGTCAAGACCAAGAAGCTCGTGGGCGGCGGCACGATGCAGATCGTGAACCAGACCGTCCCGCGGGCGCTCGAGCGCCTGGGCTACGGCCCGGCCCAGATCGAGGACATCGTCGGCTACATCATGGAGCGCAACTCGGTCGTGGGCGCCCCGCACCTGCGCGAGGAGCACTACCCGGTCTTCGACACCTCGATGGGGGATCGGGCGATCCACTACATGGGCCACGTCCGGATGATGGCCGCCGTCCAGCCGTTCATCAGTGGGGCGATCTCCAAGTGCGTGACCGGCGAGACCCTGCTCACGACCGAGGACGGCCTCGTGCGGATCGGGTCCCTCCACGACGGCGAGCGCCCCGACAGCTTCCGCGACCACGTCATGGCCGTGGCGTCGCTGGACGGGGTGGCGAAGACCGACGCCTTCTACTACGGCGGCGTCCGGCCCGTCCGGGAGGTCGTGCTCCGCTCGGGTCACCGGATCGTGGGCACGCCCAACCACCGCGTGCTGGTCGCTGGCGACGGGGGGCTCGCGTGGCGGACCCTCGAGGAGATCGACGTCGGGGACCACGTCGCCGTGCGCTACGGGGCGGAGATGTGGTCGCCGCTGCCGGCGCGCCTCGACGGGTTCGTCCCCTCTCCGCCCTACGGCCCGCAGCGCGCCGTGCGCCTGCCGGAGGAGATGACCGAGGAGCTGGCGTTCCTCCTGGGGGCCTACGCCTCGGAGGGGCACGTGACCCGCTCCAACTGGACGGTGACCATCACGAACGCCGATGAGGGCGTGCTCGCGCGGGTCGCCGACGCCTGGCGGAGCGCGTTCGGCCTGGAACCCCGGGTCGTCCGTCAGCCGGGGAAGTGCCCGGCGGTGGCGGTCTCGTCCAAGGCCGTCGTCGAGTTCCTCGGGTGGCTGGGGTGCGGGGCGCGCTCGGCGGAGAAGCGGATCCCCGACGCCGTGCTCCGCTCGCCGCGGCCCCACGTCCTCGCGTTCCTCCGGGGGCTCTCGCTCGACGCGTACGTCAGCTGGATGGGCCGCTCGCCGAAGTGGGCGATCTGCGTGAGCTCGCCCGGGCTGCTGGACGACCTCCAGGCCGTGCTCACCAACCTCGGGGTCGTCCATTCCCGGATCTCCAAGCGGAACGCCCGGAACGGGAAGGTCTACGACGAGGTCTACGCGACGGGCGAGCACGCGCAGCGCGTGATCCGGCTGGTTGGCTTCGTCGAGGAGGCCAAGCGGGGGCGGGCCGAGGAGATGCTCCGGGCCGATCCGGGCCACAGCGCGGCGGACGTCGTGCCGGGGATCTCGCCGAGGGAGCTGTACCAGCGTATCCCGCGGGGCAGGTCCGGCCGGCGCGGGCACGGGGACCGGAAGGCCTTCGGGTTCCTGCTCGATGCCAGGACCCGGTCGGTCAGCCGGTCGACGCTGGAGCGCCTCGCGCGGCTCCAGGGGGTGCGCCTCCCGGCGTGGATCGAGACCGTGCTCCGGGAGGGGCTGCACTTCAGCCCCGTCGAGCGGGTGGCCGACGCCGGCGAGCGCGAGGTCTTCGACGTCTCGGTGCCGGGGACCCACGCGTTCGTTGCGAACGGCGTGGTGAACCACAACACCGTGAACATGCCCGAGCACGCGACGGTCGAGGAGGTCGAGCAGCTCTTCGTGGAGGGCTGGCGGCTGGGGCTCAAGGCCATCGCGATCTACCGGGACAACTGCAAGGTGGCCCAGCCCCTCCAGGCCGAGCGGAAGGGGAGCGGGGCGGCGGCCGCCCCGGCCGGGTCGGCCGAGCCCGTGCGCAAGCGGCTGCCGCGGTCGCGGCCCTCGCGGACCATCTCGTTCTCGGTCGGCGGGGCCGAGGGGTACATCACCGCCGGCGAGTACCCCGACGACGGGATCGGCGAGATCTTCCTCAAGGTCTCCAAGCAGGGCTCCACGCTCTCGGGGGTGATGGACGCCTTCGCGATCGCCGTCTCGCTCGGGCTCCAGTACGGCGTGCCCCTCGAGGCCTTCGTGTCGAAGTTCGTGAACATGAAGTTCGAGCCCTCGGGCATGACCAACGACCCCGACGTGCGGTTCGCGAGCTCCCTCGTGGACTACGTCTTCCGCCGGCTGGCCCTCGACTACCTGCCGAAGGAGAGGCGCGAGGCGCTCGGGATCCGCTCGGTGGAGGAGCGGAAGGCCGAGATCGAGGGCGTCGGGACGAACGGGGGGCCGGCGATCGAGGTCCCCGACCCCGGACCGCCCGCCGAGCCTCCCGTCGCTGGCGCCCCGCCGCAGGCGACGGGGATACAGGCCCTGGACGCGCCGCTCTGCTACGCCTGCGGCTCCAAGATGCAGCCCGCCGGGTCGTGCTACGTGTGCCCCTCGTGCGGCTCGACCAGCGGCTGCTCGTGAGGACGCGGGCCGGTGGGCCGGGCCTCCCTCCCGGCCCACCCGCTCCCCGAGCCCGGAGGCGCGCATGTCGGTGTGGCTGATCGACCGGGACGAGCTCCGGGTGGTCGTCCCCCGGGGCGGCGAGGCGGAGGCCCGGCGTTTCTACGGCGAGCTCCTCGGCCTGGGGCGGACGGCGGGGCAGGGGGTCCAGCTCGCCTTCGACATCGAGGTCCCGTTCCGTCCGGTGGAGGAGCTCGCCGCCCTCGTGGTCTCCGACCTCGAGGCGCTCCTCGACCGGCTCGCCGAGCACGGGGTGCGGCCCGACGGCGGCGAGCAGCTCGAGTTCTTCGAGCGGGTGTACGTCCGGGACCCCTTCGGCAACCGGCTGGAGCTCCTCGCGGAACGGTGAGCGGGCTGCCGTTCAAGCGGCTGGACCCGGGGATGCCGCTCCCGGCGCGGGCCCACCCCGGGGACGCCGGGCTGGACCTCCGCTCGGCCGTGGACCTCGAGGTGGGTCCGGGCGAGCGGGCCCTGGTGCCGACGGGGCTCGCGGTCGCGATCCCCGAGGGGCACGCGGGCCTCGTGCTGCCCCGGTCCGGGCTCGCCTCGAAGCACGGGCTCACCATGGCCAACGCGCCGGGGCTCATCGACCCCGGGTACCGGGGCGAGATCGTCTGCGCGGTCGTGAACCTCGACCGCGAGCACGCGGTCCGGATCTCCCGGGGGGACCGGATCGCGCAGCTCGTCGTGGTCCCCGCCCCCCAGCTCGAACCGGTCTGGGCGGAGGAGCTCCCCTCGTCCGCCCGTGGCGAGGGCGGGTTCGGCTCGACGGGGGTCGGGTAGGCCCCGCCGCGGTCTCGGATGGGCCCGGAACCCCGCCCTGACGGGGCCCGCACCGTGCTCGAGCTGGGCGGTTGAAGCCGGGCTCCGGGCTCCATAGACTGAGGGCGGAGCCCCTCCGGGGGCCCTGTGCGGACGTGGCTCAGTTGGTAGAGCACCACCTTGCCAAGGTGGGGGTCGCGGGTTCGAGTCCCGTCGTCCGCTCGTCGAGGGGCGGCCTCCGGCCGCCCCGGTTCACGGAGACCGGTCGTGGGCGCGGAGGCCCACCCGCGGCGGGGTGGCCGAGTGGTTAGGCAGGGGTCTGCAAAACCCCGTACAGCGGTTCAATTCCGCTCCCCGCCTCCGCCGCCGCTCGCTAAGATGAGCGGCGCACGGGCGCTTAGCTCAGGGGGAGAGCGCTTCCTTGACGCGGAAGAGGTCGGAGGTTCAAATCCTCCAGCGCCCACCACGGAGCCGTAGTTCAGAGCCAGATTCCGACCCCCATCCGCCCCCGAGCACCCCGCCCCCGAGTCTACGTTGTTGAACTTTGTTGCCGAGGGGTGTAGGGTGCGCCCGTGGCCACGATCCGGATCCTTGAGGCCTCGGCCCGCCGGCCCCGCCGGTTCAGGGTCGAGTGGTACACCCCCGAGGGAGCCCACCGCTCCCGAACCTTCCCCACCCGCCGCGCCGCCGAGGCGTTCCTCCACGAGATCGAGAGCGCGAAGCTGCGCGGCACGTACCGCGACCCCGCGGCGGGCCGGCAACGCTTCGGCGACTACCTCGAGCGCTGGCTCGCGGAGGCCGTCCACCTGCGGCCCGCGACCCGGGCGCTGTACCGGCGGGTGGCCGACCGCCACCTGATCCCCGGGCTCGGGTGCCGCCGGCTCGCCGAGCTGGACCGCGCCGCGTGCCGGTCGTTCCTCGCGAACCTCGAGGCGGGGCCGGCGACCGTGGAGGTCGTCCACCGGCTGCTCCGGAGGGTCCTCGAGGACGCCGTGCGGGACGGGATCCTCGAGCGCAACCCGGCCGCCCGGCTCGGCCTTCGCCGCCCCCGGCCCCGGGAGGCGCGGTTCCTCACCCCCGAGGAGGTCGCGGCCATCGCCGACGAGGTCCCCGGCCGGTACCGCGCCCTCGTGCTCCTCCTCGCGTACGGCGGCCTGCGGATCGGGGAAGCCTCGGCCCTCACCATCCGCCGGCTCGACCTCCCCAGGCGGCGCGTCGAGGTCGTCGAGTCCGCCGCCGAGGTCGAGGGGCGCTGGGAGGTGGGCGAGACCAAGACCGGGAAGGGACGGGTCGTCGTGCTGCCGGCCTCCGTCGCCGAGGAGCTCGCCCGCCACGTCGAGCGCTACACCGACGGCCGACCGACCTCGCTGGTGTTCACCTCCGAGGACGGGGGGCCGCTCCGGCGGGGAAACTTCCGCGCCCGCGTGTTCGCCCCCGCCTGCCGGCGCGCAGGGATCTCACCCTCGCCCAGGGTCCACGACCTGCGCCACACCGCGGTGGCCCTCGCGATCCGCGCCGGCGCCCACCCCAAGGCGATCCAGGAGCTCGCCGGCCACAGCTCGATCAAGGTCACCTTGGATCGCTACGGCCATCTGTTCCCCTCGCTCGCCGAGGACCTCGCCGACCGGCTCGATTCGATGGCCCGGGCCGCGGCGGAGCGTGGCCGCGTCGTCCCCTTCCGCGCCGGGTAGGGGGCGTCAAATCTGTCGGCCAGGGGCCGCCCCGGGACCCCGCGCCGCCCCGAGCGCGCGCGGTTTCGAAACAGGTTTCGGGTTCCCGGAAACGCGGTGTTTCGTGACACGGCGGCCACCATCCGGTCCGCGATGGCACGGATCGACTGCTGCGAGAGGTGCGAGGCACCCATCATCCAGGCCAGGACGGGTCGGCGACGCCGGTTCTGCTCCAACAGCTGCCGGGGCCTGTGGCGGAGGACCGTAGATCCCGGGGGTGGGTGCCCCGCCGGTCGCAAGCGGGTCGAGGAGGTCGCGCCTCCGTCGCCCGTGTCCGGCCCCGGGCCCGTGCCTGGCGAGGCGAGGCAGTGCCCGCGCTGGAGCCGGGGGGGCATCATCGCGATTCTCAAGCGGCTCCTCGGGCCATCCGGGAGGACGGGGTCCGGCTGTCTGACGCGGCCGGCGGTTCATCGGCGTCCATCGGTGGAGGCGGCGCGCCCCTAACCTCGCCGACCCAAGAGCGGACGCAGTTGACCGAACGGGTCGTCCATCGCCTCGACGCGGCTGAGCACCGGGTGCTCAAGGCTATCGAGGAGGACTAAGCGCCGCCGATCCGGCGGGATCGTCCGGCGCGTGATCAGGGTTGCGGATGTTGCCACGCGGATGGTGCCACGGATGCCGCGCCTCGCCCTCAGCGGGTCGGCCTCGGGATGCCCCCGACGGGACGTTCTCGCCGAGGGGCGAGCCATGGGCTGCTCGGGAGCCGCCAGGGCGGCGCTGTTCCGGAGCACCGGATGGGTCTTCCCCGGGGAACGCCGGATTTCCCACTTTTCCACGAAGCGCGCGAAAGGGGATGTCGAGGCTCGGGGCTAGGGTACGGCGCGGTGCTCGCCGTGTGACACGTGTGCTGCGATGCCTCGCATGGACATGGAGAACGACTTCCGGTTGCTACGGCCCACCGAGGCGGCCGCGCTCCTCGGGGTCAGCAGATCGGAGATTTATCGGCTGATCGCCCTGGGCCGGCTGCCCAGCGTCCGCCTCTCGGAACGCGTCGTCCGGGTCCCGCTCCACGAGCTGAAGGAGATGATCCGCCGGCGCACCACCCCACGCCCCGCAGCGGAGGGCGAGGCCGGGGGTGAGGCGGGATGATGCCGATCCAGCGGGCGGCGGCCCTCGGGGCCGCCGGGCGTGAGCCGCTCCCCGGCACCGACCGCCGCGACGGGCGGCTCGCGGGGGGGTGGGGCCGGTGAGGTTCTGCGCGAACTGCGGGATCGCCGAACTGGCCCACGCCGAGCGCGCGCCCCGGTGCGTGTTCCTCCCGGACGATTGGACCGCCCCGGGGTCGGAGGAGCCGCGGTTCGGTTCCGACCCGGGCCGGCTCGTGGAGCCATCGGTCCCCGGGACCCCGATCGACGGGCTCGGGTCGATCCTCGCCGACATCGAGGCCTACGTGACGCGGTACGTGTACCTCGCCGGTCCCCACGACGTGGTGCCCCTCGTGCTCTTCGTGCCGGTCGCCTACGCCGTGCTCGAGGACCCCGCGTGCGTCCCGGCCGCCCCGTACATCTCGATTAGCTCCCCGGCCCCCGAGTGCGGCAAGAGCCGCTGCCTGGAGGTCCTCCACAAGCTGCTCGGGGACGAGCGCGCGCTGTTCGTCCCCGGCTCGATGACGGCAGCGACCCTGTTCCGCGCCCGCGAGCAGGGGCCGATCACCCTCCTCGTGGACGAGGTCGGTCGCCTGCTCGGCCGTCGCGACGACAGCGTCAAGGAGCTCGTCGCGATCCTGGATTCAGGCTACCGCCGCGGAGCGAAGGTGCCGCGGGCGGTGCCGGCGGGCAAGAGCTTCGTGGTGAAGCGCTGGCCCGTCTTCGGACCGGCCGTCTTCGCCGGCATCGGGGAGCTCGCGGCGGACACCACACGGTCGCGAGCCATCCCGATCGTGCTCCAGCGGCGACCTCGAGAGGCCCGCGTCGAACCTTTCTTCGAGGACGAGGCGGAGCCCGCCGCCGAGCGGATCCGCGAGCGGCTCGCGGCCGTCGCCCCGGTGCTCGCGTCCGCCCTGCGCCGCCACCGCGCCGACATCGCGCCTCTGGAGAGCCTGCGGGACCGGACGATCGAAACTTGGCGGGGCCTGCTCGCTGTGGCCGAGCTCGCGGGCCCGCCCTGGCTCGCCCGGGCGGTGGAGGCGGCCCTCGCGCTCCACGGGGATGGCCCGGGCGCGGAGCCGGACCGGGGGACGGCCCTGCTCGAGGCGCTCAAGGAGGCCTTCGACGCGGCGGCGGCCGACCGGCTGCCCACGGCGGCGATCCTCGAGCGGCTCGTGGAGCGGGAGGGGGAGCCCTGGCCGGCGTGGTGGGGCCAGGAGGTGGAGGCGGCCCGGGACCGCGGCCGCCCCCCGCGGCGGGCCGCCGCCGAGCTCGCCCGCATGCTGAAGGGCTTCCGGGTGCAGCCCCGGGTGATCAAGCTCCCGGACGGGAGCACCGCCCGCGGCTACCTCCGGGCCGACCTCGAGCGTGTCTGGGCCGCCTACCTCCCGGAGGGGGAACGTAACCAACGCAACCAACGCAACCGCCCTGCCAGCGGGGTTGCATCGGTTACGTCGGTTGCGTCCGAGGACGGGGAGGCGCGGGATCCATGACCGTCGCCCGGGAGCGGTCCTGGCCGCTCGTGTGCGGATGGTGCGGCCGGCGGGTGAGGAACGCCATCGAGTCCCCCTGGTGGCCCTCCCCGGTCCGAGTCGTGTGCGTGCCGTGCTTCGAGGAGCTCGACCGGCTCGACCTCGTGGCGGCGGAGGGCGGCATCCGCCGGGCCGGGCCGGGGGAGCTCGGGACGTGGGAGACATGAGCGGGACCGACGTCGGCCCTGTGGGACAAGCCCTCCTAGGAGGGTGCTGATTTTCTCGCCGTAGTTCCCTCCCGGCGGGGGCCGGGCGGAGGAGAATCACACCACCGTGATTCCCTCCCGGAGGCCTCCGTGCTAGGAACGCTCGATCCCCAGACCGAACTCCTCGACGCCGAC
>DATLZM010000500.1:0-6772 GCA_035573995.1 Actinomycetota bacterium | reverse complement strand
GGGCACGCGGGGGCGGACGTGTCGGCGGACCTCGTCGAGCTCTCCCGGACCCCGGGCCTCGTGGTCTGCTCGGGGCCGAAGTCCGTCGTGGACCCCGTGGCCACCGCCGAGCGCCTCGAGGAGCTCGGGATCCTGGTGGTCGGCCACCGCTGCCGCCGCCTCCCCTTCTTCCTCTGCCGCGAGGCGCCGGTCGAGCTCGAGCACCGGGTCGACACCCCCGAGGAGGCCGCCCGGGTGGCCGCCGCGCGCCGGGACCTCGGGGTGGCCGCGGCGGTGCTGCTGTGCAACCCGATCGAGGAGGCGCGGGCGATGGACCCGGGTGAGGTGGCGGCGGCGGTGCGGGCGTGCGAGGCGGAGGCCGACCGGCTGGGCGTCGCGGGCAAGGCCCGGACGCCGTTCCTGCTGGCCTGCCTCGCCGAGCGGACCGGCGGGCGGAGCCTGGAGGCGAACCTCGCGCTCCTCGAGGCCAACGCCGAGCTGGCGGCCCGGGTGGCCGCCGTCCTCGCGGCCGGAGGGTGAGGAGGGCGCGCGCCCGGCGGCCGGGGGCCCCCCGCGTGGCCCTCCGGTCGCCCGCCGCTACCGCAGCCAGGTCTTGGCGATGGCCTTGAGGAAGTTCCAGCCGTAGCGGAGGGACCGCGGCTTCTTCGAGACGCCCCCCCGGCGGGTGAGGAACGTGACCGGCACCTCCACGATCCGGGCCCGGTGGCGGAGGGCCTCGATCGTGACCTCGCTCGTCCAGAACTGGTCCTGCTCCAGGACGAGCGCGCGGAGGACGTCCGCCCGGGTCGCGCGGTAGCCGCTCGAGATGTCGGTGATCCGCTGCCCGGTGAGGATCGTGACGAGCCAGGAGAAGAAGTGCACGCCGAGGTTCCGGATGAGCGGCCCGCCCTCGTAGTACCCGAGCATCCGCGAGCCGTTCACGTGGTCGGCCTCGCCGGCCACGATCGGCTTCACGAGGGTGGGGAGCTCCTCGGGGAGGTGCTGGCCGTCGGCGTCGATCGACACCACGATGTCGGCCCCGAGGGCGAGCGCGAGGTCGTAGCCGACCCGGAGCGCGAGCCCGCCGCCCCGCCGGATCGGGAGGCGGGCCACGAGGGCCCCCGCCTCGCGCGCCGCCTCGGCGGTCCCGTCGGTGGAGCCGTCGTCGACCACGATCGGCACGACCCGGTACCCCTCCACCTCGGCCGGGAGGGCCCGGATCACCTCGCCGACGTTCTCGGCCTCGTTGAAGGCGGGCGAGACGACCACGATCCGCCTCCCCGGGGGGAGGGCGCGGGCCCGCTCCCAGTCGAACTCCTTCGCGCCGAGCGCCTCGACCAGGAGCCGGATGCTCCGCTCGTTCTGGTCCACGTAGGCCTGGAGCCGGAACAGCAGGAGCGCGAGCACCACCACGGCCGCCAGCAGTACCGCGGTGAGGCGGCGGCCGCTCCGGGGCTGGAAGTTGAACAGCTCGAAGACGGGGTTGAAGAGGTCGGGGGCCACGGCGAGCAGCACCACGCCGAGCGCGACGGCCCCCGAGATGATCAGCGACAGCCGGGAGATCTGCCGGCGCCGGTAGCGGGCCGCGCTCCAGGCGACGAACGCCACCGCGAGCAGCCCGCCCAGGACCCGGAGGGCGACCACGCGCTACCCCGCGGGGAGCCCGGGTCGCCAGCGGATCGCCGGGTCGATGCGGTGGGGGATCACCCGGTCCCGGTACCGCTCGATCGCCGCGAACATCGACTCGATCAGCGTCTCCGAGAGGAGGTGCGGCCGGAGCCCGAGCTCGAGCAGCTTGGTGTGGGCGGCCCGGTAGTAGTGCTCCTCGGCCTCCACCCGCGGGTTGTCGAGGTGGCGGACCTCGACCTCGAGCCCGTACTCCTTGCCCGCGCGCTGCACGAGCTCGGCGAGCTCCACGATCGAGAACTGCTCGGTGAACTGGTTGAAGACCCGGTACTCGCCCGGGGCGGCGGGGTTCGCGACCGCGAGCTCGACGCACCGGAGGGTGTCCACGATGTTGAGGTACCCCCGGGTCTGCCCGCCCCGCCCGTACACGGTGAGCGGGTGGCCGATCACCGCCTGCAGGCAGAACCGGTTCAGCGCGGTGCCGAACACCTCGTCGTAGTCGAAGCGGGTGACGAGCCGCTCGTCGAGGCGCGTCTCCTCGGTCTCGATCCCGTACACCACGCCCTGGTTGAGGTCGGTGGCGCGGAGCCCCCAGACGCGGCAGGCGAAGTGGATGTTGTGGGAGTCGTGCACCTTCGACAGGTGGTAGAAGGACCCGGGCATCTTGGGGAACGGCAGGACGTCGGACCGCCCCTTGTGGTGGATCTCGATGAAGCCCTCCTCGATGTCGATGTTGGGGGTGCCGTACTCGCCCATCGTGCCGAGCTTCACGAGGTGCGCCTCGGGCGCCAGGTCCCGCATCGCGAACAGCACGTTCAGCGTGTTCACCACGTTGTTGGTCTGGGTGAAGACCGCGTGGTCGCGGTCGATCATCGAGTACGGCGCCGACGGCATCTCGCCGTAGTGGACGATCGCCTCGGGCCGGAACTCGCGGAAGACCCGCTCCACGACGGCCCAGTCGGTGAGGTCCCCCTCGGTCACGCCGATCTCGAGGCCGGTCACCTCCCTCCAGGCGGCGACGCGGGAGGGGAGGTCGGGGAGGATCGGGGTCAGCGAGTCGGTCCCGGCCTCGGCATGGGCCCGGCGCCGCAGGTAGTTGTCGACGACGTGGACCTCGTGGCCGAGGCGGGAGAACCGCATCGCGGTCGGCCACCCGAGGTACCCGTCGCCGCCCAGGATCAGGATGCGCATGGTCCGTCCTCTCGGGTCAGGGGGAGCCGCCCGGGAATCCTACCAACCCCGGGACCAGCGGAAACGCGCCGCGGCTCACCGCAGCGCCCCCAGCTCCCCGAGGACCCGGTCCACCTCCTCGGCCGTCGCGTAGTGGCAGAACCCGACCCGCACGGCGCCCCCCGTGGCCTCGAGGCCGAGCCGCTCCATCACCGCGAGCGCGTAGTAGTTCCCGTCCCACACGAAGATCCCCCGGCGCGCGAGCGTCGCCGCGGTCTCGGCGGGGTGCTGCGAGCCGACCCGGACCGCGAAGGTGGGGGTCCGCTCGGCCAGGCGGCGGCGGTCGGCGATCCCGTACAGGCGGACGTGGGGGAGGGCCTCGAGGCCCGAGAGGAACCGCTCGGCGAGGACCGACTCGTACCGCGCGATCGCGTCGAACGCCGCCAGGACCGCCGCGCGGCGCCCGGGACCGGCCGGCCGCGCGAAGGTCCGGCCCAGGTCGGCGAGGTACTCGACGGCCGCCGCCCAGCCGGCGAGCGCCTCGTGGCTCTGCGTGCCGGTCTCCCACCGGGCCGGGGGCTCGTCGGGGGCGGGCCGGACCTTGGCCGCGCGCCACCCCTCGAGCAGCTCCCGCCGGGCCCACAGCATGCCCAGGTGGGGGCCGAAGACCTTGTAGGGCGAGCAGACCACGACGTCGGCGCCGAGGGCCCGGACGTCCAGCGGCCGGTGCTGCGCGAGGTGGACGGCGTCGCAGATCACCACGGCGCCGGCCTCGCGCGCACGGCGGGCGAGCGAGGCCGCGGGCGGGATCGTCCCCACGGCGTTCGACGCCAGCGTGAACGCCACGAGCCGCGGCCGGCCCTCGAGCGCCGCGTCGAACGAGGCCTCGTCCAGCGTGACGTCCTCCTCCCGGACGTCCACCCAGCGCACGCGCGCCCCGGCCTCCTCGGCCGCGAGCAGCCAGGGCGCGACGTTGGCGTCGTGGTCGAGCCGGGTGACCACCACCTCGTCGCCGGGTCGGAGCTCCTTCGCGAGGGCCCGGGAGAGGTGGAAGAGCAGCGTGGTGGCGTTGGGGCCGAAGACGATCTCGCCGGGATCCGCGCCCAGGAGGTCCGCGCCGGCCCGCCGGGCCTCCTCCACCACCCGGTCCGTCTCGCGGCTGGTCTCGAAGGCCCCGTGGAGGTTGGCGTTCGACGTGCGGAGGTAGGAGGAGATGGCCTCGATCACCTGGCCCGGCACCTGGGTGCCGCCCGGCGCGTCGAGGAACGCGCAGGGCCGCCCGTCGGGTCCGGTCCGGGCAAGGGCTGGGAACCGGTCGCGCACCGCCGAGAGATCGGGGGCCTCCACGGCCGCATACGGTGGCGCACCCGGGACGCGGTCGACAACCCGCCCGCCCTCACCGGCGCCGGGTCGCGGGCGCGTAGGTCGGGCCCGCCCGCTCCGCCCGGCCCCGCCGGACGAGCTCGTCCAGGGCCGCCCGGGCCTCGCGCGGGGGCCAGCCGAACGCCTGCGCGAGCTCGACGGGGCGCGCCCGCACCATCGTGTCGAGGAACCGCGCCGCCGCGCGGAGCCGCGCCGCCTCGGGGTCCCGCCGCCGAGGGATCCGGAACGCGCGGGCGGTGAGCTCGAGGACCGCGCTCGGCCACCCCGCCCCCTCGTCCTCCACGCCGAAGTGGGTGACGACGAGCCGCCGCCCCAGCTCGGTCAGGGCGGCCTCGAAGCGCTCGCCCCCTCGCCTCCCGACGGCGTCCACGGCCTCCCGGAGGGCCGAGGTGGGCTGCGGGCCGCTCCGGAGGAGGATCCGGGCGATCCGACGCGCCAGCGGGGAGAGCGGCTCCTCGTCGAGGTCGTCGGGCCGGCCGCTGCGCGGGTAGAGGTCGACGAGGAGCGCGGGGGACAGGAAGGACGGTCGCCCGCGGAGGAACCGGCCGTACCAGGCGAGGCCGCGGCGGGGGAGCTCGTCCTTCCAGCCCCACACCCGCTCGGCGTCGGGCCCCCACTCCTCGCCGAGGGAGCGGATCGGTCGGTCGCTCGCCGCGTCCCAGAGCGAGGGGAGCGCCACCCCCGCCTTGGGGAACAGCAGCGCGAACCCCACGTCCTCGACGAAGGCCGCGGCCCGGGCCAGGCTCCCGATCCGCCGGCCCGTCCGCCACCACCGCCGCGCCCGCGCCGCCTCCAGGTCCTCCACGCGCCCTCCGAGCCCGGGGGAGCCTACCCCGAGCCGGAGCCGGTGCCCCCGGGCCCTCCCGGGCGCTCGCGGGCGAGGACCTCCCGGAGGGCCTGGTGGGCCGCGATCGCCGCGGGGAACCCGGCGAAGGGAACCGTGTGGATCACGAGCTCCTCGAGCTCACCCGCCGACAGGCCGGCCCGGAGCGCCGCGGCCAGGTGGGCCTTGAGCTGGGCCTCCCTCCCGAGGACCGCGAGCATCGCGACCGCGGCGAGCTCGCGGTCGCGGAGCGAGAGCCCCGGCCGTCCGTACAGCTCCCCGTAGGCGAAGGAGATCACGTACCGGCCGAGGTCGCCCCAGGCCTCCACGACCCGCCGCTGGGCCCGCCCGTGGACCTCCGCGATCCGCTCCGAGCCCCGTTCGTACCGCTCGTCCATCGCCCCCTCCTCCGTCGCCGCCGAGGGCCGCCTCGCCGCCCGCGTCCGGGCAGAGCGTAGAGGCCGCGGAGGGCGGCCGCCGGCGCCATCGGCGATGATGGGGGCGTGGAGAGCCTCCGGGGGAAGCTGCTCGTCGCCGGCCCGGGCCTCGAGGACCCCAACTTCCGCAGGACCGTGGTGCTCGTCGGGGCCCACGACGAGGAGGGCGCGCTGGGGGTCGTGCTCAACCGCCCCACGGACCTGTCGGTCGCCGAGGTGGCGCCGCCCCTGGCCGCCCTGGCCGGCGAGGGCGCCCGGGTCTACGTCGGCGGGCCGGTGCGCCCGACCGAGCTGGTCCTGCTCGCGGAGCTCGAGGAGCCGGCCCGGCCGGACGTCCCGGTGCTCGAGGGCATCGGGTTCCTGACCGGCGAGGTCGACCCCGGCGTCGGTCGCTCCGTCCGGAGGGCTCGGATCTTCGCGGGCTACGCCGGCTGGGGCCCCGGACAGCTCGAGGCCGAGCTCGCCGGCTCCTCGTGGATCGTGGAGCGGGCCCGGCCCGAGGACGTGTTCGCCGAACGCCCCGGGGAGCTCTGGGGCTCGGTGCTGAGGCGGAAGGGCGGGCGGTACGTGCTGCTGTCGACGATGCCCCCCGACCCGACCATGAACTGACGCGCCCCGGGCCCCGTCCACAGCCTCTCCACAGGCCCTCCACAGCCGTCCCCGCCGGCAGCGCCCGGAGTGACAAGGAACCTGCCGGGTCGACCTGTGGATCCCTTGTCCACACCCCTTCTCCACTTCCCAGGGCCCGGGTGGCCCGGCTAGGGTGGCGCGCCGACGGCCAGCCGGAGGGAGGGCGGGACCGATGAGCATGAGCCTGGCCTGGCAGGACCGCGCCCGCTGCCGCGACCTCGACGTCGAGATGTTCTTCCCGGAGAAGGGGCGGGCCGCCCGGGCCGCGAAACGGGTGTGCATGGAGTGCCCGGTGCGGGTCGAATGCCTGGAGTACGCGCTCCGACGGCGCGAGACGGAGGGGGTGTGGGGGGGCCTCACGCCGACCGAGCGGCGCCGCCTCGCGCGCGAACGCCGCAGGATCCCCGCGTGACGCGGGGCCCGAGGTGGGCGCTCCCTCGGGGATGGGGGAGGAGGGAGGACGATGCTCGCTGCGAGCTGGTTCATGATCGGGTTCCGCGTGATCCACATCCTGGCGGGGGCGGTGTGGGTGGGGGGCGTGTTCCTGGTGGTGGCCTTCATCCAGCCGAGCGCCACGACGGTCGGGCCGGCCGGGGGGCCGTTCGTCCAGGAGCTCCTGGGCAGGCGGCGCCTGCCGACCTTCCTGCTCCGCGCTGGGATGGTGACGGTCGGAGCCGGCCTGCTGCTCTACTGGCGGGACTGGCAGCAGGTCGGGAGCCTGGGC
>DATLZM010000499.1:0-1513 GCA_035573995.1 Actinomycetota bacterium | reverse complement strand
CGCGACTACGGGAACCCCGGCGACTACGACTGCCGGCTGGTCGGGCTGAACGCCCGGATGTCCGAGCTCCACGCCGCCGTGGCCCTCGCCTCGTTCGAGGACCTCGAGGAGCGGATCGGGGAGCGGAACGCGCTGGCCTCCGCGTACCGGGGGGCGCTCGAGGACGTTCCGGGGGTCTCGTTCCCCGCGGTCGGCCCGGGCGACCGCAGCACCTACAAGGACCTCGCGGTCCTCGTGGACCCTGGGGCCTACGGCCGGTCCGCGGACGACCTCGCCCGGGCCCTCGCGGCCCACGGGATCGAGACCCGCCGGTACTTCGCGCCGCCGGTCCACCGGATGCGCGCCTATCGCTCGCTCGCCGGCGGGGACGGGCACCTTCCCGAGACCGAGCGGGCGTCGGCCCGGGCGCTCACGCTCCCCCTCTGGTCGGGGATGGGCGAGGAGCGGGTCCGGCGGGTGGCGGCGGCGGTGGCGGCGCTCCGACGCTGAGCGGCGGGGGCGGCGAGTAGGAAACATACCCAACCCGTTCGATGGCCCCGGGAGGGGCCTCGGGCGTACGGTGTTGGGTCGGAGCAGCGAGGGGAACATGGCCGAGCGCGGGAGCGCGAACGGGAACGGAATCACCCGGCGTGCCTTCGTCCGCCGGACCGCGGTCGTCGGGGGGAGCCTGCTCTGGATCGCTCCCGCCATCCAGACCCTGGCCCCCGCGGCCCGGGCGCACGTCGTGAGCCCAGCCTCCTTCTTCTGCTGCGAATGTCGAGCGAGCGGCAGCGGTCAGCCCACTAGGTGCACGACGACCGGGATCGGGTCTTTCACGGACTGCCAGAATTTCTGTACGCCGTTCGGCTTGGTCCCGGAACTACACACGAGCCCCACCGAGCTGCACTGCGAAGGACCCAGCGCCAACTTCTGCTCGGACCACTGACGAGGGCGGCCGTGAGACGAAGCGACAGGAGCGGCGGTGGCTGACGGGACCCAGCTCAAGCGGAAGCTCGGGATCAGCCGGCGCGACCTGATCCGCCGGGGGGTCGTGGTCGGCGGCACGCTCCTCTGGACCGTTCCGGTGATCACGAGCATCAGCCGGGCGCACGTGCGGCCGGGCTCCCCGGGGTTCGTGTGCTGCGAGTGCCGGCGCCCCGACGACAAGACCACGCTCCCGCTCGTCACCTGCATCCCGCCGTCCGAGGCGGACAACCCCTCCGACTGCAACGCCAAGTGCCGCGAGGCCGGCTACCCCGGCGGCCACTTCCACTACGCGCTGAGCCCCATCGACTGCACGCCGGACGTGGGCTGCGCGACCCACTGAGGCGACGCGCGCCGTCGCCGCTCGCGGCTACCCGGAGGAAGGACCGTGGCATCCTTCGAACGCTCCTACCGCGTGCTCTCCTACGGCTTCCGGATCGACACGGCCGTGCCGGCCGTCGGGGAGCGGCTCGACGAGCTGCTCGCGCGGTTCCGGGTCGGAGAGCTCGACGGCGACGCCGCGCGCTACCAGATCGCTCCGGAGGCCTCC
>DATLZM010000498.1:0-1117 GCA_035573995.1 Actinomycetota bacterium | reverse complement strand
ACCCAGGGGACCGAGGAGCTCCGCGACGCCGTGGAGCGGGCCATCACCTGGGCCACGAACCTCCGCTCGATCGGCACCCAGGTCGCGGCCCCCAAGCAGCGGGGGAAGATCATCTCGGTCTTCTCCTCCAAGGGCGGGAGCGGGAAGACGTTCCTCACGAGCAACCTTGCCACCGCGCTGGCCGAGATGGCGGGGGGAAAGGACGTCGCCGTCGTCGACCTCGACATCGACATGGGCGACGTCTTCACGTACTTCGGGGCCGAGCCGCAGGGCTCGATCTCGGACCTGATGGAGCTGGGGGAGAAGAACGACCCCGAGCTCGTCCGGGCCGGGGGGCGGAAGCTCGCCGAGCACCTGTGGGGCTACGCCGCCCAGCCCGACCCCACCGCCGCGGCCCCGGCCGGGGAGGCCGTGGGGAAGTTCCTCCGGGCCCTCCGCAACGAGTTCGGGTTCGTCGTGGTCGACGCCTCCGTCGACTACTCCGACGCCGCCCTGGTCTGCTTCGACCTCTCCGACACCATCATCCTGGTGACCGCCCTCGACGTGGTGGGCGTGAAGCACCTCTCGAAGGCCCTGGACACGCTCCTCGCCATCGGGATCCCCCGGGACCGGTTCCGGATCGTCCTGAACCGGGCCGACTCCAAGGTGGGGCTCGAGGCGGGGGACGTGGAGCGGGTGATGAAGATCCGGGTGGACGCGATGATCCCCTCGAGCCGGCTGGTGCCGATGGCCCTGAACAAGGGCCGGCCGGTCGTGCTCGACGAGCCCCGCTCCGACGTGGCCCAGGCGATCCGGGAACTGGCCTCGCGCTTCGTCGGCGCGGGGTCCCTGGAGGAGCCCGCGGCCGAACAGGCCGCCCCCCGGAAGCGGCGCGTGTTCCGACGTTCCTAGGAGGTCCCCATGTCCCTCGCAGACCGCCTCGCGCAGACCCAGAAGAAGGACCGGCTCGCGGAGGTCCGCACCCGGGTCCAGGAGCGGCTCGTGGAGTCGCTCGGGCCCCGGCTGTACGACTCCACGATCTCCGACACCGAGCTGGAGGGCATGGTCCACCAGCGCCTCCGCGAGCTGCTGGACGAGGAGGAGGTGCCGCTCTCCGCGCAGGAGAAGCTCCTCATCG
>DATLZM010000497.1:0-18935 GCA_035573995.1 Actinomycetota bacterium | reverse complement strand
GTTCGAGGAGGCCCGCACGGTCCTGGGGGAGGCGGTGGAGCGGGCCCGGGCGGCGGGCGAGGCGCTCGTCGAGGCGCACGCGCGGATCGGCGAGGCCCTGCTCCGCGTGCAGGCCGACCCCGAGGGCTCCGGAGCGGAGGCGAGCCGGGTGGCCGGAGAGGCGATCCCCGTGCTCGAGGCCGCCGGCGACCACCTCGGGCTGGCCCGGGCCTACCGGCTCCGCTCCACCGGGCCCTGGGTGCTCGCCAGATTCGCGGACATGGCGGGCGACGCCGAGCGGGCGGCCGAGCACGCGCGCCTGGCCGGCGATCCCGGCGAGCTGCGGCTGGCCCTCGACATGCTCAGGGTCGCCCTCGTCTTCGGGCCGCTGCCCGTCGCTGAGGTGCTCCCCCGGCTCGAGGAGATCGACCGCGAGACGTTCGGCGCGCGGGGCGAGGGCTCGCTCGCGACCGATATCCCGCTCGCCATGCAGGGACGCTTCGAGGAGGCCCGCCGCGTGAACGACGAGTGGCGAGCGGCGTACGAGGAGCTCGGGAGGCCGCAGTGGATGGCCGCGTTCGATCTCGCCAGGGGGGTGATCGAGCTCCTCGCGGACGAGCCGGGCGAGGCCGAGCGGTTCCTCCGCCGCGGCCGCGAGGACTTCCTTAGGATCGGCGAGAAGGGCGTGCTCTCCACGCTCTCCGCCCAGCTGGCCCGGGCCCTCTGCCTCCAGGGCCGGTTCGAGGAGGCCGTGCCGTTCGTCGAAGAGAGCCGGGAGGCGGCCGCGAGCGAGGATGCGGCCTCCCAGATCTCCTGGCGGACCTCGATGGCGATGGTGCTGGCGAGCCGGGGTGACCTCACCGGGGCGGAGCGCCTGGCCCGGGAGGCCGTGGCGATCGGGCGCGACACCGACGGGCTCGACGCGATCGCCGAGGCCCTCGCGGACCTTGCGGAGATCGTCACCCGGGCTGGGCGGATCGGCGAGGCCGCCGACCTCCTGCGGGAGGCCGTCGAGCTCTGGGAGCGGAAGGGGAACGTGGTCTCGGCCGCTCGGGCCCGCGAGCGGCTGGCTCACCTCGAGGACAGCTGATCGGCCCCTGGGTGTCCCGGCCCGTGCGCAGGGAGCGAGAGACGGTACCGACCGGGGCGCGGACGGCCCGCGGGGGCGGCGCGGTTCCCATCGGGGTGCGGGGGCGGATCGGGGAGCGGTGAGGCTCGGGCTGCACGTCGGGCACTGGCTCGGCCGGGCGCCGTTCGACCCGGCGCCGCTCGCCCGCCTGGGGGAGCAGCTCGGCTTCGACTGCGTCTGGGTCTCCGAGGCCTGGGGCTCCGACGCGGTCTCGACCGCCGCGTGGATCGCCGCCCGGACCTCGCGGATCGGCGTGGGCACGGCCGTGATGCAGCTCGCGGCCCGGACCCCGGCCGCGACGGCGATGACGGCGGCGACGCTCGACGCGCTCTCCGGCGGACGCTTCCGGCTCGGGCTCGGCACATCCGGTCCACAGGTCGTGGAGGGCTGGCACGGGGTGCCGTTCGAGGACCCGGTGGGGTGGACCCGCGAGTACGTGGAGGTCGTCCGGGCCACCCTCCGCCGCGAGGCGCCCCTCGCCTACCGCGGGCGACACGTCCAGCTCCCCGCCGAGGGTGGGAGCGGCCTCGGGAAGCCGCTCAGGCTGGGGTTCCGCCCGCTCCGGGCGGAGGTGCCGATCTACCTCGCCGCCCTCGGCCCCCGGAACGTGGCGCTCGCGGCGGAGGTGGCCGACGGCTGGCTCCCGTTCCTGTTCTCGCCGGAGCACGCCGAGGTGTTCCGCGGGCCCCTCGAGGAGGGGTTCGGGCCCCGGGGGATCCGCCCCGAGGGGTTCGACGTCGCGCCCATCGCGTTCGCGCAGGCGGGGGAGGACCTCGCCGCCTGCCGGGACGCGGTCCGTCCCCAGATCGCGTTCTACGTGGGCGCGATGGGCAGCCGGGAGCGGAACTTCTACAACGCGCTCGTGGCCCGGTACGGCTACGAGGGGGAGGCCCGGGAGATCCAGGAGGCGTTCCTCGCGGGGCGCCGCGCGGACGCGGTCGCGGCCGTCCCGGACCGGCTGATCGACGAGGTCGCGCTGGTGGGCCCGGCCCCGGCCCTCCGTGAGCGCCTGGAGGCCTACCGAGGGGCCGGCGTCACGACGCTCATCGCCTCCTCGATCGACGAGGCCACGCTCCGCGCCCTCGCCGAGGCGATGGGGTGAGGCCGGGTCGCGTCGACGGCCGGCCGGGGCGATGGGGTGAGGCCGGCCCTTTGCGGTCGCGTCGACGGCCGGCCCGGGCGGCGACGCCGGGTCGTCGCGCGCGGAGAGGGCTGCCCGACAGGCCCCGGGCTCGCCGTGGGATGATGCCTGCCCGGACGCGCGAGGGGAGGGGACCAGATGCCGATCGTGCGGAGCTCCGAGGCCCGGCGGTTCGAGATGGAGGGGTTCGCGGTGATCTCGCTCGCCTCCCCCTCCGCCGGGTCGAGCGAGACGGCCCTCATGCGGGCGGAGATCGAGCCCGGCCAGGGGCTCCCGCCGCACCGTCACGACCACGAGGAGGTCTTCCACGTGCTCCGGGGGCGGGGGACGGTCCTCATCGGCGAGGAGGAGGTGCCGGTCGGCGAGGGGGACACCGTGATGGTCCCGGCCGGGGAGCTCCACCGCCCGCGGGCCGGCGACGAGCCGCTCGTCCTCCTCGCCACGATGCGGGCGGGGACCGTGATGATCACGGAGGACGGCGAGCGACGGGTCCCGCCGTGGGTGGGGTAGGTCGCGGATCCTGAGGGGAACCGGGGAGGAACAGGTGGCCACGTACGTCGCCAACGTCACGCTGTTCGACGGCCGAACCGTCCGGACCCGCGCCGGGGTCCTGGTCTCGGACGGGAGGATCGCCTGGGTCGGGGCGCACGCCAGGGCGCCCCGGGAGGCGCGGGCCGCGCACGAGGTGGAGGGGCGGGGGAGGACCCTGACGCCCGGGCTGATCGACGCCCACGTCCACCTCTGCTTCGAGGGGCTCTCGGACTTCGAGGCCGAGGCCCGGGGGCTCAGCGAGGCCCGAGCCGCGCTGAAGGCGGTCCGGAACCTCGCGCGCCACCTCGAGCGGGGCGTGACCACCGTCCGCGACCTGGGCGGGATCGGCGCGGTGGCCTGCGAGGTGGCAAGGGCCGTGGCCGAGGGGCTCGTCCCCGGGCCGCGGGTCGTGCCCGCCGGGCGGGCCCTCACCATCACGGGCGGCCACGGGCACACGAGCTTCGCGCTCGAGGTCGACGGCCCCGATGGGGTGCGGCGCGCCGTCCGGGAGCAGATCCGCGCCGGGGCCCGCGCGATCAAGCTGATCGCGACCGGTGGGGTGCTCACCCGGGGGATCGGCGTGGACTTCACCGCCTTCACCGACGAGGAGCTCGCGGCCGGCGTGGACGAGGCCCACAAGTGGGGGCTCCCCGCGGCGGCCCACGCCATCGGGGCGGGCGGGATCCTCCAGGCGGTACGCGCGGGAATCGACTCGGTCGAGCACGGCTCGCAGCTCACGGCGGAGGCCGCGCGCCTCATGAAGGAGCGGGGGACGTTCCACGTCCCGACGATCTCGGCGATCCGCGGGATCCTCGACCACGCCGAGGAGGTCCCCGCGTTCGCCGTGGAGAAGGCGGCGGCGATCGCGGAGGAGGCCCGGGACTCGTTCCGCCGGGCGGTGCGCGCGGGGGTCCGCCACGCCTGCGGGACCGACGCCGGGACGCCGTTCAACCCGCACGGGAGCGCGCCCCTCGAGGTGGTGCGGATGGTGGAGTGGGGGATGACCCCGCTCCGGGCGCTCCAGGCGGCGACGGCGAACGCCGCGGAGCTGCTGCGGGTGCCCGAGGTGGGGACGGTCGAGGAGGGGAAGGCCGCCGACCTCGTGCTCTACGACGCCGACCCGCTCGAGCAGGTCGAAGCGCTGCTCAAGCCCGCGATGGTGATGAAGGCCGGCGAGGTCGTCGCCGGCCAGCCGCTGTGAGACCGGCTGCTAGTAACCGAGTAGCATCACCGTTTCCAACGGCAGCTCCAGCCGCCGACTTTCGAGCAGAGCATCGAGGATCGACCGCGTGCGTTCGAAATCGTCGATGGGCTTTTCCCTCCTCGGAGGGTGGTAAGCGTTCTGAACGGCGATGCACAGGAACCGCACCTCGGGCATGGCGACCGCCTCGAACAGGTCCTGGTAGACCTTCCTCGCGTCGACGGCCACCCCGGCTTCCACTTCGAGGATCGCCCCTTCCTCGCGATGCCACGCATCGACCTGGAACGATTTAACTACGCGCCCGTTCTCGCCGAACAAGATCGGGACGTTGACCTTGTTCTTCCCCTGTTCCACCTCGAACCCCAGCTTCTGGAGGCCCTCGCGAACCGCATTGAGCACGGTCTTGCTCTGTGGCTTGTTCGGAGGTGTGCCGATCCGCGACTCCTGTGCCTTGAAGACCTCAGCGATGCGATACACGAGGTCGCGGGGACGCTGGGATCTTGGATAGACCAACCACCTGACCGCCATGCCCGGATGCTAGCCGAACTCCAACAATCCCCGCGAGCGGACAGCAGCTGGGCGGGTGAGGCGATTGAGCTGGTATGCGCGACCTGCGTCCGCGATGCTGGAAACATGTCGGTCGCGGATGCGTTACGCGTTGCCGAGCGCATCGCCCTGGATCTCGACGAACCGGAGGTGACCCGACTCACCCCGCCGCGTGTTCGGTCTGGGCGAGCGGGCCATGGAGCAACTCGTACGCCCCGATGGCGGCGTGGAGGTCGTCCAGGGCCTCGTCACGCTCCTCGAGGGCGCGTTCGTTCGCCAGCGGGTCGCCGAGCTTGACAGCGGTGTCCGCCTTCAGAACGGCCTGGACCGCCAGCAGGACGCGGGCCACGACCTCGCCGTGTCGGGCCTCCAGCTCCTTCATCGTCATGCCGATCCCCTCCTCTCCGTCGACCGTCCTCGGTCACGCCCGACCGGGGACGGCTCGGATCCTAGCGCGGGGGTCTGACATCGCCGGCTCGCCCGCGCGGCCCTACGATCGGGGAGCGAGGGGGATCGGGTGAGCGAGGACCGGTGGTTCGTCTCGCGGCTCCTGGCCTGGGGGAGCTCGAACGGGCGCACCTTCCCCTGGCGGGAGACGCGCGACCCCTTCCGGATCCTGGTCGCGGAGATCCTCCTCCAGCGCTCCCGGGGCAGGACCGTCGCGCTCGTCTTCGAGCGGCTCTTCGAACGCTGGCCCGACGCCGAGGCGCTCGCTCGCGCGCGGGTCGGCGCGATCGAGCGGGTGATCAGGCCCCTGGGGCTCGTGAAGCGGGCGGCGACCCTGCGGGAGGTCGCCAGGGAGGTCGTGCGGCGGGGCGGCGTGCCGAGCACCGTCGAGGAGCTCCTCGAGCTCCCCGGCGTGGGCCGGTACGCGGCCAACGCGACGGCCGCCGTGGCCTTCGGGAGGCACGTCCCAACCGTGGACGGGGTGACCGCCCGCGTGTACCGGCGCTTCTTCGGCCTGCCCCAGGACCGGCCGCCCTCCGAGGATCCGTCGCTCTGGGACGTCGTGGCCCGGGTCACCCCTCGCCGACGGGTACGGGAGTGGAACTGGGCCGTCCTCGACCTCGCCGCGACCGTCTGCCTGCCGCGGCGCCCGCGGTGCCCGGACTGCCCCCTCCGGGAGCGTTGTGCCTGGTCACGGGCGCACGGCTTCCATGTGTCGACGACCCGTGCTAAGGTCCGCGCGGACGGATGACAAACGTGTGATCCCAGTCACGTGCGGCTCCGAGGAGGCGTCGGTTAGCGTGGTGCAGGAGCTCCGGAGGCGCGGACGGCCACGGGGTCGGGTCGTCGAGCTGTTCGCCGGCGTCGGGGGGTTCAGGCTCGGGCTCGAGCCCGCCGGCTGGGAGGTCGTGTGGGCCAACCAGTGGGAGCCCTCGACCAAGCGCCAGCACGCCTTCGAGTGCTACGTCAGCCACTTCGACCAGGGCGTCCACGTGAACGAGGACATCGAGAAGGTCCTCGACGAGATCGACGCCGGGCGCCGGGAACCGATCCCGGACCACGACCTCCTGGTCGGCGGCTTCCCGTGCTTCGCGGCCGGCACGATGGTGTTGACCGCGGAAGGCTATCGTCCCATCGAGTCCGTCGCCGAGGGCGACCTGGTGCTGACCCATCGCGGGCGGTGGCGTCCCGTAACGAGGGTGATGCGCCGGGAAGCCGCCAGCACCCTGGTCCTCCGCGGGCAAGGGTTCCCGGACATCCGCACGACGGACGAGCACCCCTTCTGGGCTCGTGAGCTCCTCGGGAGGACCTGGGCCGCCGGCCGCCCACAGCGCGCATTCGGAGAACCCCGATGGATCCCCGCTGCAGACGTCAAGCCCTCCCGTACCTACGTGAGCCAGGTGCTTCCCCAGGAGCCGGCGGACGAGATCGAGCTCCCCGACGCCTCGGAGGACTTCTGGTGGCTCGTCGGTCGCTACCTCGCGGACGGGTGGCTCGTCGACGCCCAGAAGGGCAGGGTGGTGATCTGCGCCGGGACACATGAGGCGGATGCCGTGGAGGAACGGATTCGACGGGTCTATCCGTGCACGAGGGTACAGGAACGCACCGCCGTCGAGTTCCACATCACGCGGCAGGCGCTCTACCGCTGGCTGCTCGCGTTCGGGCGGCTCGCTCACGGCAAACTCGTCCCGGGCTGGGTCTTCGCCCTGCCGCCGAAGCTGGCCGGCGCCCTGCTGGACGGCTATCGGTCGGGTGACGGGTCGCCGTGGCAGGGCGGGTGGCGTGCGACGACGGTGAGCCGCGCCCTCGCTCTCAGCATCGCCCTGCTCGCTCAGCGAGCCTACGGCGTCGTGGCGAGCATCCACGAGGCGCGCGTGGCCCCGACGACCCGGATCGAGGGGCGGCAGACGCGGCAGCGGGACCAGTACCAGGTCGTGGTGCCTCCTCGGAACCGGTCCGCGTTCGTCTCCGGCGGTTACGGCTGGAAGCTCGTCCGGTCCGTGCGACCTGCCGGGGCCGCGACCGTGTACAACCTCGCCGTCGCGGAGGATGAGTCCTACGTGGCGGATGGGTGCGTGGTGCACAACTGCCAGGACTACTCGGTCGCGAAGACCCTGAGCCAGGCGGCGGGGATCGAGGGTCGGAAGGGCGTGCTCTGGTGGTCCATCTACCGGATCCTCGAGGACAAGCGCCCGCCGCTCGTGTTCCTCGAAAACGTGGACCGGCTCCTCAAGTCCCCCGCCTCCCAGCGGGGCCGCGACTTCGCGATCATGCTCGCCTGCCTCTCGGACCTCGGGTACATGGTCGAGTGGCGGGTGGTGAACGCGGCCGACTACGGGTTCCCGCAGCGCCGCCGGCGGGTCTTCATCGTCGCCCACCACCTGGCCGGGGAGGGCCCGCCGTGGACGAGCCCGCTGCGGTGGCTCTACGAGGAGGGGGTGCTCGCGAGGGCACTCCCCGTCCGCCCGGCGGACGACGGCATCGTGGTGCCGCTCGAGGGGACCGACGTCCCGGACCTGGTCCTCAGGGGCCACCCGGCCCAGCTCACCGAGGGGTTCGGCAGGGGGAACCGGACCACCCCCTTCCTCAACGGGGGCGTGCTCTGGGAGCGGGAGGTGTGGACCCGCCCCCTGGTGCCCGTCTACGACGGCCCGCGGAAGGTCCTGGGCGACGTGCTCCTCCCCGCCGAGGAGGTGCCGGAGCGGTTCTTCATCCCGCCCGAGCAGCTCCCCGCCTGGCGGTACCTCAAGGGCGCCAAGCGGGAGCCCCGCCGGGCGAGGAACGGGCACGTGTACTTCTACACGGAGGGCGCGATCCCATTCCCCGACCCGCTCGACCAGCCCTCCCGGACGATCCTCACGGGGGAGGGCGGCGCCACGCCGTCGCGGTTCAAGCACGTCGTCCGGACGGAGGACGGGCGGTTCCGTCGCCTCACCCCGGTGGAGCTCGAGCGCCTGAACGGCTTCCCGGACGGGTGGACCGACACCGGGATGTCCGACGCCCGCCGCGCCTTCATGATGGGCAACGCCCTCGTCGTGGGGCTCGTGGAGCGCGTGGGACGCGAACTGGCGACGGGTGCCCGCGCGTCGGGATGGGTGCGTGCGGCCGGGGTCTGATCAGAGGTCGGGTCAGGGAGGCGCTGGGTCGGGCTGTGCCGATTCGTCGCCGCCATCCTCCGGCGGGAGCTCCGCCACGGGGATAGGGGCGCCGAACGCCACGTCCCACGGGTGGCAGGGCAGCCCGTTCGCTTCGCAGAGGCGGCGCATCTCCTCGTACCGCTCCCCGATCGCGGCGAAGTCGACGGGTTCGATGCCGACGATCCAGATCGGCATCTGGATCCCGACGGCGAAGTAGGGGAGCAGCCGCTGGACGCCCTCGAACGTGGCCACCCCCGAGTCGAAGAACCGCGCGAACCGCTCCGTGGCGACCACCAGGACGCCGACGTCCCCGGCCCCCGACCGGTTCGCGACCTGGAACTTGAAGACGTCCCGGAAGATGCTCGCGGTGTTCCCGAACTCGACCTCCACGAAGACCCGGTTCCGCACGAAGTCACCTCGGAGCCCGAGGGGCGCCTCGCCGCCGACGAGCGGGCCAGCGGCGACCGGCTGGGCATCCCAGCGTTCCCCTCTGAGAGCCGCATCGAGGGAGCGGTTCATGTGCGCCTGATCTACGGGCAGCAGGAAGGGCCTCGTGCTCCCACCGATCGTCCGGGTGTGACGCTTCGGTTTGAGGGGGCGCCCGCTCCGGGTGAACGCATCGGCCGGCCGGAGCGGGACCCGGACCTCGCTCAGCACCCGAAGGAGGGAGTCGTGCTCCTCCGGGAACGCGTGCTCCACGATGACCTCGCCGTGCAGGTGGCTCTCGCTCAGGATGCGGATGGCCGTCATCGGGGTTCGCCGGCGAACGCGTACACCTGCTCGCGCGAGTCGCAGGGGTTGCCGCGGCCGTACGTCACCCTCCCCTCGGTGACGTCGGCGACGCACCAGAAGACCGTCTTCCCCTCGCCGCCGAAGCGGTCGGGGTGGCGGCAGAGGCAGTCCGGCGCGCCCTCGTGATCGGAGAGGATCCGCCGGAGCACCTCCTCGGTCACGGTCCCCTCGGGCTGGGCGGCCAGCAGCTCCGCCGCGCGCCGGTAGCGCCTCGCCGACCGGACCGCGTAGCCCGGGTCGCCCTCGTAGCGGAGCATCCGCTCGCAGACGTAGTGGTTCGTGTGGACCAGGTGGCCGCGCTCGTCGGGGCCGGTGAGGCAGGCGTCGGTGGCCGAGCCATCCACGTTCACCACCCGCCCCGTCCGGTCGGCCAGCATCTGGTTGTAGGAGGACGCCCGCCGGGGGTGGAGCGCCACCCGGAGCACGTCGTCCATCGTCCGCTGGGCGAGCGTGGCCCGGAACTGCGGGCCCCGGGGGATCCCCACGCGCTCGTCGTTCGGCGAGAGCTCGTTCCCGGTGAACGAGATCCCGGCGGAGTTGAAGCCCACGCTCGCCCCGAGCCCCGAGCCGATCGTGAACACCACCGGCTCGCCGGGCACGGTCCACTCGATCGCCACGAGGCCCTCCTCGGCCTCGGGCCGGAGGTCGTTGTTGTGCGCGACGAGCACGTGGCCCCCCGCGGTCGCCGGGGGCACCGCCACGAGGTCGGAGCAGCGCCCCGTGGCCGCAGCGGTCCGGACCGGCCGCCGGGGCTCGTACCAGATCTCCTCCACGTGCCAGGCGAACAGCGCCCGCAGGTCCACGCCGGCCGCCTCGGCGCACCCCTCGAACTCCTCGGCGAGCCAGGGGAGCTCCTCCGCCGTCACCCGGAGGTACTCGGCGGCGAGCGCGAGCTGGTCCTCGAGCGCGCGCCCCTCCGGGAAGGGGCCGGCGTAGACCTCCCGCTCGAGCTCCCCCCGGATCCGCTCGCGGAGGGCCTCCCCGATCTGCCGCCCCACCTCGCGGTGGGTTCCGCGGACCTGGAGTGACGGGATCTCCGGCGGCGCCACGGCCGCATGATAGGCCGGCCGGGACCGGGCCGCCCCACCGTCTTCGAGCCTCACCCCTGCTCCAGGCGCAGCGCATCCCCGCGGTTGGAGTTCCCCTCCAGGTAGGCGATGTCGGCGACCGCCCGAGCGTTCGGTCCGGTGTACCGCAAGATGTAGAGCCCGTTCCTGATGTCCACCACGTAGATCAGGCCCTTCCGGATGATCGGGTAGCTCCACATCACCACCCGGTTCACGCCTCGGCTGAGGGCCGGGTCCTCGGTCGTCACCGACCGGAGCGGCTCGGGCACGAAGAACCCCGCCTGGACCGGCCGGGACGGGTCCGCGATCGAGACGGCCTGCAGCCCGGCCGCGTGCCAGCTGATGAACGCGACCTTCGGCAGGACCGTCAGGTTATGGGTCGAGTACGAGGTGTACGTGGTGTTGTCCGGATCCTGGCCGGCGAGGCTCCGGCAGTACGCCTCCGTGTTCTCCACCACCTGGTACTCGCCGACGACCACGGGGCGAACCTCGTCGGAGATGTCGATCAGGCGGGCCCAGCCCCAGGGGCACCCGCTGGAGTTGCCGGGAGGGTCGTTCACGTCGTCGTAGTCGCCGTAGAGCTCCTCGGTCGTGATCACCACATCGCTGCCGGGCACCTTCACCGCCGAGTGCGTTGCGGGGTTCGGCCACGTCGGCCTGTTCGCCAGCGGGGTCACGAGCCGCAGCTCTGGGTCTGGGACCCCCGAAGCGATGTCGCTCGTGTCCAGGACCAGGAACGTCCCGCCCCAGTACGCCAGGTACCCACGGGTCCCGTCGGGCGACACGCTGATCGAGTGGCCGGCGATGAAGAAGTTGGTGCGGTCCTCCTCGCTGAACGAGCCGGTGGTGTCCAGCGTGGCCACCTCTTCGAAGGTCCCCTCTCTCGCCCCACTGATGTCGGTGACGATCACGGCTGGTTCGTCGACCGACCCGCTGTAGACCGACATGAACAGGAACGCGCGAGCAGGGTCCTGGGGATCGATCCACAGGAACATCTCGTGGGGCTCCACGGACGGGCGGTAGGTCGAGACGAGCTGTGGGTTCGCCGCGCTCGGCCCCGAGATGTCGTAGAAGCGGATGTTCGGCCTCCGGTCGCTCTCGCCGCACGCCCCGTAGAACGCGCCGCACGTGATGTTCATGACGATGAGCAGCTTCTCCTGCGGCCAGACCCGCAGCTCCCTGGAGGTGAGCCCGACGACCCCTTCGTGGGGAGGCCCGATCTCCCCGACCAGCCGGGGATGGGCGGGGTCCGCGATATCGAGGATCAGGACGTTGGGCCGTTCGTGCGGACATCCGCCGGACCGCGGCACCCCCGCGGCCGGGACGCAGGTGTCGGAGGCATCGGTCCGGCTGCCCACGTAGAGGAAGTTCCGGTAGATCGCGAGGGCCGCGTTCATCCCGCGCCCCAGCAGCGCGTGGTGTCCTACGAGCTCGAAGTTCGCGGAGGCCCGGATCCCGCCGCGGGCGAGGTCCGGGTCCCGCGCCCGCGCTCCTGCCGGGAGCCCCGCAACGACGACGAACGCAAGGGCGATGATCAGGGAACCGCGACGCATCTCCGCACCCCCCTCCTCCCAACGCGGGATCCGCGGCCTTGGACGAATCAGGGGGTCGTCGGTCGCGCACGCACCATCGCCTCTTTGGCCAACGATCCGGTTCGGGTTCGTTCGGTCCGTCGAGCCCTCGACGACCCTCCGGGAACGGTCGATCGGACCGCTCCCCGCGGAGCAGCGCCGGGAAGAGCCCCAGGACTTCGGCGCGCCCACCGGATCCGTGGCCGGCGGGGGCCATCTCCGGTCGAAGCTCGAACGATGGACCGGGCGTCCGCGGTCAGGGTGCTGCGGCCAGCTCGATCACCCGGATCCCGGCATGCCTCCGCGCCGAGGCCGCGAGGCCGCGGTCCTTGGTGGCCAGCGGCTCGCCGAGGCGTTCGGCGAGCGCGACGAAGAGCGCGTCCGCAGCGGTCAGGTCGTCCCGAAGCTCCCAGGCCCGCTCCCGCAAGGGGAGCGTCGGGTAGATCTGCACCGGGAGGTCGCCGAGGTCCTCGATGGCGGCCGTGGCCCGCTCGGCGGGGAGCCATCCGCGCCGCACGTACCGGCGGAGGACGGCGAGCACCTCGAACACCACGAGGTCCGGGGCGGCCACCTCGCCCTCGCGGGCGAGGATCGCCTCCACGTCCTCGGCGGCGCGCTCCCACAGCAGGAAGTCGACGACGGCCGATGTGTCGAGGACGGTCACTCGCCCCGCTCGCGCAAGCGTCGGACCGAGCGTTCGCTCGGTTCCTTCAACCGGACAGCGCCGCGTGCCCTCACTCGTGCGGCGAGCTCCGCCGGCGCGGGCCTGGCCGCCGTTCGGAGAAGCAGCTCCCGGAGGTACTCCGAGAGCGAGACGCCGGACGCGGCCGCCCGTGCCTTGAGCGTCCGGTGGACCTCCTCCGGGACGTCTCGGATCTGGATGAGGACGCCCATACGGGCAGCATGATACCCATACTGATCGCATCATCGGCTCCCGGCTCCCGGCTGAGCCGTTCGGGGACCGGGGTCCCGCCCGGGCCGTCGAAGGGCTGGTCGAGGCCATGGGAGGCCGCCGTGGCGACACGGACCGGGCGTCGCCGGGGGCGACCGACCGGAACCGTGTCAGACCCCCCCGGTAACGTCACGACCAGCACGCACCCCGGGGAGGTGCCATGGAGACGATCGGGATCGCGCTCGTCGCCCTCGCGGTGGGGCTCGCCGCGGGGGTCGCCATCGTCGCGCTCCGGGGACGCGGGGCGGGGCCGAGCGATCTCGGCCGGCTCGAGGCCCGGCTCGAGGTCCACGCCGCCGAGCTGCGCCGCCTCGCCGACGCCGCGGCGGTCCGCGAGGGCTCCGGCGAGGCGCTCCGGCAGGAGGTGGCGGCGGCCCGCCGGGCCCTCGAGGAGCTGAACGCGAGGGAGCAGGAACGCCGGGCGGCCCTGGCCGAGGACCGGGAGGTGATCCGTCGGCTCTCCGCGGTCCTCGCGGGCGGGGCGGTCAAGGGACGGTCGGGGGAGAACGTCCTCCGCGAGCTTTTAGCCGGGCTCCCCCCGGGGATGCTCGAGACCGACTTCCGGGTGAACGGGAAGGTGGTGGAGTTCGGGCTCGTCCTCCCCGATGGCCGCAGGCTCCCGGTGGACTCGAAGTGGCCGGCCCCGGCCGAGCTCGAGGCGCTCGAGCGCGCGGAGGACCCCGCGGAGCGGGAGGCCCTCGCCCGGGAGGTCGAGCGGGTCGTCTCCCGCCGCGCCCAGGAGGTGGCCCAGTACCTCGACCCCGCCCTCACGGCGCCGGTCGCCGTCGCGGCGGTCCCCGACGCCGCCTACGCGGCCTGCAAGCGGGCCCACGCCGACGCCTACGCCCGGGGCGTGGTGATCGTGCCCTACGGGAGCGCGCTCCCGATCCTCCTGTTCCTCTACACGCTGGCCGCCCGCTTCGGCGACGCGGGCGACGTCCGGGCGGCGCTCGCCGAGGTCGAGGCCGTCCTCCGGGGCATCGAGGAGGTGATCGAGAACAAGGTCCAACGGGCGAGCGTGATGCTCTCGAACGCCGCCAGCGAGCTGCGGGCCCACGTCGGGAGGGCCCGGGGGTCGCTGTCCAGGGCCGAGGCCGAGGAGGAGCCACCCGGCGGCCTCCGGGCCGTCCCCTGACGGCGTCCTCGCGGCCTCCCCGACGGCGACGGGGCCGTCCCTGACGGCGACCGTGGCCTTCCGCGACCGCCGGCCGGGGCGCCGCGGGGCCCTCGCGCCCGCGAGATCCCGGCGGGAGGCTTCGCCGCCGGCCCCGCCGGGTCCATGATGGTGCGGTGACGCGGGGCCAACGTGTGCTGGTGATGGGAGCGGGAGGCGTCCTCGCCGGTCTCGCGTCGGCGTACGTCGCCCGGCGCGTGGGGGCGCCGGGCGAGGCGACCGCGGTCGCCCTCCTGCTCGGGCTGGGGTTCGGGGCCTTCTTCGCGTCCCGGATCCTCGCGTCCCTCGGCACGGCCGCGGTGCTCGTGGAGGAGGCCCGGGCGCTCGGGGAGGGCGCGGGCGGTGCCGGCGCGCCGCCCGCCCCGACACCGCTGACGGGGACCCCTGGGGACCTGGGGGAGTGGCTCTCCCGGCGCGAGGATCTCGCGCTCTTCGCCCCCGAGGAGGTGGCCGCGTTCCCCGGGGTCCTGGAGGCGGGGGAACGGGTGCGGGGCGTCGGCCTGGGCGTCCGCGACGGCCGGGGGGGTCTGCTCGCGGTGACCGACCGGCGGCTCCTCTTCCTCCGCAAGGGAGGAGGGGTGGACGCGTTCGCGCTCCCCTCCCTGACATCGGCGCACGTCCGGGAGGGGACGGTGCTGAGCACGCTCACGGTGGAGCACGCCGAAGGGCAGGCGACGTTCGAGGTGGCCGCCTCTGCGGTGGGAGGGGTGGCCGGCGCCCTCGGCGTGCCGGTCCGGACGTCCGGTCCGGCCCCGCCGGCGCCCGAACCGTTCCCCACCACCCCGCTCACCGCCCGTCCGACGTCCACCGACGAGGGGTCCCCGGCGCCGGTGGACCCCACCTCGCCGAGCCGGCCGCCGGCTGACGAGCCGGGCGACGTCCCGTGAAGGGCTTCGCCGAGGCCCTCGCCGACCTCGGGTTCGAGCCCGTGGAGGAGCGGACCGGCGCCGTCCTCTACGCCTCCCGGCCGAACCGGTACATGACCTACTGGGTCCACGCGTACGAGGACGGGACCGCGCTCTTCACATGGGAGTTCGCGATCGCCGACTACCTCGCGACCAAGGGGATACAGGTCGGCTCCGACGAGGCGCTGAACCAGTACGCCTACCCGCGCGAGGACGTCCGCGGCCCGCAGGACCCGGCCTGGCTCGCCGCGGCGATCGACCGGACCGAGGCGATGCTCTCCGCGATCAGGCTCGATCGGCCGGAGGACTGAGGGCGCGCCGCCCGGCGCTCACCGGACCGGGCAGTCGCCCTGGTCGACCTGCAGCTGGTAGGGGAGCGGCAGCTGCACCCGGTGCCGGGACCACAGCACCCGGAACTCGACGCCGATCTGGCTGAGCTCGGTCGTGAACGGCGGCGGCTCCGCGCGTCCCGGCGGGCAGGAGCCCTCGAACCGCCACGTCGTGACCACGGACTGGGACGCGCCCGGCTCGAGGGTGAACGGGGCGAACGGGAGCCCCGACCCGTCCGACCGCCCGAGGGCGACCCCGACCAGGCGGAACCCGCTGCGGAGGGGCGCGTCCACGCCCACCGCGGTGATCCGGACCGGGATCGAGCCCTCGTTCGTGAGGGTGAACCCGAGCCGGACGGTCTCGCCCTCCGCGTAGTCCACCCGGTAGACCCGGAACGGCTGCCCCCCGCCCGGCGGGGCCGTCTCCACGACGAAGCGCGCCGGCTCCGAGACGAGGGAGAACCCCGACCAGGTGGAGAGCGGCTGGTAGCGGGCGAGGAACACGAGCCCCGCCGGTATCCCGACCGCGGCGACCACGATCGCCGCCTCGAGGAGGAGGTCGGACCAGCGCCTCGAGACGCGCGAGCGTCGAGCGGCCTGCGACGCGGCGACCGTGCCCACGGGCCGATCCTACGGGCCGCTGCTGGGGCCCTCAAGGTTGCAGCTCCATGCGATTCATGCATAATCTCCCATACCCATGGCCGTCGCCTCCGTCGATCCGTCCGTCGCCGGGCCGCGCGTCCCCGTGGCGGTGCTCGGCGCCTCCGGGTTCACCGGGGGCGAGCTCGTCCGGCTGCTCGCGCAGCACCCGGCGGCGGAGATCTCCTACCTCGGGGCCAAGGGCTCGGTCGGCGCGACGCTCGCCGACGTGCATCCCCACCTCAGCACCCTCTCCGACCTCGGCGGGCGGGTCCTGGAGCCGATCGAGCCCTCCCTCGTGGCCGAGCGGGCCGGGGTCGCGTTCTGCGCCCTGCCCCACGGGGCGAGCGCGGAGCTGGCCCCGGCCCTGCTCGAGGCCGGCGTGCGGGTGATCGACCTCGGTGGTGACTTCCGGCTCGGCCCCGAGGCGTACCCCGAGTGGTACGGGTTCGAGCACCCCGCCCCGGGCTGGCTCGGCAAGGCCGCCTACGGCCTGCCCGAGCTCTTCGCCGACCGGGTCGCGGGGGCCGAGCTCGTCGCCAACCCCGGGTGCTACCCCACCCCGGTCGTGCTGGGCCTCGCCCCGCTCCTGTCGGCGGGCCTGCTCGAGCCGGGGCCGGTGTTCGTCGACGGGAAGTCCGGGATCTCGGGCGCGGGGAAGGGGCCCTCCGAGGCCACCTCCCACGCCTCGACCGAGGAGTCCGTCCGCCCCTACGGGGCCCCCCGGCACCGCCACACCCCGGAGATGGAGCGGGGCATCGAGCTCGCCACCGGCCAGCGGGTCGACGTGACGTTCGTCCCCCACCTCGTCCCCGCGGTCCGGGGCGTCCTCACCACGGCCGCCTGCCGCCTGGCGGAGGGGGTCGGGACCGAGGACCTCGTCGACCGGCTCCGCGAGGCCTACGCCGGTCAGCCCTTCGTCCGCGTCCTCCCGCCCGGCGCCCACGCCGATACCAAGCGGACCCGGGGCGCGAACCTGGTGGAGCTCGAGGCGTTCGCGGACCCCCGGACGGGCACGGCGGTGGTGGTGGGCGCCCTCGACAACCTCGTGAAGGGCGCCGCCGGCCAGGCGGTCCAGAACCTCAACCTGGTCCTCGGCCTGGACCAGGCGACGGCCCTCCCCGCCGTGGGGGTGTACCCGTGACCGGCACCCCAGGCACCGGCCCGTCCCCGGGGGGCGTCCCGTGGGCGTGACGTTCCCCCGCGGGTTCCGCGCCGCCGGGGTGGCGGCGGGGATGAAGCCCTCGGGCCGCCCCGACCTCGGCCTGCTCGTCGCCGACGCCCCCTGCCCGGCGGCCGGGCTCTTCACCACGAACCGCGTCCAGGCGGCCCCGGTGCGGCTGTCGCGGGCGCGCCTGGAGGAGAGCGGCGGCCGGGCGGTGGGCGTGCTCGTGAACAGCGGGCAGGCGAACGCGGCGACCGGGCCGCGCGGCGACCGGGACGCGCGGACCGCCACCGCCCGCGCCGCGGAGCTGCTCGGGGCACGGCCCGAACAGCTCCTCGCCTGCTCGACCGGGGTGATCGGCGAGCCGATCCACCTGGACCTCTTGCTCGCCGCGCTCCCCGGTCTCGTGGCCTCCCTCTCCGAGGGGGGCGGTTCGGCCTTCGCCCGGGCCATCATGACCACCGACACCCTCTCCAAGGAGGCTCGGGCGGAGGCCGGCCGCATCCGCGTGGGGGGGTGCGCGAAGGGCGTGGGGATGATCTCCCCCGACCTCGCGACCATGCTCGCCTTCGTCACCACCGACGCGCCCGTGGCGCCCGCGCACCTCCGGGCCCTGGCCCGGGCCACGCTCGAGCCGCGCTTCGAGGCGCTCACCGTGGACGGGTGCCGGAGCACCAACGACACCGTGCTGGTCTTCGCGAGCGGCGCGGCCGGCGGCGACCCCGTCGAGCCAGGGACGCGCGCCTGGTCGGCCCTGGAGGAGGCCTTCGTGCGGGTGGGATCCTCCCTCGTGGCCCAGCTCGCGCGGGACGCGGAGGGGGCCACCCGGGTCCTCCTGATCGACGTGGAGGGCGCGCGCTCCGCCGAGGAGGCCCGCCGGGCGGCGAAGGCCGTGGCGGACTCCCCGCTCGTGAAGACCGCGGCGTTCGGCGGCGACCCGAACCCGGGGCGGATCCTCCAGGCGGTCGGGGCCTCGGGCGCCGAGGTCGACCCGGACCGGATCGACGTGTGGATCGGCGACGTCCCGGTGGTGGAGGGGGGCGTGATCCCCCCCGCCTACTTCGAGACGAAGGGGGAGGAGGCGCGCGGCGCGATGGCGGGCCCCGAGGTCCGGATCCGGATCTCGCTCGGGGACGGCCCGGGCCGGAGCCGCGCCCTCGGCTGCGACCTCTCCTACGAGTACGTGCGGATCAACGGGGAGTACACGACGTGAGCGGCCGCCACCCGAGCAGCCCGTGCCACCGCAGCGCCCGCCGCCACGCGGGCACCCGGTGCTGGGCGCGCCGGGACGGGACCCTCGGAGGCGCGCCGTGAAGGACGTCCCGCCCCAGGTCCGGGAGCGGACCATCGCCAAGGCCCGGACGCTGATCGAGGCCCTCCCGTTCATGCGCGAGCACCGGGGGAAGGCGGTGGTCGTGAAGTACGGCGGCGCGGCGATGGAGCGGGCGCCCCTGGCCCGTCCCTTCGCCGAGGACGTGGCGCTCCTGCTCTCGGTGGGGATCCGGGTGGTGGTCGTGCACGGCGGCGGGCCCCAGGTCACCGAGCTGTCGGAGCGCCTGGGCCTCGAGGCCCGGTTCGTCGACGGCCACCGGGTGACCGACCGGGAGACCCTGGACGTCGCGACCATGGTCCTGGCCGGGAAGGTGAACACCGAGGTCGTCGGCCGGCTCGTGGCCGGGGGCGTGCCGGCGGTCGGGCTCTCCGGGGCCGACGGCGGGCTGCTCCTGGCCCGCCGCCGCGACCCGAGCCTCGGGTTCGTCGGCGAGATCGTCGAGGTCCGGGCGGGCGTGGTCGGGACGCTCCTCGACCGCGGCTTCGTCCCGGTGGTGGCCTCGATCGCGGTGGACGAGGCGGGGCAGCCCTACAACGTGAACGCCGACGTCGTGGCAGCCGAGCTCGCCGTGGCCCTGGGCGCCGAGAAGCTCGTCTTCGTCGTCGACGTCCCGGGCCTGATGGGCCCGGCGGGCGAGCTCCACTCCGAGCTCGCCTCGTCCGAGTGCCGGGGGCTCCTCGCCTCGGGCGCGGTGACGGGCGGGATGGTCCCGAAGGTCGAGTCCGCGCTCCGGGCCATCGAGGGCGGCGTGCCCCGGGTCCACCTGGTCGACGGGCGCGTGGAGCACGCCCTGGTGCTCGAGCTGTTCACCCCGGAGGGGATCGGCACGATGATCACGGCGGACGGCGCCCCGGCCGGGGTGCTCGAGCCCGCGGAGGCCGCGCCGTGAGCCGCGTC
>DATLZM010000496.1:0-3313 GCA_035573995.1 Actinomycetota bacterium | reverse complement strand
GAGGTCCCCCCGCTCCACCTCCTCGGCGGCCTTGGCGATGGCCTCCGCGAGGCGGCCGTCGAGGAGCCCGAGCTCGGCGTTGACCGCCGCCGCCGCCCCCTTGATCAGGCCCAGGGCCCGGATGAACCGGCGGGGGAACCGGAGGCCCGAGACCGGGAAGTTCTCCACCGCCCGCTGCGTCGAGGCCCCCCAGTAGGCGTCCGCGGGGACCCGCACCTCCCCCATGCTGTCGCGCTCGATCCGCACCTCGCCCATCTCCCTCGCACCTCCGTCGGGACGTCCGCGGGCCACGATACCGGCCGGCCGTTCGCCGCGCCGCGGCCGGACGTCCCCGGCGGACCGGCCCGACGGACCCGGGGGCTACCCTTGGCCCGTGCACAGGGTCGTCCTGATCCCCGGCGACGGCATCGGGCCCGAGGTGGCCCGGGCCGCGAGGCTGGTCCTCGACGCGGCCTGCCCCCGGATCGAGTGGTGGGAGGAGGAGGCGGGGGCCACGGCCCTCGAGCGCGTGGGCGAGCTCCTCCCCGCCCGGACCCTCGAGGCGATCCGCGAGGCCCGGGTCGCCCTGAAGGGGCCGATCACCACCCCCGTGGGGACCGGCTTCCGGAGCGTGAACGTGGCGCTGCGCCAGGAGCTCGACCTGTTCGCCGCGGTGCGCCCGGCCCGTTCCCTCCGGGGGATCCCGACCCGCCACCGGGGCGTCGACCTCGTCGTGATCCGGGAGAACACCGAGGACCTCTACCGGGGGATCGAGTTCGCCCGCGGGAGCCTCGAGGCCGCCCGCCTGCGGGAGCTCCTCGAGCGCCTCGCCGGGTTCCGCCTCCGCGAGGACGCCGCCGTGGGCCTCAAGCCGATCTCGGCCACCGGGACGCGGAGGGTCGTCCGGTTCGCCCTGGACCTCGCCCGCCGGGAGGGGCGCCGGACCGTCACGGTGGGCCACAAGGCGAGCATCATGCGCTACTCCGACGGCCTGTTCCTCGAGACCGCCCGGGAGGAGGCGGCCGCCGTCCCCGGGGTCGAGCTCCGCGACCTCGAGATCGACGAGCTCTCGATGCGCCTGGGCCTCGAGCCGGAGCGGTTCGAGGTGCTCCTGCTCCCGAACCTCTACGGCGACATCCTCTCGGACCTGTGCGCCGGGCTCGTGGGCGGCCTCGGCCTGGTCCCGGGGGCCAACCTGGGCTGGGAGTACGCGGTGTTCGAGCCGGTCCACGGGAGCGCCCCCGACATCGCCGGCCGGGGGATCGCGAACCCCGTGGCGATGATCCGCTCGGGGGCCATGCTCCTCCGCCACCTGGGCGAGGAGGCCGCGGCGCGCGCGGTGGACGAGGCGCTCGACGCGGTCCTCGCCGAGGGGAGGGTCCGCACGCCCGACCTCGGGGGGAGCGCGACCACGATGGAGGTGGCGGAGGCGGTCGCGAACCGGGTGGTCAAGCGGCCCGCCGCGCGCTAGGAATAAGGCGGGGCCGACCGGGATCGGCCCGAGGTGCCCCGGCCGGCGGGACGCGGACGCCGACGGGGCGCGGACGACGAGGATGTCGAGGACGTGCGGAGGGAGGCCATGGTCGGCAAGGTCGGCGACCGGATCATCGTCGAGTCCGAGCACGTCGGCACCCCCACCCGGGAGGGCGAGATCCTCGAGGTGATCAAGGGCGAGGTCGGCGTCCGCTACCGGGTGCGGTGGGCCGACGGGCACGAGACGATCTTCACGCCGAGCGTGGGCTCCGCGCGGATCGTGCCGCGCGAGGAGGCCACCGCGAGCGCCTGAGCCGGGAGGGCCCCGGCGCCGCGGGCGCCGCTCAGGGGCCCCGACCGGGGCCCTCCGGACCCGCCTCTCAGCACCCCGGCTCGCCGGGGTTCCCGCAGCAGCCGCGACGGAGCGCCCGCAGGCGGTTCCGGGCGGTCAGGCGGAGCTTCTCCGCGAGGGGCAGGTCCGACCTCCGCCAGTTCGTGAAGAAGAACCGGGCGCGGCGGCGGAGCTCTCCCTCGGCCATGTCCCGATGGTAGCCCGCCCCCTCGGTCGGCGGGAGCGGCTGGGGCCGGCCCGGGTCGCGGCGCCGCTGGGTCGCGCTCGGGGTGGGCGCCGGACCTAGAGCCGCGCCAGGTCCGCGCACTTGGCGCGGATCCCCTCGGCGGCGGCGCGGAGCGCGGCCAGCTCGTCCTCGTTGAGGTCGATCTCCACGATCTCCTCGACCCCGCCCGGGCCCAGCCGGACCGGGACGCCCACGTACACGTCGGAGATCCCGTACTGCCCCGTGCACCACGCGCACACCGGGAGCACCTCCCCCGTCGGCCGGACGATCTCCCGCACCATGCGGGCCACCGCGGCGGAGGGCGCGTAGAAGGCGCTGCCCTTCTTGAGGAGCCCCACGATCTCGGCCCCGGCGTCGCGGGTGCGCTGGTACAGCCGCTCCAGCGTGGCCTCGTCCACGAGCTCGGCGAGGGGCTTGCCGTCCACGGTCGCGTGGCGCGGGAGGGGCACCATCGACTCCCCGTGGGACCCGAGGGTCATCGCCTGCACGACGGAGGGCGAGACCCCGAGCTCCTCGGCGATGAAGGCCCGCAGCCGCGCCGAGTCGAGCACCCCGGCCATCCCCATCACCCGTTCCCTCGGGAACCCCGAGACCTCCGCGGCCAGGAACGTCATCTCGTCCAGCGGGTTCGTCACGACGATCAGGATCGCGTCGGGCGAGCCCGGGACGACCTTCTCCACCACCTCCCGGACGATCCCGGCGTTCTTCCCCAGCAGGTCCATCCGGCTCATCCCGGGCTGCCTCGGGAACCCGGCCGTGATCACGACGACGTCCGACCCGGCCGTGTCCGCGTAGTCGTTCGTCCCGATCACCGCCGGCTCGTAGTCCTCGATCGGCGCCGCCTGCCGCAGGTCCAGGGCGAGCCCCTGGGGGAGGCCCTCGACGATGTCCACCATCACGACCTCCCCGAGCCCCTTCTCCAGGACCCGCATGGCGGTGGTCTGCCCGACGAACCCGCTGCCCACGACCGTGATCTTCACCCGTCCACCTCCGTCCGCATCGGGGCTCCGGCCGGCCCCATCCTAGCCGCGGCCGTCCTCCCGGAGCGCCGCGACCACGGCCTCCGCGACCGCCTCCGTGGTCGCCGCCGCCCCGGCCGGGGCCAGCTCCGCCGGCACGGCGCGGCCCTCGGCGAGGACCGTCTCGACCGCCGCCTCCACCGCGCGCGCCGCGCCCTCCTCCCCCAGGTGCCGAAGGAGCAGCGCGCCCGCCAGGATCGCCGCGATCGGGTTCGCGCGGCCGCTCCCGGCGACCGCCGGCTCGGGCCCGTGGGCCGGCTCGAA
>DATLZM010000495.1:0-1915 GCA_035573995.1 Actinomycetota bacterium | reverse complement strand
AGCTCCCGCCACGTCGCGCCCTCGTCGTCGGAGGCGAGCACCCGCCGGTCCGGGGTCCCGAGCGCGGCGAGCCCGTCCTCCGCGTGGAGCGTGTGGGTGTCGAGGTTCGCGTCGAACCACTCCGGGAGGCCATCCCGGCACCGCTCGAAGGCGCCTCCCTCGAGGGGCCGTCGGTAGAGCGCCGCCCCGCCGCCGCGGGGGCCGCGGGACGCCGACAGGAGGACCGTCCCCCCGACGACCGCGACGGCGCGGCAGTAGGCGGCGTGGAGCCCCTCGGTCTCGAACCGCCAGCTCGTCCCCGCGTCCTCGCTCACCGCGAGGCCCCGGGCGGTGGCCGCCAGCACTCGCCCGGCCGGGAGGGGCGCGGCGAGGACCTGGTGCACGTCGGCGTCGACCTCGATGGTCGGCTCCCAGGTCGCACCGCCGTCCACCGAGCGCGGTATCCCGCCCACGTGGACGTTGGCGTAGAGCACGCCATCGGGTCCGGCGGCGAGCGACCGGACGTCGGGCGGACCGCCCCACGGCGTGTACCACTCCGCGCGGCCGGGGACGGCCTCGAACGAGCCGACGGGCTCGGTGCCCTCCTCCGAGACCCGGACCAGGTGGGCCTCGGCGGTCCCGACCCAGGCGCCCCCGGCGTCGGCGAGCAGGCAGTTCCCGGGCGGGCCGGGGAGCTCGGTGAGCCGGCGCCAGCCGTCCCCGCCCTGCCGCCACACCTCCCGACGGCCAACTAGCGCCCACCATCCGTCCGGGCCGCGGGCGAGGGCCGTGAGGTCCCCATCGAGGAGCGGTGCGGCCGTCCCGGGGAGGACCAGGAGCCCGCCGGCCGTGCCCACCAGCACCCGCGCCACGCCTGTAAACTACCCGTTCGTCGCCGGTCGGTGCCGGCCGACGGCCCCATCGTCTAGCGGCCTAGGACACCACCCTCTCAAGGTGGAGACACGGGTTCGAATCCCGTTGGGGCTACCATGGAGCCTTTGGGAGGCCCGGATGAGCACGATCGATCCTCCGGATCCCGGGGCTCCGGCGGGGGAGCTCCTTCCCCTCCTGGCTCCTCGACCCCCGCCGCCGCTCGGAGCGGGCCCTTCACCGGGTGGTGGCGGAGGCTTGCGTGCGGGGCATCTCCGCCCGGGAGGTCGAGGGCCTGGTGCGGGCGCTCGGGACCTGCGGCATCTCCCGCTCGCAGGTCCCCGGGCTCGCCAGGGAGGATGCGGTGGTTCCGTACACCACTTACGTGGACGCGGCCTTGGTTGGGCTCGCAGCCTTACATGGGAACTCCCTCCCCTGTTCGGGCAAGAATCAGATGTGGGACGGGAAACGACTGACGCAGAAGCCATCGCCGCCTCCTTGTCGGAGCCGACGCGGTTCGGCGACGTCTTCGAGCGCCACTTCCAGGCGGTGTACGGCTACCTCGTGCGCCGGGTAGGCCCGCAGGTCGCCGAGGAGCTGGCCGCCGAGGTGTTCACCCAGGCATTCCGTCAACGGGGGCGGTTCGACCCAGCGCGTGAGGACGCCGGACCATGGCTGTTCGGGATCGCCGCCAACCTTCTGCGCCGGCACCGTCGCGAAGAGCGTCGCCGGCTCATGGCCTACGCCAGGACCGGCGTAGACGCAGTGGCCCATGACGAGACCGAGGAAGTTGACTCGCGGACTGATGCCGATGCGATCGGGAGACAGCTCGCGCTCGCGCTCGCGACCCTTCGCGCCAGCGAGCGAGAGGTCCTGCTGCTGTTCGCTTGGGCCGAGCTCTCCTACCAGGAGATCGCCGAGGCCCTTGTCAATGGCCAAGCGAAAGTCTCCACTGGTGGCCAACTGAAAGTCTCCACCCTCAGCTTGCCTTCCTCCTTGCTCCTCCCTTCGATCGGGCCTCCTTCATCCGGTAGGACTCGCCCTCGGTGACGACCACCGTGGCGTG
>DATLZM010000494.1:0-24486 GCA_035573995.1 Actinomycetota bacterium | reverse complement strand
GCGGCCGTCCGCTCGCCAGGGGGCCCCGGGCCGCCTAGCATGTCGCGGGCCGAGCGAGGAGGGGAGCATGCTGCTCGACGGGAAGCGCGTGTTGATCACGGGCGTCCTCACGCCCCAGAGCATCGCCTTCGCCGCGGCCCGCCTGGCCCAGGAGGAGGGGGCGGAGATCGTCCTCACGGGGTTCGGCCGCTCGATGAGCATCACCGAGAAGAGCGCGCGGCGGCTCCCCCGGCCCCCGGACGTCCTCGAGATGGACGCGAACGACCCCGACCAGGTCCGGGCCGTCGCCCAGGAGCTCGGGCGACGGTGGGGCGGCCTCGACGGGCTCCTCCACGCGATCGCCTTCGCCCCCCAGGACGCCCTCGGGGGCAACTTCCTGCGGACGCCCTGGGAGAGCGTGGAGATCGCGTTCCGGACCAGCGCCTACTCGCTGAAGGAGATCGCGGCCGCCCTGGTCCCGCTGATGGAGGGGCGCCGCGCCTCCATCGTCTCGCTCGACTTCGACGCCTCGGTGGCCTGGCCGATCTACGACTGGATGGGCGTGTGTAAGGCGGGGCTCGAGTCGGTGGCCCGCTACCTCGCCCGCGACCTCGGGCCGCGCGGGATCCGGGTGAACTGCGTCTCGGCGGGGCCGCTCCGCACCGTCGCCGCGAAGGGGATCCCGGGCTTCGACGCGCTCGCCGACCGCTGGGCGTCCCGGGCCCCGCTGGGCTGGGACCCCACGGACCCGACGCCGGTGGCGCGCGCGATCGCGTTCCTCCTCTCCGACTGGTCGGTGGGGATCACCGGGGAGATCGTCCACGTGGACGGCGGCTACCACGCGATGGGCGCGGACCTCGGGGCGGCGGGGGAGGGGTGAGCGCTGGCGGGGCCGTATGCTCGGTCCGTGCGAACCGAGGTGCGGCTCACGAAGTACAGCCACGGCGCCGGTTGAGCGTGCAAGCTCGGTCCTCGTGACCTGGCCCAGGTCCTGGGCCTGCTCGGGGCCCCGGCGATGCCGGAGGAGGTGCTGGTCTCCCTGGAGACCGGCGACGACGCCGCCGCCTACGCGCTCGACGAGCGCCGGGCGCTGCTCGCGACGGTGGACTTCTTCACGCCCATCGTCGACGACCCCTACGACTGGGGGCGGATCGCGGCCGCGAACGCGTTCAGCGACCTCTACGCGATGGGCGGCGAGCCCGCCCTCGTGCTCAACCTGGTCTCCTGGCCGGTGGACGAGCTCCCCCTCGAGCTCCTGGGCGAGGTGCTCCGGGGCGGGGCCGAGGTCGCGCGGGAGGCCGGAGCCGCCGTCGTGGGCGGCCACTCGATCACCGACCCCGAGCCGAAGTACGGGATGGTCGCCCTGGGGTTCGCCCCCCGGGACCGGCTGGTGCGGAACTCGACGGCGCCGGCCGGGGCCCGCCTGTTCCTCACCAAGCCCCTCGGCACCGGGATCATCTCCACCGCGATCAAGGGGGGGAAGGCGGACCCGGCGCAGGTCCGGGCGGCGGTCGAGACGATGGTGACCCTGAACGCCGGCGCCGCCCGGGCGATGGTCGCGGCGGGGGCGGCGGCGGCGACCGACGTCACCGGGTTCGGCCTCCTCGGCCACCTCCACGCGATGCTCCGGGCCTCCGGCCTGGCCGCGCGCGTGGACGCGTCGACGGTCCCCCTCCTGCCGGGCGTGCTCGAGCTGGCCCGCGCCGGCGTGGTCCCGGGCGGGACCCGCAGGAACCACGAGTTCGTCCGCGCCGAGGTCGACTGGGGCGGGCTCACCGAGCCCGAGCAGCTCGTATTGGCCGACGCGCAGACCTCGGGGGGGCTCCTGATCGCGGCGACCGACGGCGAGGTCCTCGCGCGGGAGCTCCGGGCCCGGGGAACATCCGGGTGGGAGATCGGCGTTACGATGCCCGGGACCCCGGGGCGGATCGAGCTGGTCGGCCGGGTCCACGGGTGAGTGCGCCCCGGCGGCTGGGGGGCGAAGCGCACCCCGCTGGTAGACTTTGCAGGTGCAAGTGGCGGAGCTGGACGGCGTCCTGTACAAGGAGATCGTGGAGCACGGCCTCCGGGAGTTCCCGAACGAGGCCTGCGGGCTCCTGGCCGGCCGGGACGGGCAGGCCGTGCGCTTCTACCCGATGCGCAACGCGGACGCGAGCCCGGCGACCTACCGGCTCGACCCCCGCGAGCAGCTCCAGGTGTTCGAGGAGCTGGAGCGCGAGGGGCTCGAACTCTTCGGGATCGTCCACTCCCACACCCACAGCGAGCCGTACCCGTCCGAGACGGACCGGCGGCAGGCGTTCTACCCCGAGAGCCTGTACCTGATCCTCGGCCTCGCCGACCGCGAGCGCCCCGTGCTCCGGGCGTTCCGGATCGTGGAGGGCGAGGTGACGGAGGAGGAGCTGAGGATCGGATGAGGGCCCCGTTCACCGAGGAGCAGGTCCAGCGGTACGCGCGCCACATCATCCTCCCCTACATCGGGGGGGCGGGGCAGCGGAAGCTGCTCGACGCGAGCGTCCTCTGCATCGGCGCGGGCGGCCTCGGGTCGCCGGTCGCGATGTACCTCGCCGCCGCGGGCGTGGGGAGGCTCGGGATCCTGGACTTCGACCGGGTGGACCTCACCAACCTCCAGCGGCAGATCATCCACGGGACGAAGGACGTGGGCCGGCCGAAGGTGGAGTCCGCGGTCGAGCGCCTCCGCGACATCAACCCCACGATCGAGATCGTGCCCTACGACACGCTGCTCACCTCGGAGAACGCGTTCGAGGTCCTCGAGCCGTGGGACGTGATCGTGGACGGGACCGACAACTTCCCCGTCCGCTACCTCGTGAACGACGCGACCCAGATGCTCGGCAAGCCCCTCGTGTACGGGTCGATCTACCAGTTCGAGGGGCAGGCCACGGTGTTCATGCCGGGGCCCGAGACCCCGTGCTACCGGTGCCTGTTCCCCCAGCCGCCCCCGCCCGGCACGGTGCCGTCGTGCGCCGAGGGCGGGGTGTTCGGCGTGCTGCCCGGCATCATCGGGTCGATCCAGGCCACCGAGGCCATCAAGCTGATCACCGGGGTGGGGGAGCCGCTCGTCGGGAGGCTGCTCCTCTTCGACGCGCTCTCGATGGAGTTCACGACCGTGAAGCTCCGGTGGGACGCGGACTGCCCGGTGTGCGGCAAGGAGCCCTCGATCACCGAGCTGATCGACTACGAGCAGTTCTGCGGGGTCCCGGCCCGGCCGGACCCGCAGGCCTGAGCGAGGAGGACGTTGGCGACGATGGCGGTGCGCGTGAAGCTCCCCACGATCCTGCGCAAGCACGCCGGGGGCGAGGCCCAGGTCGAGGCGGAGGGCACGACCCTCCGGGAGGTGCTCAAGGACCTCGAGTCGCGCTACCCGGGCATCACCCGCAACGTCCTCACCGACGACGGCGGGCTCCACCGCTTCATCAACGTCTACCTGAACGACGAGGACGTCCGGTACCTCGGCTCGCTCGAGACCGCGGTGCGGGACGGGGACACCGTCTCGATCCTCCCCGCCGTCGCCGGCGGATGAGGGTCCCCCGGGCTGGCCGCGGCGGGCTGGGATAATCGCCCCGTGCGGTTCGACGACATCCTGGACGCCATCGGGGACACGCCGCTCGTCGCCCTGCCCCGGATGAGCCCCAAGCCCGGCGTGCGCCTGTGGGGGAAGCTCGAGGGGCAGAACCCGACCGGCTCGCTCAAGGACCGCATCGCGAAGGCGATGATCGAGGCCGCCGAGGCGTCCGGCGAGCTCACCCCGGAGAAGACGATCCTCGAGCCGACCTCCGGCAACACCGGGATCGCCCTGGCCCTCGTCGCCCGGCGGAAGGGCTACCGGCTCACGGTCGTGATCCCGGACAACGCGAGCGAGGAGCGGATCCGGCTCCTCGAGCTCTTCGGGGCGGAGATCGTCCTCTCCCCGGGGGAGCGGGGGACCAACGGCTCGATCGAGGTGGCCCGGGCGATGGCCCGCGATCCCCGCTACTACATGCCGTTCCAGTACGGGAACCCGGCCAACCCGCGCGCGCACTACGAGGGGACGGGGGCCGAGATCCTCCGGGACCTCCCCGAGGTCACGCACTTCGTGGCGGGCCTGGGGACCGGGGGGACCCTCACCGGGGTCGGCCGCAGGCTCAAAGAGCACGACCCCGCGATCCAGGTGATCGCCGCCGAGCCCGAGCTCGGCGAGCTCGTGTACGGGCTCCGGTCGCTCGAGGAGGGGTTCGTCCCCCCCGTCCTCGACGAGTCGGTCCTCGACCGGAAGTTCCTCGTGGGGTCCTCCGACGCCCTCCGGGCCACCCGGGAGCTCACCGAGCGGGAGGGGATCTTCGCCGGCATCTCCTCGGGGGCCGTGATCCACGTGGCGCAGCGGGTCGCCGCCGAGATCGACCGCGGCGAGATCGTCTGCCTCCTGGCGGACGGCGGGTGGAAGTACCTGTCGACCGAGGCCTGGTCCGCCGACCTCCAGCGGGCGGAGAAGACCGTCGCGGAGACCCTCTGGTGGTAGGGCGTGGCCGATAGCCGCCCCATCGGGGTCTTCGACTCGGGGGTCGGAGGGCTCACCGTGGCCCGGGCCATCCTCGACCTCCTCCCCCGGGAGCCCCTGATCTACCTGGGGGACGGGGCGCGGTTCCCCTACGGCCCGCGGCCGGTGGAGGAGATCCGCCGGTTCGCCGTCGAGATCGCGGAGGACCTGGTCCGCCGCGACGTGAAGATGATCGTGGTGGCCTGCAACTCCGTCGAGGTGGCGGCGATCTCGGAGGTGACCGACGCGGCGGGGGTCCCGGTGATCGGGGTGATCGATCCCGGGGTGCGGGCGGCGGTCCGGGCCACCCGGAACGGCAGGATCGGGATGATCGGGACCGAGGCGACCGTGCGGAGCGGCGCCTACGAGCGGGCCGTGGCGGCCACCGGCGCCCCCGTCGAGCTGTTCACCCAGGCCTGCCCGGCCTTCGTGGAGCACGTGGAGCGGGGGGACACCTCGAGCGGGGAGCTCCTGGCCGTGGCCCGCGCCTACCTCGAGCCGCTCCGGGCGGCGGGCGTCGACACCCTGATCCTGGGCTGCACGCACTACCCGCTGCTCTCGGGCCTCATCTCGTACGTGATGGGGGACGGGGTGGTGCTGGTCTCCTCGGCCGAGGAGACGGCGAAGGACGTCTACGCGGCCCTGCTCCGCGACGGGCTCCGGCGGGAGGACCCGGACCCGCCGGCCCACGAGTGGCTCACGACCGGGGACCCCGAGGCCTTCCTCCGCCTGGTCCGGCGCTTCCTCGGCCCCGACGTGCACGACGTGCGCGTGGCCCGGGCCGCGCCGGTGGGGGGCGGGACGTGGAGCTGATCGCCCTCGGGGTCGGGGGCTCGTGGTCCTCCCGGGGCGGGGGGACGAGCGGCTACCTGCTGCGCGCCGAGGGTTTCAACCTGGTCGTGGACCTGGGCAGCGGGACCCTCGGGCGCCTCCAGCAGGTCGTGCCCGTGTCCGAGGTCCACGCCGTGATCGTGAGCCACGCCCACCCCGACCACTTCGTCGACCTCTACCCGCTCTTCTACGCGCGCTTCTACGGCGAGCTCGGGGAGGCCGGGCTCCCCCTCCACGCCCCGACGGGGCTCTTCGACCTCGCCGCGGCCCTCGTGTCGAGGGAGAGCCGGGAGGGGATGGCCGTGGCGTTCGACGTCCAGGCGTTCTCCCCCGGCGAGCGCTTCGAGGTCGGCCCGTTCCGCGTGCGGAGCGCGCAGATGGAGCACCTCGGGATCCCCGCGGCGGGCTTCCGGCTCGAGGCCGACGGGGCCGTGCTCGCCTACTCCGGCGACACCGGCCCCACCCCCGCCCTGGTCCGCCTGGCCGCCGACGCGGACGTCCTGCTCTCGGAGGCCACCTGGCAGGAGGGCGACGACCTCAAGCCCTTCCACCTCTCGGCCCGTCAGGCCGGGGCCCACGCCCGGCAGGCGGGGGCGGGGCGCCTGGTCCTCACCCACATCTGGCCCACCCACGACCCCGAGCGGTCGCGGGAGGAGGCGGCGGAGGCCTTCGACGGCCCCATCGACGTGGCGGTCGAGGGGATGCGGCTCGAGATCTGAGATGGGGCGACCCGACGGCCGCGGGCCCGCGGACCTCCGCCCGGTGCGGTTCGAGCTCGGCTACCAGGGGTGGGCCGAGGGCTCGGTGCTGTTCGAGATGGGCCGGACCAGGGTCCTGGCGGCCGCCAGCTACGACCCCCACCCTCCCCGGTTCCTCCAGGGGACCGGCCGGGGCTGGGTGACGGCCGAGTACTCGATGCTCCCCCGCGCCACGATGGAGCGGACGCCGCGGGAGGTGGCGAGGGGGAGGCCGTCGGGCAGGACGCACGAGATCCAGCGGCTGATCGGGCGCTCCCTCCGGGCCGTCACGGACCTCGGGCGGCTGGGCGAGGCGACGATCTGGGTCGACTGCGACGTGCTCCAGGCCGACGCCGGCACCCGGACCGCCTCGATCACCGCCGGCTACCTCGCGCTCGCCCTGGCCTGCCGGACGCTCCGCGAGCGGGGGGTGCTCGCCGACGATCCCCTCCGCGACTCGGTGGCGGCGGTCTCCGTGGGCATCGTGGAGGGGGAGCCCCGGCTCGACCTCTCCTACGAGGAGGACGCCCAGGCGGCGGTGGACCTCAACGTGGTGATGACGGGGTCGGGGCGGCTCGTCGAGATCCAGGGGACCGCGGAGGGCGAGCCCTTCACCCGGGCCGACCTCGACGCCCTCGTCGATCTGGCCGAGGTGGGCACGCGCCGCCTCGCCGAGATCCAGCGCCGTGCGCTCGAGGGCTGAGGTGCCCTTCCCCGAGGTCCTGGCGGTCGCCTCGCGGAACCCGGGGAAGCTCCGGGAGATCCTCCGGATCTGCGCCGACTGGCCGGTCCGGTGGCTCGTCCCGGACCGCGACCCCGGGCCCTGGCCCGAGGTGCGCGAGGACGGGCGGACCTACCTCGAGAACGCCCGCCGCAAGGCCCGGGCGACGGCCGAGGCCCTCGGGGTGGCGGCCCTCGCCGACGACTCCGGGATCGAGGTGGACGCCCTGGGCGGCGCGCCGGGGCCGCGCTCGGCGCGGTACGCGGGGGAGGGGGCGAGCGACGAGGAGAACCGCCGCCAGCTGATCCGCGCCGTGGCGGGGGTGCCGCCCGGGGGGCGGACCGCCAGGTACCGGTGCCTGGCCCTGGTCGCCTGGCCCGACGGGCGGGAGGTCTGGGCGGAGGGGGTCTGCGAGGGGAGCCTCGTCACCCGGCCGCGCGGCTCGCGGGGGTTAGGCTACGACCCGATCTTCGTGCCCGCCGGCTGGGACGCCACGATGGCGGAGCTCGCCGACGAGGAGAAGGACCGGGTGAGCCACCGCGGCCGGGCGCTCCGCGCCCTCGGAGAGCTGCTCCGGCGGGGGTGAGCGCCGGGCTCAAGCCGCCCAGCCGGCGTGCCGACCCCAGGGACCGTGGAGGACCACCCGCGGGACGCCGGCGAGGGGGCGGGGGTCGGCTCGATCCACCTCCTCCTCCGGACGGAGCGGTACTTCGCCGCCCGGCCCCGGTGGGTGGTGTTCGCCGTGGGCGGCGCCCTCCTGGCGCCGGTCGCGCTGGCCGACGTCCTCACGGGCCGCGACCTCGTGTTCTCGGTCTTCTACCTCGTCCCGGTGGCGCTGGTGGCCTGGAACGCGGGCCGGGCGGCGGGCGGGCTCGCGGCGGGGGCCACCGCGCTCGTCTGGACCGCGACGCAGGTGCGGGCGGGCGAGCTGGCGGGGCCGCCGGTCGCGCTCTGGAACGCGCTCGCCCGCTCGGCCGTGTTCCTGGTCGTGGCCTCCCTCCTCGCCACGATCCGGGGGCTGCTCGAGCGGGAGCGGCGGGCGGCGTCCGTGCAGCGGCGGGCGGCCGAGGACCTCCGGGAGCTGAACGCGCTCAAGGACACGCTCCTGCGGGCCGTGTCGCACGACCTCAAGGGCCCCATCGCGGCGGTGCTGGGCTCCGCGCAGACCCTCCGCCGACGGGGGTCGCTCGGGCTCACCGCGGAGCAGGAGGCATCGCTGCTCGAGGCCATCGAGGTGAGCGCCCGGAAGCTCGATCGGCTGGTGGACGACCTCCTGGACCTGGACCGCCTGGAGCGGGGGCTCCTCGAGCCGGGCCGGGTCCCCACGGACGTGGGGCGGCTCGCCGAGGCCGTGGTCGCGGAGTCGGGGGAGCTCGGGCCCCGTCCCGTCGAGGTGATCTCGGACGGGACGGTGGCGCTCCTCGACCGCGGGCTCGTCGAGCGCATCGTGGACAACCTCGTCCGGAACGCCGCCCGCCACACCCCGCCCGGCACCCCGGTGCGGGTCACGGTGGCGAGGACCGAGGACCCCGAGGGGGTGCTGCTCACGGTGGAGGACCGGGGGCCGGGGGTGCCCGAGGATCTCAAGCCGTCGGTCTTCGAGCCGTTCAGGCGGGGGAGCTCGTCCGCCGGGGGGGCCGGGATCGGCCTCTCCCTCGTCGCGAGGTTCGCCGAGCTCCACGGGGGCCGGGCCTGGGTCGAGGACCGCCCGGGCGGCGGTGCGTGCTTCCGCGTCCTCCTCCCGGGCCGCGTGGTGGCGCGGGCGGGGGCCCGAGCGGCGGCCGGGGCGCACGGGGGCTCGGAGGGCCCCCGGGCGGCCGTAGGCTCGGGTCCTCGAACCGGCGTTCGATGATGTGGGACCGGCCCGGGGTCGTCTGCTAGGCTCCGGCGCCGGTGCCTGGCCGCTCCACCGAGCGACGGATCGCCTTCCCCCTGGTCGTGCTGCTCGCAGGCGCGCTGGTGCTCGCCTCGCCGCGCACGCCGAGGGCCGAGGCGGCGACGCTGCGCACGCGCCTCCTGCTCCTGATCAACCGGGCGCGGGCGAACCACGGGGTCCCCGCCCTCCGGCTCTCCGAGCGGCTCTCGGAGGATGCGGAGCGCCACACGAGGGCGATGATCCGCCGCGACCGGCTGTTCCACACCGAGGACCTCGCGAGCGTGCTCCGGCCCTACCGCTGGCGGGTGTCAGGGGAGGTCGTGGGGTGCGCCCGGCGGCTCTCCCGACTGGTCAGGATGTGGCTCTCGAGCGCCGAGCACCGGTCGATCCTCCTCGACCCCCGTCTCCGTCGGGTGGGGCTCGGGCCGGTCGCCACCCGCGAGGGCCGGAGCTGCGGCCCGGGGCTCCGCGTCTGGGCCACCGCGATCCTCTACGGCTGACGGCCCCCCGTCGCGGCCGCGCCGCCCTCGAGCTCTCGACGGGGCGGGCATCCAGGGTCTCCCGCAGGCCGGCACGGGTTCGCCGCTGTGCTCGTTCCGTGGGGGGAGAGAGAGGCCCCGGAGGCCTCCTCCCCGGGCGCATGACCGGCTGCGCCAACCGGAGACCGGGGTGCGAGCGGCGGAACCGGCCGCCGCCGCGACCGAAGGGGGACCGAAGGGGAAGGCATCGTCGCCCTCGGCCGCTTGCGCGCCCACCCCTCCCGGGCGTCGGCCCGGCCCGTCCGGGGAGCGCACCGTCGGTCGTTAGGCGGGGAGGAGGACCTTCCACCAGGAAGGCGGACGGAAGGACGCCTCGACGTAGGGGGGCGGGTCGAGGACCCGGTGCCTGCCGTCCTGCACCTGGAGCACGAGGTGCGCCTGGGCGATCGATGGGTCGGCGGTCATGTCCGGGTACGAAAGCCCTCCCTGGCCGTCGTTGTCGAAGAAGTACGCGCCGTTCACCCCCCGGTACACGGTCCGCCGGAGCCGTTCCGACACCGCGGCGAAGTCTCGCGGGTTGTCGACCGTCGCCCAGGCCTGCGCCAGGAGGCGGACCTCGTCGTAGGCGATGCCCGCGTGGGACCGGCCCGGTGGGCGCCCGAACCGCCGAAGGTAGCGGGCGGCGAAGGCATCCCCGATGGGGTCCCCGTAGGTACCGGTCACGGTCGACCACAGCAGCCCCTCGGCGGCGGGGCCGGCCGCCCGGAGGAACTCGGGGATCGACGGTGTGTAGAGCGCGTAGACGAGCGCCTCGGTCGGTCGTTCCGCGAACGCGCGCTGGAACGACGCGAGCTCGCCCACCACGAAATCCGCGATCAGGATCGCCGCGGGATCCTCGCGATGGATGGCATCGACGACGGACGGCCAGTCGGCGCCGAGTTCCGGGACGCGCACGACCGACGAGATCCTCCAGCCCAACCGCTCGGCCGCGGCGAAGGTCGGCTCGATCGCGATCTGGCCGCCGACCACGGGGGTCTCGACCACCATGAGGTCCCGACCGTGCGGCCGCCACGTGCCGGCGCCCACCAACCGATCGAGGAAGCGGACGAACCCGGGCCCGTAATGCACCTCCGTGGGGCACACCTGGAAGACGAACCCATAGCGCCGCGGGTCCTTGCGGACCTGGTCGAGTTGGAGCTGGCATGTGGTGGCATGGAGGTACGGCGCTCCGTAGTCGGCCGCGAGCTCCAGGGTGTCCTCCCCCACGAAGACGTAGCCGACGGTGATGGCGTCGACCTCTGCTGCGACGAGCCGCTCGATCGCGTTGCGCACGCCATCGACGGAGAAGATGTCCGTGTCCACGACCAGGTGCTCGATCCGCCGGCCGCCGACGCCGCCGAGGGAGTTGATCTCCTCGATCGCGAGGGTTGCTCCGTTCAGCATCTCCTTCCCGTCGGGCCCCGACGGACCCGTGAGCGGCAGGGCCGAGCCGATGAGGAGGGGCCGGCGGCCACGGAGGAGGCCGCCGTGCGCGGGACGAGGGGGCCGATCCGGCGGCTCCCCCGCGAGGCGCTCCAGCGTGCCGATCGTGAGCGCGTCGAGCCCATCGGCGCCGTCCGGCAGCGGGAGACGGAGCATGCCACGCTCGATCGCCAGGGCCGCCGCTCCCGCACGGGTCCGCTGGCCGAGCTTGGCGAGGATGTGCTCCACGTGGGAGGAGATGGTCCGAGCGCTCGTGCCCAGCCTCTTCGCGATCTCGCGGTTCTGGAGGCCCCCCGCCATCAGGGTGAGCACGTCGAGCTCCCGGGCGGTGAGGCCCGATGGGAGCGGCCCGGGGAAGAGCGAGACGAGGGCCCGCGGCTCCTCATCGCCTCGCCCCTCGAGCCGTTCCAGTCGGACCCGCAGCCAACCGCCGTCCCGGCCCTGGAAGAAGAACGTCGCCTCGGCTCGGTCCGAGCGGGCGAGGGCGGAGGCGTACCGGACGAGCCTGGCCTCCCGGAGCAGGATGCGCTTCCCGGCGGCGCCGTCGAGCTCCTCGACGGTGCCCGAGGCGCGCACCACGGCGCGGGGCGGGTAGGGACCCCGGTCCGCGGTGACCGAGGGGAGGGTGTCCGCCATCGCGCCGCAATCGTCCCAGCCCGGCCCACTGGCTGTCCAGGGAGGGTGCACGGAATCCGTCATCCGACCGATGACGGGGATCCCCCTCCGTCCGTAGGAAACGTCTTACCGAGCGTCGTGTCGGCGACGGGGACTCCGGGGAAGGGGGTGCTCGTGGTTCAGGCAGCCGGGGGAACGCGGATCACGCGGAGGCAGCTCCTGGCCGGCGCCGGGGCGGCGGCCGCCGGCGGCCTCGTCGTGGGGGGGATCGGCGGGTACGCGCTCGCCCCCGGCGGACAGGCCAGCGGCGGCGCGCGCGGCGGGACGATCAAGATCGGGTCGGCCAGCCCGATCAGCGGGCCCTACTCGGGCGACGGTCAGGAGATGGTGCGGGGACAGACGCTGGCGATCGAGGAGATCAACGCGGCGGGGGGGCTCCTCGGGAGGGAGCTCGAGCTCGTGACCGCCGATGTCGAGGACCTGGCGCCCGAGAAGATGGTGAACGCGGCCCGACGACTCATCAACGAGGGGGTCGCGGCCGTCTTCTCCGGCTACACCTCGACCACCTCGGTCGAGTTCGACGTCTACGCCGAGGCGGGGATACCCATGTTCCACCTGAACACGTTCCAGCCGAACGCCGACTACGTGAAGGAGCATGGGTACACGAACATCTACCACTCTGACCCCACCGAGATCTGGTACGGGAAGGGGTTCGCGGATTTCCTGCAGCGCCGCCTGCTCCCGGCTGGGGTCTGGGAGCCGAGCTCGGAGTCGGTGGCGATCATCACGAGCAACGACCCGTACAGCATCTCCATCGCCCAGCAGTTCCGGGACGCGATGCGGACGGCCGGCTGGGAGATCAAGCTCTACGAACAGGTCACGGCCCCGCTCGCCGAGTGGGGGCCCGTCCTCGCGAAGATCCGCCAGGACCCCCCGGGGCTCATCTTCCACGCCGACTACATCCCCGGAGACCTCGCGTCGTTCACGCAGCAGTTCATGGCCGATCCGACGCCGTCGCTCCTGTACGAGCAGTACGGCCCGTCCGTCCCCGAGTACCTCGACCTCGCGGGGGAGGACGCGAACGGGGTGATCTGGTCGACCGTGATCGGCACGCTCCAGGACGATCTCGGGAAGGACTTCCTCCGGCGCTACGAGGAGCGGTTCCAGGCCAAGCCCGGGCTGTCCCAGGCAGGGGGCGAGTACGACATGGTGAACCTGTGGGCCAGGGCGGCCGCGATGGCAGGCGACCCGCACGACTTCGAGCGGGTGAACCGAGAGTTACATCGCATGATCTACCGAGGCGTCAGCGGGACGTTCCGATTCGTCCCCGGTGAGCTCACGGTGCCGCCCTACCCGGACGCGGTGGATGACCCCAGCCTCGGCATGCCACACCTCACGTTCCAGATCCAGGATCTCCAGCACGTCCTGATCGACCCCGAGCCGTACACCGTGGGGTCGTTCCAGCTGCCCGAGCACCTCCGGTAGCGCCGACGTCGGGGATGCTGCTCCAGGTGGAACAGCTCTCGAAGCGCTACGGCGGCCTGGCCGCCGTCGACGGCCTCACGTTCTCGGTGGCGGAGGGGGAAACGCTGGGCATCGCGGGGCCCAACGGTGCGGGGAAGACCACGCTCTTCGACGTCATCAGCGGACATGCGGCCGCGAGCTCCGGGCGCGTCCGCTTCATGGGGCGGGAGATCCAGCGGATGCCGGCCCACGCGATCTGTGCACTGGGGATCGCGCGGACGTTCCAGGTCACGGTGGCCTTCCCCGAGCTCACGGTCCTCGGGAACATCCTCGTCGGAGCGTACTTCGGCCGTGGCCGGCGCCGGATCGGCCTGCGCTTCGACCGGGCGTCGATCGACCGCGCGATCGAGGCCGCCTCGTTCGTCGGCCTGGGCGATCGGCTGGACGTGCGGGCGGGCCCGCTGTCGTTGTTCGACAAGAAGCGGCTGATGATCGCCTCGTCCCTCGCGACGGAGCCACGGCTCCTGCTCTTGGACGAGCCGGTCGGTGGGCTCACGCCGGCCGAGACGGACTCGATCCTCGAGCTCGTCCGCCGGGTGCGCGACGGCGGCGTGACCGTGATCGTCATCGAGCACGTGATGCGAGCGCTCATGTCGATCTCCGACCGGGTGGTGATCATGAACCACGGCCGATTGCTCTTCGACGGGACGCCGCGCGACGTCGTGCGGGACGCCGAGGTGATCCGCGTCTACCTCGGGACGCTCCCGGCGGAGGAGACGCCGGCGGGTCCCGGGGAGGAGGTCGCCGGTGCTTGAGGTCCGGGGGCTCAGGGCTGCCTACGGCGAGACGCCCGTGCTCCACGGGGTGGATCTCGACGTCGCCGAGGGTGAGCTCGTCGTCGTGATCGGCCCCAACGGTCACGGGAAGACGACGCTGCTCCGGGCCGTGAGCGGCCTCCTGCCCCCCACCGCGGGAAGCGTGACGTTCGCCGGCGAGCGCATCGACGGTCGACCGCCCGAGGCGATCGCCCGGGCCGGGCTCGTCCACGTCCCTCAGGGCGACCTCCCCTTCGGGGATATGACGGTGGAGGAGAACCTCCTGATGGGTGCTTTCCTCCCCGCCGCGTGGCGCGAGCGTCGGGAGCGGCTCGAACGGGTCTACGACCTGTTCCCCCTCCTCGCGCAGCGGCGCGGCCAGCGCGCCCGGACGCTCTCCGGCGGCGAGCGGCGGATGCTCGCCCTGGGGCGGGGGCTCATGGGCGAGGCTCGGATGCTCATGATCGACGAGCCCTCCCTCGGCCTCGCTCCGGTGGTGGTCAACGAGGTGTACCGACGGATCGCGCGGATCGCGGAGACCGGGATCACGATGCTCCTGGTCGAGGAGAACTTCAGCCACGTCCAGGGGTTCGACGCGCGCGTCTCGCTGCTCGAATCGGGGCGGATCGTCCGCGAGGGCCGGGTGGCGGACCTCCTCGCGGACGAGGCGGTGATGGCCACGTACCTCGGAGCCTGAGGGGGGAGCGGTGTCGTCGTTGATCCAAGGGGTGGTGAGCGGGCTCGTGATGGGTTCGATCTACGCCCTCATGACCGTCGGCCTCACGCTCATCTACGGCACGCTCAGGACGCTCAACATGTCTCACGGGGCCCTGCTGATGATCGGGGGGTACGTGGCGTGGCTCAGCTTCCAGGGGGCCGGCCTGCCCCCCGTGGCGGGGCTGGTCCTCGCCACGGCGGTGACCTTCCTGTTCGGGATCCTGATCGAGCGGCTCAGCGTGCGTCCGCTCGTCGGGAAGGCGGGCTTCGACTTCGAGATGACCGCCTTCATCTCCACCTTCGCGGTCACCGTGGTCCTCCAGAACGCAGCGCTCCTCGTCTTCGGGGCCCGGAACAAGGCCTTCCCGCCGCTCCTCGAGGGGCGGCTCGATCTGGTCGCCGGGGTGAGCGTGACCCGGCACTCCGTGCTGATGGCGACGGTGGCCCTCGGCCTGCTGGGGGCGCTGCAGGCGTTCCTCACGAGGACCCGGTACGGGCTCGCCATCCGGGCCGTCGCGCAGCAGCTCGACGCCGCGCGCCTGATGGGCGTGCCAGCGGGGCGCGTCTACTCCCTCACGATGGGGGTGGCCTCGGCGCTCGCCGGGATCGCGGGGGTGCTCCTCGCCTCCGTGTTCTTCGTCTCCCCCAACTCCGGCGACCTCCCGCTCCTCAAGGGGCTGATCGTCGCGATCTTCGGGGGTCTGGGGAGCGTCCGGGGGACCATCCTCGCGGCCTTCGCGATCGGACTGCTCGAATCCCTCGTGTCCCTCTCCCTCGGCGTGAAGTGGTCGCTCCCCGTGCTGTTCCTGTTCATCATGGCGGTCCTCTTGGTTCGGCCGTCCGGGCTGCTCGGCAAGCCGGAGGAGGCGCGGCTGTGAGCACCGCGGACGAGCCCGTGGACGTGGGACGGCTCCTCGGCTGGCGGCGGCCACCCGCCTGGGCCATCTCGGGCGTCCTGCTCGTCCTCGCCGCGCTCCCCCTCGTGTGGCGGAACGCGTACGTGATCGAGCTCGCGATCACCACGCTTATCTGGGCGACGCTGAACCAGAGCTGGAACCTGCAGCTCGGCGTGGGCGGGGTGTGGAACTTCGCCCAGCTTGCGATCTTCGCGATCGGGGGCTACACGGCCGCGATCCTGTCCCTCCGGGCCGGGCTGAACCCGTGGCTCTCGCTGCCCGTCGGTGGCCTGGCCGCCGCCGCCGTGGCGGTCGCGATCGGGATCCCGACGCTCCGCCTCCGCGGCATCTACGCCGCCCTTCTCACCTTCTCCTTCGGTGAGGTGGTCCGGCTCCTCGTGATCTCCGACGAGAGCGGCTTCACCGGCGGGACGTTCGGCCTCTCCGGCGTGCCGGGCCTGGGTTTCGAGCGGATGGACCCGGTCTCGGCTCAGCGCGCGTATTACTGGGCGGCGCTGGCCCTCGCGACCCTCACCGCCGTGGCCGTCGCCGTCTTCATCCGCTCGCCGCTCGGCGCGGCCCTGACTGCGCTTCGGGACGCCCCCGGGTACGCGGCGGCCCGCGGTGTGAGCCCGCTCCTGATGCAGGTCGTGACCTTCGCCTGGTCCGCGTTCATCGCCGGGGTGGCCGGCTCGTTCTACGCCCAGTACTTCCATGTGATCTCGCCCAGCGTGATGGGCCTGGCTCCCATGAGCCTGTTCGTGGCGATGCTCGTCGTGGGCGGGCTGGGCACCTTCTCCGGTCCGCTCGTCGGCACCGTGCTGATCATGGTCCTGGGGGAGTGGCTGCGCGGCGCCGAACAGCTCCGCCTCGTGATCGTGGGGGCGATCCTCCTGGCGGTGGTCGTGCTCGCCCCGCGGGGTCTGGTGCCGACGGCGGGTGAGGTCTGGCGGCGGGTTTCGCGGTGGCTCGCGGAGGAGCCGGGGCGTGCCGCGGATCCGAGCGACGAAGGGAGAGGGGAGGAGAGCTGAGGTGTGGCCGGGGGGCGTCCGAGCTGCGGTCGCGTTCACCTTCGACTTCGATGCGGAGGAGGTGTGGATCGGCGAAGATCCCCGCAACGCGGATCGGCCCGGGGTGCTCTCGCAGGGGACCTACGGAGCGAAGGTCGCGGTGCCGCGGATCCTCGAACTCCTCGACCGCCATGGCGTGCGGGCGACGTTCTTCGTGCCCGGGCGGGTGGCCGAGCGTCACCCGGGCCGCGTAGAGGAGATCGTGGCGGCGGGCCACGAGCTCGCCCACCATGGGTATACGCATACCTCACCCACGGCCCTCGACCCGGACGAGGAGGAGGAGGAGCTCCTGCGGGGTCGCGAGGTCCTCGCGTCCTTCGCGAAGGAGATCGTCGGCTATCGCTCGCCCTCGTGGGATCTCAGCCCACGCACCCTGGAGCTCCTGGAGCGCCACGGTTTCCGCTACTCCTCGAACCTGATGGACGACATCCGCCCGTACCGCCACGAGGGGACCGGGATCATCGAGGTGCCGGTCCAGTGGATCCTGGACGACGCGCCGCACTTCTGGTTCGACCCCTCTACCTGGACGAAGAAGATCTCCACGACCGAGGAGGTGGGATCGATCTGGGAAGAGGAGTTCCTCGGGATCCGGGACTGGGGCGGGGCAGCGGTGTTCACGATGCATCCGCAGATCATCGGTCGGCCCGGGCGGTTCCGGTTCCTCGATCGCTTCATCGGCTGGGTGCGCGAGCAGGGCGACGTCTGGTTCGCGACCTGCGGCGAGCTCGCCGCCGCGGTCACATGAGGGCGCTGGTCACGGGCGGCGCGCGGGGGCTCGGGGAGGCGATCGGCGCCCGGCTGGTCCGGGACGGGGGCGCGGTGGCGCTCCTCGACGTGTCGAGCGACGTCCACCGGACCGCAGCCCGGCTCGCCGCGGCGGGGCCGGGGGGCCCGGTCCTGGGCTTCGAGGCGGACGTCTCCGACGAGGCTGCCGTCGAGGCGGCGGTGGGCGAGGCCGTCGGGAAGTTGGACGGGCTGGACCTCCTCGTCAACAACGCTGGGATCGGCGGTCCCATCCTCCCCCTCGTCGAGGCGCCGGTCTCCGCGCTCCGGCGCGTGCTCGAGGTGAACCTCCTCGGCGCCATGATCGTGGCCCGGGCCTGCGCGCGCATCATGGTGCGGCAAGGAGGCGGCGGCGCGATCGTGAACATCGGGTCGATCTTCGGCCAGCAGGGCGTCGCGGAGGGGGCCGCCTACTGCGCGTCCAAGGGGGGCATCGCGCTCCTCACCCATAGCCTCGCCCTCGAGCTCGCGCCTCACGGGATCAGGGTGAACACCGTCGCCCCGGGGAACATGGCGACGGAGATGCACTGGGAGGACCTCCGCCGGCGCGCGGCCGCCCGGGGGACGACCCTCGAGGAGGAGGCGGTGCGGGTCCGCGGGTCGATCCCCCTCGGCCGGCACGGGACGGGCGAGGACGTCGCGGCGGCCGTCGCCTGGCTGGCATCGGAGGAGGCGTCGTACGTGACCGGGCAGACGATCGGCGTGAACGGCGGGGTGGTCCTGACGTGAGGCGGGCGAGGTTCGAGGGGCGACGGGCGCTCGTGACGGGGGGCGCCTCCGGGATCGGCCTCGCGACCGCGCGGCTCCTCCGGGAGGAGGGATCGGCCGTCGCCCTCCTCGACCGGGCCGAGGCGGCCCTCCGCCGGGCGGCCGAGGAACTCTCGGCCGAGGGCGTCGTCGCGGATGTCTCCGACCCCGCTGCCGTCCCGGCGAGCGTCGAGCGGGCTGCGGACGCCCTCGGAGGGCCCGTCGACGTGCTGGTCAACGCGGCCGGCATCTATCGGATCGCCCCCGCCCTCGACCTCCGGCCGGAGGGGTGGGACGAGGTGCTCGACGTGAACCTCCGGGGCTCGTTCCTCGTGGCCCGGGAGGTGGCTCGCCGGCTGCGGGAGGCCCGCCGGGGTGGCGCGGTGGTGAACGTGTCCTCGATCGCGGGGCTCATCGCCGACGCCGGCGAGCCCGCGGCCCACTACGCGGCGAGCAAGGCGGGCGTCCTCGCCCTCACCAGGCAGCTCGCGGCGGAGTGGGCGCCGTTCGGGATCCGGGTCAACGCGGTGTGCCCCGGCGTCATCCGGACGCCGATGCTGCGCCTGATGGACGACCCGGAGGCGGGGCACGCCTACCTGCAGGCCCGTGTGCCCCTGCGGCGGCTAGGAGAGCCGGAGGAGGTGGCGGCGGCGGTCGCGTTCCTCGCGTCCGAGGAGGCTTCCTACGTGACCGGTGCCTTCCTCGTCGTGGACGGCGGCGTGACGTCGACCTAGGAGCGTGGAGGAGGACATGGGGACGTTCCCGCACGTCAGGGTGGAGGGCGGGCCCGCCGAGCGGGGGATCGCCTACGGCCAACAGGCGGCGGAGCGCGTGGCGCGTTCGATCGAGGCCTACGCCGAGGTCTTCCGCGCGTACGCGGGTTGGGACTGGGCTCGCGTCCGCGAGGAGGCGGCCCGCTACGAGGAGCCGATCGCGGCCCGCTTCCCCGCCTACCTCGAAGAGATCCGCGGGATCGCCCGGGGTGCGGGGGTCGATGTCCTGGACGTCCTCGCGATCAACGTCCGGACCGAGGTGATGTTCGCCGCGAAGGCCCGGGCGGCGCAGGAAGCGGGACGACCCCCCGGCTGCAGCGCGTTCGCCGTGCTCCCAGGGGCGAGCGGAGGGCGCACCCTGATCGGGCAGAACTGGGACTGGCTCCTCCACTGCTTCGACACCGTGGTCGTGCTCGAGGCCCGCCAGGAGGGTGGTCCCGACTTCGTGACGGTGGTGGAGGCGGGTCTCCTCGCGAAGACGGGGATGAACTCGTCGGGCATCGGTCTCGCCACGAACGCCCTCGTCACCGACGCCGACCGGGGCGAGCCGGGGCTCCCCTACCATGTCCTGCTCCGGGGGATCCTCGACGCCGAGACGCTGTCCGACGCCTACGCCGTCCTCCAGTCGGGCTTCCGATCCTCATCGGCGAACTACCTCATCGCGCACCGAGACGGGATCGCCGTCGATGTGGAGGCGGCGCCGGGGGACTTCGCCCGTCTGTTCCTCCTGTTCCCGGAAGATGGGGTCCTCCTCCACACGAACCACTTCCTCTCGCCCCGGTTCGATGGGAAGGACGTGTCCCTGTGGGTGATGCCGGACAGCCCGTTCCGCCTCGAGCGTCTGCGGACCGCGGTGGCGGACGCCGACCGGCCCCTCGACCTCGACCTCTTCCGGCGGGTGCTCGCGGACCATGCGAACCATCCGCTCGGGGTCTGCTGCCACCCGGACCCGAGGCTGGAGCCTCACGAGCAGGGAGCGACCGTGGCGTCGGTCCTCATGGATCTCGACGGGCGGAGGATGTGGGTGGCGGACGGTCATCCGTGCACGACCCCCTTCCGCGAGCTCGACTACGCGGCGTTCCTCTCGAAGCCCTCGCCGCTGCGCACCTCCGTCCCTCATCGGGCGCCCGTCTGATCGATGGAGTTCGGCTTCGGGCTCATCACCTGCCAGCGCTACCCGGGCGATCCTCGGACCGACCGGGAGCTGTACGCGGAGGCCCTCGCGCTCGCCGAGGAGGCCGAGCGCTTGGGCTTCGACTCGGTCTGGGTCTCCGAGCATCACTTCGTCGATGACGCGTACCTGCCCTCGCTGCTCCCGATGTGCGCGGCGATCGCCGCGCGGACCGAGCGCATCGCGATCGGCACCGCGCTGGTCCTGGCCCCGCTCCACGAGCCCCTCCGCCTCGCCGAGGACGCGGCCGTGGTGGACCTCCTGTCCGGGGGGCGCCTCGTGCTCGGGGTGGGGGCCGGGTGGCGGGAGGAGGAGTTCGAGGCCCTGGGCGTGCCGCGCTCGGAGCGAGGCCTCCGACTCGAGGACACCGTGACGGTCCTCCGCCAGGCCTGGTCGGACGGGGTCGTCACCGGCGGGCGGCGGCTCCGCTACCCGGCGGTCTCCGTGACGCCGAAGCCGGCCCGCTCCGGGGGCCCTCCGATCTGGGTGGGGGCGCTGGCCGCCCCAGCGATCCGCCGCGCCGGGCGGATCGGCGATGGCTTCATGGCCACCGAGGTGACGCCGGCCTCCTTCGCGGCCCAGGTGGCGATGGCCCGCGAGGAGGCGGTCCGGAGCGGCCGGGATCCCGGGCGGTTCGCGGTCTCGCTGCACGTGCCGACGTTCGCCTGGCGGGGTGGGGACGCGTGGGAGCTGGTGCGCGACCACCATCGCTACGTGGCGTGGAAGTACGAGGACATGGAGGGGGCGCGTTCCCGGACGGGACCTCCTCCGGCCCCGCCCCCCCTGGATCCGGGCGAAGAGGAGGCCCTGCGGGCGAGCATCCTGGTGGGGGACCCGGCGACGGTAGCCGATGGCATCGACGCGTTCCGCCGGGCCGCCGGCGATGACCTCCACTTCATCGCTCGCCTGTACTGGCCAGGGATGGACCTCGGCATGCAGCGGGAGGCGATGCGGTGCTTCGCGGAGGAGGTGATCCCCCTCGTCCGGGCGCGCGCCTGAGGGACGGGGCCGCTCGTGGGTCCTCGCGATCGACGTCGGCGGGACCTTCACCGACGCCGTGGCCGTGGCGGACGGGGGCGAGCTCCGCGTGGCGAAGGTTCCCTCGACGCCGAGCGACCCCGCCCTCGCGCTCGTCGAGGCGACCGAGGAGCTGCTCCGGGCCGGCGTACCCGCCGAGGGCGTGCGCGCGGTCTTCCACGGGACCACGGTGGCCACGAACGCCGTGCTCACCGGAGGGCTCGCGCGGGTCACGCTCGTCACGACCGAGGGCTACCGGGATGTGCTCAGCTACCGCACCGGGAGTCGGCCCGCCCTCTACGACCTCGAGCAACCGCGCCCCTCCGAGCTGGTCCCCCGCCGTGACCGCATCGAGGTCCGCGAGCGCCTGGCCTGGGACGGGAGCGTCGTCACGCCGCTCTCCCCGGAGGAGGTCGCACGGGTGGTGGGGGAGGTGCGATCGCGAGGTCCCCAGGCGGTGGCCGTCTGCCTGCTCTTCAGCTACGTCGACGATCGGCACGAGCGAGCCCTGGGGCGGGCCCTCTCGGCCGCCCTGCCAGGCGTCCCGGTGAGCCTGTCGTCCGAGATCGCGAAGGAGTTCCGGGAGTACCCGCGGACGGCGACCACGGTGGTGAACGCCGGCCTCCGGCCGGTGGTGGGGCGCTACCTGCTCGAGGCCGCCGGCTCCCTCGAGCGCCTCGGCGTCCGCGGGCCCCTGTTGATCATGCAGTCGAACGGAGGCAGCGTCCCCGCCGAGCGCGCTGAGCGGGAGGCCCACCGGCTCCTGCTCTCTGGCCCGACGGCGGGCGTGGCCGGGGCGATCGCCCTTGGCGCGCGGCATGGAACGCCGCGGCTGATCTCGCTCGACATGGGCGGGACGTCGCTCGACGTCTGCTTGGTGCGGGATGGGGTGCCGCCGGTGGTCCCCGCGCACCGGGTCGACGTCCACCCCATCCTGGCGCCGTCCGTGGACGTCGTGACCGTGGGGGCCGGCGGGGGGAGCGTGGTCACCGTCGATGCCTCCGGACGCCTCAGGGTGGGGCCGCGGAGCGCGGGCGCCGATCCGGGGCCGGCCTGCTACGGTCGCGGCGGCCAGGAGGCGACGCTCACCGACGCCCACGTCGTGGCCGGGACCCTGGGACCCGAGACGTTGCTCGCCGGGCGGCTCAGGCTGGATCCCGACGCGGCGGCTCGGGCCGTGGAGGGCGTTGCGGCGAGGCTTGGGCTCGGCCTCGGAGAAACGGCGGAGGGCATCGTCGCCGTGGCGACGGCCCATGTCGTACGGGCGCTCCGCCGGGTGTCCGTGGAGCGTGGGATCGACCCCGCCGCCTACAGCCTCGTGGCGTTCGGCGGCGCCGGCCCGCTCCACGCCGGGCGCTTGCTCCGCGAGCTCCGGATCGGGGCCGTCGTGGTCCCCCCGCACCCCGGGCTGTTCTCCGCGGCCGGCCTGGTCGCCGCCGATCTCAGGATCGACGAGTCCCGGACCCTCCTCCGTGTCCTCGAGGAGGTGGTGCTCGGGGAGGTCGCGACCTGGTATCGGGAGGCCCGGGCCCGGGTCGTGGCGCAGCTCCGCGCCGACGGGATCCCGCGGGAACGGATCCGGTTGGTGGGATCGGTGGAGTGTCGGTACCTGGGTCAGGGCTACGAGCTCGCCGTCCCGCTCCGGGGGCTCGACGGTCGCTCGCTCCGCCGCCTGTCCCAGGACTTCCACGCCCTCCACGCCCGGACCTACGGGCACCATCATCCCAGCGAGGCGGTCGAGGTGGTCACGCTCCGCCTCTCGGGGTTCGGGGCTCTCCCCCGGCCCGAGCCGCCCCGGGTGCCCCGGGGCCGGCGGGACCCATCCTGGGAGGCGGGGCTCGGCGCGCGGGAGGTCCTGCTGCCCGGCGAGCGCCGCGGACGGCGGGTCCCGGTGTTCCGCCGGGATCTGCTGCGTAGCGGGAACCGCGTCGTGGGTCCCGCGATCGTCGAGGAGATGGACTCGACCACGTTGGTGCTCCCTGGGCAGGAGGCGATCGTCGACGGGTGCGGGGACCTCTGGCTGCGGGAGACCGGCAGGTGAAGCGCGGGAGGGACCACCTCGACCCGATCACGTTCGAGCTTATCCACGCCAACCTCCTCTCGGCAGCCGAGGAGATGGGGGCGCTCCTCAAGCGGTCGAGCTTCAGCCCGATCATCCGCGAGATGGATGATTTCAGCTGTGCGCTCTTCGAAGCTGGAGGCGACCTCGTCGCGCAGGCTGACTACATCCCCGCCCAGCTCGGGGCGATGTCGCTCGTCGTGAAGGCCACCTTGGAGCGGTGGCGCGGATCCATCCGTCCCGGCGACGTGTTCATCGCGAACCACCCGTACCTGGGGTGCATGCACACCCCGGACATCAACATCCTGGTCCCCGTGTTCGTGGAGCAGCGGTTGTTCGCGTGGACCGGCTCGACCGCGCACCACATCGACGTCGGAGGCGTGAACCCGGGGACCGAGGGCGCCGACCTCCGGCAGCTGTACGCGGAAGGGCTCGTGCTGCCGCCGGTGCACCTGGCGCGCGCGGGCGTCGAGGACCTCGACCTCGTGGCGATCATCACGAGCAACGTCCGTGACCCCTCCTCCACGGTGGCGGACCTGCGGGCCCAGCGGGCCGCATGCGAGCTGGGCCGCCGTCGGATCCTGGAGGCCGTCGAGCGATACGGCGCGGGGCGGGTGGGGGCCACGTTCCGGCGGGCCCTCGACCACGTCGAGCGGGCCACCCGGGCCGCGCTCGCTGACCTGCCCGATGGAGAGGGGGAGGCCGAGGGCTTCCTCGACGACGATGGCGTCGGTGGGCCGCCCACGCGGATCCATGTCCGGCTACGCAAGGAGGGGGATCGGCTGGAGGTCGACCTCTCGGGCTCCGCGCCCCAGGTGCCGGGGGCGCTGAACGTTCCCTGGGCCAGCACCCGTGCGGCGGTGGTGTTCCTGGTGCGCGCGATGACCGATCCGGCGCTCCCTACCAACGACGGTGTACTGCGGCCCGTCCGGATCGTCTGCCCCAAGGGCAACGTGTTGAACCCCGAGCCGCCCGCCGCCGTGTCGGTCCGCCACAACACGTGCCAACGTCTCGCCGACACCCTGGTCCGGGCCGCCGGGAACCTGTGGCCCGATCGGGCGGTCGCGAGCGGTTGCGTCGCGTTCTTCGACGTCAACCTGGAGAGCGTGTCGCCGAGGACCGGGAGGACGTCGGTGATGATGGATGTCGTCGGTGGGGGCACGGGAGGCCACCGCCGTGGGGATGGCTTGGACGGCGTCGATACCTACCTCTCCAACGTCGCATTGCTCCCCACGGAGGTGGCCGAGGCGGAGTACGCGGTCCGGATCGTCCGGACCGAGCTCGTTCCGGGATCGCAGGGTCGCGGCGAACACCACGGCGGCCTCGGCCTGCGTCGCGAGTACTTGATCCTCGACCGTCCGCAGGTCGCCACCGTCTACGCTGAGCAGACCGACCCGCGATTCCCACCGGCGGGGGTACGGGGAGGGATGGCGGGAGCGCCGACCCGGCTCGAGATCCTGGATCCCGAGGGGCGGCGGCTCGCGGTCCCCACCAAGGTCACGCTCACGCTCCAGCCCGGATCGGTGATCAGGGTGGAGACGAGCGGCGGCGGCGGCTACGGGGATCCCCGTCGGCGTGATCCGGCAGCCGCCCGGGCCGATCGGGAGGATGGCCGCGTGCCCGCGGGTGGCCGCCGCCGACGAGCGGACGGTGGCCCGGGGGAGGGTCGACGGTCGAGGAGGAGGGTGACGGGTTGAGCCGCGCGGCGGACCTCGCGTTCGTG
>DATLZM010000493.1:0-1612 GCA_035573995.1 Actinomycetota bacterium | reverse complement strand
GTCACCGCACGAGGTGATCCATCCCGACATCAGCGGATCGTTAAGGCGTTGGCTAGCCTCGCGACACATATACGGAGACCGCGACCTCGCTCGCCGCGGTGAAGACCTCGCGACGCCAGCCACCCCAACGGTTTTCGAGCTTAGAGTCCACGCACGTGGTGTACGAGGGGGCCGCTGAGGGTCCTTGAAGTAGGAGACCACCGCCCCATCCTTTCGAAGACCGATAGGACGACTCGAAAGGAGGAACGGTGGTCGCCACCACGATGGACCCTCTCGAGTGGCTCCGCAAGCAGCTCGAGGAGGCCGATGCCGACCTGCTGCGGGAGATGGTCCGCACCTTCGTCCAGGCCCTGATGTCCGCCGAGGCTGACGCGGTCTGCGGGGCCCCCTACGGGGAGCGCTCGGGGAAGCGGGTGAACCGCCGCAACGGCTACCGGGAGCGCCGGTGGGACACCCGGGTGGGGACCATCGACCTCGAGATCCCCAAGCTCCGCCGGGGGAGCTACTTCCCCTCCTGGCTCCTCGACCCCCGCCGGCGCTCGGAGCGGGCGTTGGTCCAGGTCGTGGCGGAGTGCTACGTGCGCGGGGTCTCCACCCGGAAGGTCGAGGGGCTCGTCCGCACCTTGGGGATCGAGGGGATCTCGAGGTCCCAGGTCTCCGAGCTCGCCAAGGAGCTCGACGAGGAGGTCCGGGCCTTCCGGACCCGGCCCCTGGACGGCGCCCCCTACACCTACATCTGGATCGATGCCCAGACCCAGCGGGTCCGGGAGGCGGGGAGGGTCGTGAACGTCGCCTGCGTGATGGCGACCGGGGTGAACCGGGACGGGCGGAAGGAGGTCCTCGGCCTGGACCTCGTGACCACCGAGGACGGGGCGGGCTGGACCGCCTTCCTCCGGGACCTCGTGGCGAGGGGCCTCTCCGGGGTCGAGCTCGTGACCTCCGACGCCCACCCGGGCCTGCGGGAGGCGATCGCGGCGACGCTCCCCGGAGCTTCCTGGCAGCGGTGCCGGACCCACTTCATGCGGAACCTCCTCGCCAAGGTCCCGAAGGCCGCCCAGCCCTTCGTGGCCGCGCTCGTGCGCTCGATCTTCGCCCAGCCCGACCGGGAGCAGGTGGAGGCGCAGCTGCGGCGGGTCACCGACCAGCTCGCGGGGCGGTTCCCCGAGGCCGCCGCCCTCCTCGAGGAGGCGGGCCCCGACATCACGGCCTTCGCCGCCTTCCCCGCCGAGCACTGGCGCCAGATCTGGTCCAACAACCCCCAGGAGCGGCTGAACCGGGAGGTCCGCAGGAGGACCGACGTGGTGGGGATCTTCCCCGACCGGGCCTCCGCGGTCCGCCTCGTGGGGATGGTGCTCGTGGAGCAGCACGAGGAGTGGCAGGTAGCCCGGCGCTACATGAGCCCCGAGTCCCTGGCCAGGGCGAGGGTCAGGGTGATCGACGGGGAGCGGGAGGAGGTGATGCCGGAGCTCGTGGCGGCGGGATAGGGATCAGGAACGGGATGGACGCGGTGGTCTCGTACACCACTTGCGCGGACGCGGCCCCCTTCGGCCGGGGAAACGGCCAGGATCGCGTTCACCTTGGCCGCGAGCTCAGCCCCTCAATGAGGCCCCGA
>DATLZM010000492.1:0-2753 GCA_035573995.1 Actinomycetota bacterium | reverse complement strand
CGTGGTCGTCATCGCGGCGAGGCACGGGACGACCCGGGTGCTGACGCTGGACGAGCGGCACTTCCGGGCGGTCCGGCCGCTACGGGGACGGACCTTCCGGATCCTCCCGGCCGACGCCTGACGGCGGGCGGTCCGCTCGCCGTCTTCGGCGCCGGGGAGGGCCGCGACGCGCGCCGCTCGCGCCCCCTACGCCCCCACCCGCTCGGCGGCTCGGAACACCAGCCCCCCGGGGGTGGCGTCCACCTCGACCTCGTCGCCCCCCGAGACCTCCCCCGCGAATAGCATCGTGGCCAGGCGGGCCCGGAGCGCCCGCACCTGGAGGTCGACGACCGCCCTTGCGCCGACCCGTCTACGGGTCGCCGAGCGGACGCGGCTCCACCCATCCAAGCCCCGCTCAACGCCAATCAAGGACCCGAGCGTCCACGAGTTCCCACTCATAGCGTTGGCCGCTGACGAGATCGAACCCTGTGAGCCGGAACGGAAAGCCCTGGGCCCCGAAGCCCGTCTCGCTCAGTCGCGTCTGGTCCACGGTCTGCACGAGGAAGGCCTGTCCTCCGGGAGAGGATCAAACGCTGGGCTCGCTCTGCCCCGGCAACTCCGCCTGAAGGATGGGCGTCCACGCGGCAACGCTGATCACCTGCACTTGGACGGAGGTCTCCTCGGAACGTAGGGACGTCTCCTCGTGTCTCTCCCGCGCGACGAGGAGGTCATCCGATCCGACCCGCCACGCAACCACGGTCCAGCCGCCAGGCGAAGGCTCGCCACGTCCGACCACTTCGCCGTCCGGAGTCAACACCAGCGGATAGAAGCCGGCGGCACTCCTCGCGATGACCGCGATGAAGTCCCCGCTTGGCGACCAGATCGGTCCGGATAGATCCTCCAGGTCTCCCTTCGGCAACAGCTCATCGGTCCTGCCGGTTCGAACCTCAACGACCGTGAGGGCCCGGCTCGGCGCGATGAACGCGATCCTGGATCCATCCGGCGACCACGACAAGCCCTGGGAGTTGCTCGCCACCAGCTCGGTCGACGAGCCGTCCCGAGCTGAGATGAGGGAAGATCGAACATCCCGTCCGCTCGCTGCCCTGATAACGACAGGCCTCGATGGCGAGGGCTCGTCCGTCGGGAGCCCACACCGGAGCCGACACTTCATACGGGGCCCCCCACCGGCAATCTCACCATCACGGTGCGACCGTCCGGGAACCAGAGCGCGCGGTGACTGCGAACATAGGTGTAGGTTGGGCCCAGCGCGCCTCGAGGCGACAGCACCCCGCCCTGGGCGGGGAGGTCGATGGTCGTCCCCACCGTGCTGATCGCCGCTGGGCCATCCACCTCGCCCCACAGCAGCGATCCGCCCCAGAGGTTGAGGATGTCGCTCTGCGGATCCCCGGCCTGGACACGGTCGCCGGTTCCCCGCCCCTCGACCCGTCCGCTCGCCTGTTCCCTCGCCTGGCCAACCGCGAAGCCCGCCGCGAATACCGGGGCCACCGAGTGATATCGCGCTCGCGAACGCGATAGCAACGCGAAGCCCTCTGCGCCCGAGAAGCCTAGCTCGGGCCCCTTCAAGTACGAGCCTCCGGTCCACCGCGACCTCGACCGCATCGGAGAGTATCGACCGGTTGGAGGAGCCGTCAGAGGCTTTCGCCGGTACCCTTGACGTCAAAGCCGACGTGGCCACCGAGCGGCACGCACGCTGCCCGGGACCACGCCGCCGGAGCGCCTGTTGAACCCGTCCACCGCTCTCGCTGCCTCGTCCGACGACGATCCCCAACTTCCTACCGGTCCGAGCCCTTCCATCGGCACCTCGTCCGTCGCAGCCCTTCCAGCCTCCAAAGACGTTCCGCATGGGCGGATGGTTCGTGTGAACGAGTTGCGTCCTGGGCTCGGGCGCAGGTGCTGGATAGGTGTCGCTTCGCCCGACACGGGGCAACGAGGCCACCGTCGGAGACCTCGCCCGAGAGACCATCGCGGCCAGGCGGTCGGCGAGCTGCGGCCGGCGGGCGCTCGGGGGCGCGGATCCCGCCGCCGCGCGGCGGGGACGGGAGAGGCGAACGAGCCCGAACCATCCGGGGAGCCGGCGAGTCTTTCCCGATGGCGGGCAGGATCCGGGGACCGACGTGATCGCGCTCAACCGTTCGAGGGGCCCCACGGGGCGGGCGTTGCGCCGACGCGAGGGGGCGACCGGCCGCAGGGGTGACGACCCGCGGTGGCGGAGGCTCGGGGCAGGCATCCTCGGGGGCCTCGCCGGGGCCGTGGCCGTCGCGGCGGCCGCGACCGTCGTGCCCCTGGCCGATCGGTCGGCCCCCCGTGAGCCGGGCCCCGCGCCGTCCGCGGCCGTGACGGTCACGGACTTCCCCCTGGGGGGCGAGAACTACGCGCTCGACCACGGGTTCGGGAGCGTCTGGGTCGCGGGCTACGACCCGGGGGACGCGTACCTCCCGGGGAGCGCGTACCTGCTGCAGGTCGATCCGGGGACGGGCGAGGTCGTGGCCAGGATCGCCGCATCCGCGACGGCGTGGGAGCAGGGGGGGGACGGCCTGGCCGTCGGCCACGGGTCGGTCTGGGCGGTGGGCGGCGCGCTTCAGCGGATCGATCCCTCCACCGGGGTCGTCCATGTGATCGACGAGCTGGACGGTGTGGCTGTCGCCGTCGCCGAGCGCGATCTCTGGGTGGCGGTGATGGACCACCACCAGCCGCTCGCCCCTGCCGAGGTGATCCGCCTGGACCCCGGGACCGGCGAGGTGGTGGCCAGGGTC
>DATLZM010000491.1:0-1166 GCA_035573995.1 Actinomycetota bacterium | reverse complement strand
GTCCCGGGGATGTTGAGGTCGAGGAAGACGAGGTCCGGCGGGTCCTCCCGGACCATCCGGAGGGCGGCGTGCCCGTCGGCCGCCTCGCGGATCTCGAACCCCTCGTGCTCCAGGACGAGCCTCATGGCCTCCCGCATCGTCGGGTGGTCCTCGACGATCAGGATCGAGGCGCTCATCCTCCGCTCCCCCGGACCAGGCGCTCGGCGAAGGCCCGGCCGCGGAACGCCTCGAGGTCCGCGGGCCCCTCGCCGGTCCCCACGAGCTTCACCGGCACGCCCAGCTCCTCCCGGACCGCCAGCACGATCCCCCCCTTCGCGGTCCCGTCGAGCTTCGCCAGCGCGAGCCCCGTGACCTCCACGGCCTCCGTGAAGGCCCGGGCCTGCGCGATGCCATTCTGCCCGGTCGTCGCGTCCAGCACGAGCAGCGTCTCGTCGATCGTCCCCCCGGCCTTCCCGACGACCCGGCGGATCTTCGCGAGCTCGTCCATCAGGGGGGTCTTCGTGTGCAGCCGTCCGGCGGTGTCGACGATCAGCACGTCCGAGCCCCGGGCGAGGGCGGCCTTCACGGCGTCGAACGCCACCGCCCCCGGGTCCGCGCCGCGCTGCTGGGCCACGAGGTGCGCCCCGGCGCGCTCCGCCCAGGCCGCGAGCTGCTCGGACGCCGCGGCCCGGAACGTGTCCGCCGCCGCCAGGCTCACCCGCCGCCCCTCGGCCGCGAGCCGGTGCGCGAGCTTCCCGATCGTCGTGGTCTTCCCCGATCCGTTCACCCCCACGACGAGCACGACCGCGAGCCGGTCCTCGGGCAGGCGGAGCGGCTCGTCGGCGCCGGCCCCCGCGCCTCCCTGGAGGACCCGCTCCACGGTCCGCAGGAGCGCCAGGGGGCTGAAGGGCTTGGTGAAGTACTCGTCGGCCCCGAGCGAGAGCACGTGCCGGCGGCCCTCCTCCCCCGTCGCGGTCACGATCACCACCCGGACCGAGGCCGTGGCGGGGTCCTCCTTGAGCGCCCGGAGCACCTCGGCCCCGGGGGTCCCGGGGATGTTGAGGTCGAGGAAGACGAGGTCCGGCGGGTCCTCCCGGACCATCCGGAGGGCGGCGTGCCCGTCGGCCGCCTCGCGGATCTCGAACCCCTCGTGCTCCAGGACGAGCCTCATGGCCTCCCGCATCGTC
>DATLZM010000490.1:0-3631 GCA_035573995.1 Actinomycetota bacterium | reverse complement strand
ATCGGCGCCGACGCGGTGCTCGGGCTCGGCGCCCTCGCCCCGCCCGTGCTGCTCGCGGCCGCCGCCCGCCTGGTCTCGCGGGGTCGCTGGTTCAACGTGGTCGTCTCCAACGTCCCCGCGCCGCAGGTGCCGGTCTACCTGTGCGGGGCCCGGCTCCTGGCGAGCTACCCGGCGATGCCGCTCGCCGAGAACGTGGCGCTCTCGATCGGCTGCACGAGCCTCGGCGGCGTGATGGCGTTCGGCCTCACGGGCGACCGGGACGCGATGCGTGACCTCGACCGCCTCGCGACGGCGATCGAGGAGCAGGTCGCGGCCCTGGCCAAGGCGGCCGGCGTCTAGGGGGCGAGCGTCGGGGCCGGGCCGGGGGTCGTCGCCGACGCTGGGGCCGGCACGGACAGCGCATCCGCGAGCCAGGCCTCGACGCTGGCGAGCCAGCGCCCGGGGTCCTCGAGCTGCGGGATGTGCCCGAGGTCGGGGAACACCCGGAGCCGCCAGGAGGGGTTCTCCACGGCGGCCCGGCGCGCGTAGGCCACCGGGACCAGGGGATCGCGCCCGCCGTGCAGCAGGAGGACGGGGGCGCGGACCCGGGCCATCAGGTGGCGGTAGGCCCGGGGGCGCCAGAGGAGCTGGAGGAGCGAGCGGGCGGCGCCAACGAACGCCCGGGCCGCGTCGGGGTCGCGGGCGTGCTCCCGCAGGACCTCGGCGTGGGCCCGGACCACTTCCTCCCCGATCGCGCGGGGGTCCCCGGCGAGGATCCGGAACCCGAGCCGGATCTGGGTCTCGGGCGGGACGCGGGCGAACCGCTGGGAGACGACGAACTCGCCGACGACCGGGACGCGGTAGAGCGTGAACGAGCCGAGCGCGACCGGGGAGGGGACGGCGGCGCGCGAGACCGGGAGCGCGGGGCAGGTGAGGACCAGGCCCTCGACCGTCTCCGGCTCGAGGGCGCCCTGGAGGATCGCGAGGGTCCCGCCCATCGAGTTCCCGCAGACCACGGCGCGCCCGCCGGCGACCTCGCGGAGGAAGGCCGAGAGCGTGGCGCGGAGCGAGGCCAGCCCGGGGTCCCGTCCGGCGAGCGGGGAGCGGCCGAACCCCGGGAGGTCGAGCGCGAGGACCCGCCCGTGCCGGGCGAGCCCTGGGGCCACCAGGGCCCAGTTCACCCGGGAGCCGCCGAGCCCGTGGACCAGGACGAAGGTGCGCCCGGCGGGGCCCGCCCACTCCGCGTAGCGCACCGGCCCGTCGAGGTCGACGGCGTGGGAGGCCGGCGGTTCGGGCGTCCCGGGCACGCTCGTCCAAGCCTACCGGGCCGTCGGCGCGGGGCGCCCCCGCTAGCATGAGCCCCCGATGCGCGCCGCTCCTCCCCGCAACCGGGCCGACCTGGGGCTCCTGCTCCTCTTGACCCCCGCGATCTGGGGGCTCACGTTCCCCGGGGCCAAGGTGGCCCTCGAGACCCTCCCGCTCCTGCCGTTCATGGCCTGGAGCCGGGGCCTCGGGTTCCTCGCGATCCTGGCCGCGCTGCCGCTCGTGGCGCGGAGGGAGCTCGGGCGGGGCGACCTCCGGCGGGTGGCCGGTCCGGGGCTCGCCCTGGGCAGCCTCATGTTCCTCGGGTACTGGCTCCAGACCTGGGGCCTCCAGCTCACCACCGCGACCAACTCCGGGTTCATCACCGGGCTCTACGTCGTGATGACCCCGCTCCTCGGCCTCCTCCTCTGGCGCCAGCGCGTGCCCCCGGTGGGGTGGGCGGCGGCCGGCGTGGCCTTCCTCGGCCTCGGGCTCCTCGCGGTCCCGTCCCTGCGCGACCTCCGGCCGAGGCCCGGCGACCTGCTGGTGCTGGCGGGGGCGGTGGCCTGGGCCGCGCACATCGCGCTCCTCGGGCGCCTCGCGCCGCGTGCGCCGGGACCGCTCCTCTCGCTCGCCCAGATGGGCGTGGCGACCGGGCTCCACCTCCTCGCCTGCCTGGGGACGGGGCTGCGCGCGGCGGAGGCCCTGGAGGTCTGGCCGCTCCTGGTGCTCACCGGGGTCCTCGGCAGCGGCCTCGCGTTCACGATCCAGGTGGTCGCCCAGCGGGACGTGTCCGCGGCGCGGGCGGCGATCATCCTGGCCGGGGAGTCGCTGGTGTCGGCCGCGGCCTCGGCGGTCTGGCTCGGGGAGCGGCTCGCCCCGCACCGATGGGTGGGCGCGGGGCTGATCGTGGCGGCGATGATCGCCTCGGAGCTCGGGGCCAGGAGGCCGGTCCCAGAGCGGCTCGACCCGGCCGCGGTCCCCTGAGGGGACCTGGGAGGCGCCGGGCGCCCGTCCCACGCCAGCCCCGGGCCTCGGGTCGCGGGGGGATCCCGGGGAGCCTTTGAACGGCCGATCAAACGTCGCCCGGGACGGGTGAACCGCCCGCGCCGCCGCGGCGGATACCTCAGGGAACCGTGGGATGGGCCGGGGCCGAGGGGGCTTGAACAGACGTTCAAGGAAGGCTACTTTACATGGAGGGAGGCGGTCGAGTAGCATGACGTCGGTCGGCCGTGAAGGCCGAGTTCATCGTGCCCGACCGCCAGACCCGCGGAAGTCCCGAGGTCCCGGTCCCGAAGACCAGCCCGAGGGTCGATGCGCACGGCCCGGAGGGGCTTCGAGGAGGAGAGTGAAGGAGAAGGATGGCAGAGCCCGCTCGCCCGCTCGGCACCGACGACGCTGACGACCTCCGCCTCTACCTCGAGGCGGCGGCCCGGGAGCCGCTGCTCACGAAGGAGGAGGAGGTCGAGCTCGCGATGACCATCGAGCGCGGCAAGGAGGCGGAGGAGAAGCTCCGCTCCGGCCGGCTGCGCTCGGAGAAGAGCATCGCGAAGGCCCGTCAGCAGGTGAAGGAGGCGGAGGCCGCCCGCCAGCGGTTCATCATGGCCAACCTCCGCCTGGTGGTCTCCGTGGCCCGGAAGTACCAGGGCCAGGGTCTGCCGCTGCTCGACCTGATCCAGGAGGGCAACATCGGCCTGATGCGCGCGGTCGAGCTGTTCGACTGGCGCCGCGGCTTCAAGTTCTCCACCTACGCGACGTGGTGGATCCGGCAGGGCATCACCCGGGCCATCGCCGATCGGTCGCGGTCCATCCGGCTGCCGGTGCACATCCACGACCGGCTGCGGAAGCTGAACCGCACCCGGTTCCAGTTCGCCCAGACGATGGGCCGCGAGCCGACCCGGGAGGAGCTGGCGAAGGCCCTGGACACCACGGTCGAGGAGATCGACGACCTCACCGAGATGGGCCGGCGCGAGCCGCTGTCGCTCCAGTCCCCGGTGGGCGAGGACACGGAGCTCGGCGACCTGATCGAGGAGGTGGACTCGGAGTCCGCCTTCAACGAGGTCGAGGACGCGCTGCTCCGCGAGGAGATCGGGGAGGCCGTCGACAAGGTGCTCGACGAGCGCGAGCGGCACGTGATCGCGCTCCGCTACGGCCTGGAGAACGGCCAGCCCCTGTCGCTCCGGGAGACCGGGAAGGTGCTCGGGCTCTCCGGCGAGCGGGTGCGCCTGATCGAGCGCGAGGCGCTGCGGAAGCTCCGCGAGTCGAACCTGATCAGCGCGGCGATGCTCTGACCGGCCGGCGCGAGCCGGGAGGATCCGCGTGGGCCGGGGTTCATCCCCGGCCCACACGC
>DATLZM010000489.1:0-1232 GCA_035573995.1 Actinomycetota bacterium | reverse complement strand
GCCCGGGGCGCCCTGCGGGCGGGGGTCGACCGCCCCGGATCCTCCTCCGGGGGCGGCCGGGCGTGGGGAAGACGACCGTGGTCGTGCGCCTCGCGGAGCGGCTCCGGGCGGCGGGCGTCCCGGTGGCCGGGTTCCTCACGCGTGAGGTGCGCGCGGGCGCCGCGCGGCGGGGGTTCCTGGTCGAGAGCCTCGACGGGAGGAAGGCGGTCCTGGCCGACGTCGGGATCCCCGGGCCGGTGCGGGTCGGGAGGTACGGGGTGGACGTGGGGGCCTTGGAACGCGTCGCGCTCCCCGCGCTCCTGGGGGCGCCCGCCGACGCGGTGGTGCTCGTCGACGAGCTCGGGAAGATGGAGCTCGCCTCGGAGCGGTTCCGCGCGGCGGTCGGGGATCTGCTCGAGCGGCCGCTCCCCGTGGTGGCGACCGTCCACGTCCACCGCCACCCGTTCACCGACGCGCTCCTCGCGCGCGCCGACGTCGACGTGGTGGAGGTGACGCCCGCGAACCGCGACCGGCTCCCGGGAGAGCTCGCCGCGCGCCTGCGCCCCAGCGCCGGGTAGCCTCGGTATAAGGGATCGGAACGGAGGGAGGAAGCGGCGTGACCGAGCGCGTGCGGTTCTACTTCGACGTGCTCTGCCCCTGGGCGTGGCAGGCGGCGGTCTGGATGCGCGAGGTGGAGCGGGTCCGCGACGTCCGGGTCGACTGGCGGCTGTTCAGCCTCATCCTCCTCAACGAGGGCAGGGGGGAGATGCCGGAGGACCTCCGGACGCGGGGGCTCCTCGGCGCCCGGGCGATGGCCGCCGCGCGGAGGCAGGCGGGGAACGAGGGGATCGGTCGGGCCTACGAGGCCCTCGGCCGGCGGGTGCACGAGGACGGCCGGGAGCTCCGCCCGGAGCTCGTGGCGGAGGCGTTCGACGAGGTCGGACTGCCTCGGGAGCTCGCCGAGCGGGCGGCGCGGGACGGCGACGGCTCGCTCCTCGCGGACGTCCGTCGCGACCACGAGGAGGCGGTCCGCGACGTCGCCGCGTTCGGGGTCCCCACGATCGTGCTCGCCTCGGGCCGGGGCATGTTCGGGCCGGTGATCGCCACCCCCCGCTGGGGCGAGGAGGCGGGCGAGATGTGGGACCACGTCCGCTGGCTCGTGGGTCAGGAGGACTTCTTCGAGATCAAGCGGATCCGGGACCGCGGCCCCGGGCGGCGACGGCCCGTCCCCAGCGTGGCTCAGGGCCCGAGCG
>DATLZM010000488.1:0-6655 GCA_035573995.1 Actinomycetota bacterium | reverse complement strand
GAGACGGCCCACGGCCACTACATCATGCAGAAGAACATCAAGGCCGGCCGGCCGACCGAGATGGCGGTCGCGATCGGGCTCCACCCGGCCGTGGAGCTCGGGTTCCTCTCGTTCACCTCGATCGACGTCGACGAGTTCGCGATGGCCGGGGCCATGCTCGGCGAGCCCCTCGAGATGGTCAAGTGCGAGACGATCGACGTCGAGGTCCCGGCCTGGGCCGAGATCGTCCTGGAGTGCGAGATCGACCCCGTGCTCCGCGAGCCGGAGGCCCCGTTCGGCGAGTACCCGGGGACCTACGGCCCCGAGCGGAACAACCCGGTGGTGTGGGTCAAGGCCATGACCATGCGCCGGAACGCCCACTACCAGAGCTCGTTCGTGGGCCACTGGGACAACCTGCTGCTCTCGGGCGTCACCCGGAACTCGATGATCTACAAGGCCTGCCGCCTCGCCTCCGGCGGGGTGAAGGCGGTCTACGTCCCGCCGTCCGGCCGGTGCCGCTACATCTGCTACGTGCAGATGGAGAAGCTGATCGAGGGCGACCCGAAGAACGCGGCGATGGCGGCGTTCGCCGCCGACCCGTTCCTCAAGTACGTGGTCGTCGTGGACGAGGACGTCGACATCACGAACGACTCCGACGTCTGGCACGCGATCGCCCAGCGCGTGCGGTTCCACGAGGACGCGTTCGTGGTCACCCACGCGCGCGGCTCGCCCCTCGACCCCGCCTCCTACGACCCGGCGGGCGGGTCCCACCTCGTGACCAAGGTGGGGATCGACGCCACCCGCAAGCGCGACTTCCCCAAGGAGATCTCGACGCCGGGGGTGGATCAGGTGGACCTCGACGCCATCTTCGGCGACGCCTGGCGCCAGACCCGTCGGGACTAGGTCCGCGTGAAGCCCGCGCCGTTCGAGTACGTCGCGCCGACGTCCCTGGAGGAGGCGGTCCGGGCCCTGGCGGAGCGGGGGGACGAGGCGAAGGTCCTGGCCGGCGGCCAGAGCCTCGTCCCGCTCCTCGCGATGCGGCTCGCCACCCCCGGGCTGCTCGTGGACCTCAACCGCGTGCCGGGCCTCGACGACGTGCGCCTGGAGGACGGGACGCTCGAGCTGGGGGCGATGACCAGGGAGCGGACCGTCGAGGAGCTGCCCGGGCTCGCCGCGCGGTGCCCGATGATCGCGGAGGCCGTGGCCCTCATCGGCCACGTGGCGATCCGCAACCGCGGCACCGTGGGCGGCTCGATCGCCCACGCCGACCCCGCCGCCGAGTGGCCCGCCCTCCTCCTCGCGCTCGACGGCGAGGTGGAGGCCACCGGCCCCGGCGGGACCCGGACGATCGCGGCGCGCGACCTGTTCGTCACGTACTTCACGACCTCGCTCGAGCCGACGGAGATCCTGACCCGGGTCCGCCTGCGGCTGCCGCCGGCCGGCGCCGGGTCCGCCTTCGTGGAGTTCTCGCGGCGCCACGGGGACTTCGCCCTGGCCGGGGCGGGCGCGGTCCTCTCGCTCGGGCCCGACGGCGCCGTGGCCGACGCCCGCCTGGCGCTGATCGGGGTGCGCGACACGGCGGTGCGGGCCGAGCGGGCGGAGGAGCTCCTCCGCGGGGAGCGACCGACGGACGAGGCGATCCGGGCCGCGGCGGAGGCGGTGGAGGAGGCCGTGCGCCCCGTCTCCGACGTCCACGCCTCGGCGGACTTCCGCCGGCACCTCGCGAAGGTGATGGCGCGCCGCGCCCTCCTCGCGGCGCGGGACCGGGCGGCCGGAGGTGGGGGGGATGGCTGAGCGACGGCGGATCGTGCTGCGGGTGAACGGGCGGGAGCTCGCGGGCGAGGCCGAGCCCCGGATGACGCTCGCGGACTTCCTCCGGGACGAGCTGGGGCTCACCGGCACCCACCTGGGCTGCGAGCACGGGGTCTGCGGAGCCTGCACGATCCTCATGGACGGCCGGAGCGTCCGCTCCTGCCTGCTCCTCGCGGTCCAGGCCGAGGGGCACGACCTCACCACGGTGGAAGGCCTCGAGGGCGAGGACGGCTCGCTCCACCCCGTCCAGGAGGCGTTCTCCGAGGCCCACGGGCTCCAGTGCGGGTTCTGCACGCCGGGGTTCCTCCTCTCGGTGGTGGAGCTGCTCGGGCGGCACCCCGACCCCGACGAGGCGCTGATCCGGACCTGGCTCTCGGGGAACCTCTGCCGCTGCACGGGCTACCAGAACATCGTGGAGGCCGTGAAGCTCGCGGCGGCGCGGCTGCGCGCGGAGGGGGCGTGAGCGAGCGCGCGGCGGGCCCGGGCTCGATCCCCGCCGACCTCCTCGAGGAGCTCCGGCGACGGGCGCGCCCGCCCCGGTACACGGGCCAGCGCCGGCGGCGGGTCGAGGACCGCCGGCTCCTCACCGGGCGGGCCACGCACGTGGGGGACCTCCGCGTCCCGGGCCTCGCGCACGTGGCCGTGCTCCGCAGCTCCTTCGCCCACGCCCGCCTCCTGCGGGTGGACCCCACCCCCGCCCTCGGCGCGCCGGGCGTGCTCGCCGTGTTCACCGCGGCCGACCTCCGGGGGAAGGTGGGGACGTTCCCCGAGGCCGGGCGGGAGGAGATCACGCCCCGCCTGTACGAGCGGGTCGAGCTCGAGGTGAAGCCGCTCCCGATGCCGGTGCTCGCCGACGGGGTGGTGCGCTGGGTCGGGCAGCCGATCGCGGCGGTCGTCGCCGAGGACCGCTACCTCGCCGAGGACGCGCTGGAGCGGGTCGAGGTCGACTACGAGCCGCTCCCCGCCGTGTCGGACGCCGAGGCCGCGGTGGCCCCCGGCGCCCCGGTCCTCCACCCGGAGCTCGGGGACAACGTCGTGGTCCGGTTCCGGGTGGCGGCGGGCGACGTCGAGCGTGCCTTCCGCGAGGCCCCCCGCCGGCTCCGCCGGCGGTTCGCGATGGGGCGGCAGGCCGCGAACGCCATGGAGCCCCGGGGGGTGCTGGCGGCCTGGGACGGGGGTCGGCGGGAGCTCGCGGTCTGGCTCACCAACGCCCGCCCCCACCTGATCCGGTCGTTCCTCTCGCGGATGCTGGGCCTCCCGGTCGAGCACGTGCGGGTGGTGGCGCCGGACATGGGCGGGAGCTTCGGCACCGGCGTCTTCCCCGAGGACGTCCTGGTCCCGTTCATCGCGATGGCCCTGGGTCGGCCGGTCCGCTGGCTCGAGGACCGGCGGGAGAACCTCGCCAACACCCGGCACGGCCGGGACCAGGTGCACGACGTGGAGGTGGCCTTCGACGACGAGGGCCGGATCCTCGCGCTCCGCGGCTCCTACCTCGTCGACTCCGGCGCCTACAACCCCTACGCGATCACGGTCTCCTACAACGCCGCCGCCCACTTCCGCGGCCAGTACCGGATCGACCACCTCGAGCTCGAGTGCCGCAACGTCGTGACCAACAAGGCCCCCGTGACCCCGGTCCGGGGCGCCGGCCGGCCGGAGGCGCTGTTCGTGATGGACCGGCTCGTCGACGTCGTGGCCCGGGAGCTCGGGCTCGACCCCATCGAGGTCCGGCGCCGGAACCTGATCCCGCCCGAGGCCATGCCCTACCCCATGGGGATCCCCTACCGCGACGGGGTCGACGTGGTCTACGACCGGGCCGACTTCCCGGCCCAGCTCGAGCAGGCCCTCCGCCTCTTCGACCTCGAGGGGTTCCGCGCCGAGCAGGAGGCGGCCCGCCGCCAGGGACGGCGGCTGGGGGTCGGCGTCGCCTGCTACGTGGAGGGCTCGGGCTACGGCCCCCACGAGGGGGCCGTGGTCCGGATCGACCCCTCGGGGCACGTCGTGGTCCACACGGGGGCCAAGCCCCACGGGCAGGGGCTCGAGACCACGCTGGCCCAGGTCTGCGCGGACCAGCTCGGGGTCCGGCCGGAGGACGTCACGGTCCGGGCCGGGGACACGGCGCTCATCCCCTACGGGGTGGGGACCTTCGCCTCCCGCTCGGCGGTGACGGCGGGCTCCGCCGTGGGGATCGCCGCGGCCCGCCTCCGCGCCCGGGTGGCTCGGGTCGCGGCGGAGCTCCTCGAGGTCGACCCGGAGGAGGTGGAGGTCGAGGACGGCCGGGCCTTCCCGCGGGGGGCGCCGGAGCGGGCGGTCCCCTTCGCCGAGATCGCGGCGGCGGCCGGCCCGCACCCGCGGACCCGCCTGCCGGAGGGGCTGGGCTTCGGGCTGCAGGAGGAGTACTACTTCGTCCCGCCGACGGTGACGTTCTCGTCGGGGACCCACGTGGTGGGCGTGGAGGTCGACGAGGAGACCGGGGGGGTGCGGCTCCTGCGGTACGTGAGCGTGGACGACTGCGGGCAGATGCTCAACCCGACGGTGGTCGAGGGGCAGGTCCACGGCGGGATCGCGCACGGGATCGGGAACGCCCTCCTCGAGGAGGTGGTCTACGACCGGGAGGGCCAGCTCCTCACCGGGACCTACATGGACTACCTGCTCCCCTCCCCCGCCGAGGTGCCACCGATCGTCGTCGGCCACCAGGCGTTCCCCTCGGAGCTGAACCCCTTCGGGATCAAGGGCGTGGGCGAGGGCGGCGCGGTGGGCCCGCCCGCCGCGATCGCGAACGCGGTCGTGGACGCGCTGTGGCCCCTCCGGATCGAGATCGACCGGGTGCCGCTCACGCCGGAACGGCTGCACGGGCTGATCCGCGAGGCGCGGGCGCGCGCCGGGGAGGAGGGCTGATGGAGATCAAGGGCATCGTCTGGGTCGGCACCGCCACCGACCGCTACGAGGAGACCGTGGCGTTCTTCCGCGACGTGCTGGGGCTCGGCGTGTTCCACGAGAGCCCCAACCTCACGGTGCTCCGGACCGGCTCCGGGGAGTGGGTGGAGGTGTTCGGACCCGGGCACGAGCACTTCCCGGAGTTCGACCGGGGGCCGGTCGTGGAGTTCCTCGTCGACGACGTCCCGGCGGCCCGCGCCGAGCTCGAGGCGCGCGGCGTGGCCTTCCTCCACGAGGACCACTCCTGGGACGGCTACACGTGGGCCCACTTCCGGGGGCCGGACGGCAACATCTACGGGATCACGAGCGGCCCGTACGGCGGGGGCGGCGGGGCGTGAGCGGGGCGAGCGGTCCGCTCCCCCTCGTCGTCGCGATGACCGGCGCGACGGGGGCGATCTACGGGATCCGGGCCCTCGAGGCGCTCCGCGCGGCGGGGGTCGAGACCCACCTCGTGATCAGCGGGTGGGCGGAGCGGACGATCGTGGCCGAGACCGACCGGAAGCCGGCCGAGGTGCGGGCCCTCGCGACCCACGTGTGGGAGGAAAACGACCTGGACGCCCCGCCCGCCTCCGGGTCGCTCCTCACCCGGGGGATGCTCGTCGCGCCGTGCAGCATGCGGTCGCTCGCGGCGATCGCCCACGGGATCTCGGAGAACCTCATCCACCGGGCCGCCGAGGTCACGCTCAAGGAGCGGCGGAAGCTCCTGCTCCTGGTCCGGGAGTCGCCGCTCTCGGTGATCCACCTCGAGAACATGCTCGCGGTGGCCCGGGCCGGCGCCCTCGTCGTCCCCCCGGTCCCCGCGTTCTACGCGAGGCCCCGGACCATCGCGGAGATGGTCGACCACACCGTGGGCAGGGTGCTCGACCACTTCGACGTCCCCCACGACCTGGTCCGCCGCTGGGGGGAGCCGCGGGCCGGCTGGGAGCCGCGGGTCGAGCCGGGCGGCGGCTAGGTCGCCTCGCCCTTCCCCGGGAGGCCGCCGGGCGGCGCGTCGCGGAGGGCCTCGATCTGCGCCCTCCAGGCCCGGACCACCTCGGCGGGGTCGTCCCGCTCCACCGCGAACCCGATCCCGTGCGTCACGGGCATCCCGGGGTGGAGGTCGGACTCGACCGACGATACCGCGATCTCGAACCGCTCGAGGTCCGCGGCCGGCGCGAGCGGTCGGGGGGTCCCCCGGACGTAGAACACGGTGCCCGGCGCCACGAAGCACAGGAGGGCGGGGCTCCCGCGGGCGAGGTTCCGCGCGGTCCTGGTCCCCGCCCACAGCGCCACCCGCAGGCGGCGGTCGTCGGGCGCCAGGACCTCCCCCGCCGACAGCATGCACGGACGGGGCGTCCCGTCCTCGTCGGTGGTCACGAGCAGGTACGCCGGGCCGACCTTCCGCTCGAGGTCGCGTCCGTCGAACGCCTCGAGGACCTCCCGGGGCAGGCGATCGCCGACGGCCCTGCTCACGAAGACCCCTCCACCGACGGGCCAGTGTCTCGAGGATAAGATACCCCGGCCGTCTCGACCGAGGAGGCAGGGAGCCACGGACGTCGCAGGGACCGCACCGTCGGGGGCGGGGGCAGCCGCGCTCCTGCGCCGCCCCTCGTTCCTCGCCGTGAACGCGGGCTACCTGGCCGCGACCACCGCCGAGTCCCTGCTCGCCCCGGTCCTCCCCCTCGCCTCGCGGGACCTCCGTCTCTCGGTCGGGGACGCGGGGCTCGCCCTGGCATGCCTGGCGGCCGCGATCGCCGTGGGGAACCTGGTGGGGGGCGTCGCGCTGGTCCGGCTGGGCCCGCGGGCGGGGGCCGTGGGGCCGCTCCTCCTGGCGGCGGCGGCCGCCGCGCTCGTCTCGACGACCCACGGCCGGACCGCGTTCCTCGCCGGCCAGGCGCTCGTGGGCCTCGGGGCCGGGGGGTTCTTCGCCTCGGGGCTCTTCGCCGCCGGC
>DATLZM010000487.1:0-2037 GCA_035573995.1 Actinomycetota bacterium | reverse complement strand
CGCGGCCGGCGAGGGCACCCGGTTCGGGGGGACCAAGCAGATCCGGGATCTCCGCGGCAAGCCCCTCGTCCAGCACGCCGTCGACGCCGCGGCCGAGGCCGGGCTCGACGAGGTGGTGGTGGTGGTGGGCCACGACGCCGGCCGGGTGCGGGCCGCCCTCCGCCTGCCCCCGTCCGGGCGGGTGGTCGAGAACCCCCGCTTCCCGGAGGGGCTCGCGACGTCCCTGGCGGCCGGGCTCGACGCCTGCGACCCGGCCAGCGAGGGCGCGGTGGTGCTCCTCGCGGACCAGCCGGGGATCGCCGCGCGCCACGTCCGGGCGCTGGCCGACGCCTTCCGACGGAGCGGCGCCTGGATCGTCCGCCTCCGGTTCCGGGACGGGCCGGGGCCCGCGCTCCTCTCGCGCGCGGCGTGGGAGGAGGCGCGGGCGCTCTCGGGCGACGTGGGGGCCCGGGCCCTCGTCGAGCGCGACCCCGAGCGCGTGGTCGAGGTGCCCGTGGACGAGCCCGCCCCGCCCGACGTCGACCGGCCCGAGGACCTGGCGCGCGCCGCGAGGGGCGATGGCTGAGCCCGGGCCCGAGCTCTCGCCCGAGGAGCGAGCGATGCTCGGGGGCGAGCGGGGCCGGGCCGCGGCCACCGCGATGCGGATCCTGGTGCGGACCGCGCGCGCCATGGGCGCGCCCCGGCTCGTCGAGATCTCCCGGGCCCACGTCGACGGGTGCCTCTACCACGGCCGGGCCGGGCTCGACTTCGCCGAGCGGCTCGTCGCGGACGGCGCTCGGGTCTCGGTGCCCACCACGCTCAACGTCGGGCTCCTCGACCTGCTCCACCCGGGGCTCGTGCGGACCGACGCCGAGACCGGCGAGGCGGCCAGGCGCCTGATGGACGCGTACGTCGCGATGGGGTGCCGGCCGACCTGGACCTGCGCCCCCTACCAGCTCCCCGACGCCCGGCCCCGGTTCGGCGAGCAGGTGGCGTGGGCCGAGTCCAACGCGATCGTGTTCGCCAACTCGGTCCTCGGCGCCCGGACCGAGCGCTACGGGGACTTCCTCGACGTCTGCGCGGCGATCGCCGGACGGGCGCCGTACGTCGGGCTCCACACCGACGAGGGGCGGCGGGCCCGGGTGGCCGTCCGGCTGGAGGGGATCTCGGACCGCCTGCTCGCGTCGGACGTCCTGTACCCGGTCCTCGGCCACCTCGTGGGCCGCGCGGCGGGGTCGCGGGTCCCGGCGATCGTGGGGCTCCCCCCGGGGACCTCCGAGGACCGGCTGAAGGCCCTGGGCGCCGCCGCGGCCTCGTCGGGGTCGGTGGGGATGTTCCACGCGGTCGGGGTGACGCCGGAGGCCCCGACGCTCGAGGCCGCCACCGGCGGGGCTCCCGTGCCCGAGGTGGTGGTGACCCCGGAACGGCTCCGGCGGGCGCGGGACGAGCTCACGACGGCGGCCGGGGACCGGCTCGCGGCGGTCGCGGTCGGCACGCCGCACGCCTCCCTCGCCGAGCTCGAGCGGCTCGCCGCGCTCCTCGAGGGGGTCCGGGTCGCCGCGGGGGTCGGGTTCTACGTGAACACGTCCCGGGCCGCCCTCGCCGAGGCCGAGCGCCGCGGGGCGGCGGACGCGCTCGCCCGGGCCGGCGTCCGGGTGGTGACCGACACCTGCACCTACCTCGCCCCGGTGATCCGCGAGACCGGCGGCGCCGTGATGACCGACTCCGCGAAGTGGGCCTGGTACGCGCCGGGCAACCTGGGCGTGGAGGTGGTCTTCGGCAGCCTCGAGGAATGCGTCCGCTCGGCCGCGGCGGGCCGCGTGGTGCGGGACGAGGCCCTGTGGAGCTGAGGGGGCGGACCCTGGTCCCCGGCCGGGCGGCCGGGGTGGCGGTGGTGCTGGCCGAGCCCCTCTCGTTCTGGGGCGGCCTGGACCCCGCCACCGGCCGCGTGATCGACGCGCGCCACCCCCAGCGGGGGGCGGCGCTCTCGGGCCGGATCCTCGTGATGCCGGCGGGCCGCGGCTCGAGCTCCAGCCCGAGCGTGCTGGCGGAGGCGGT
>DATLZM010000486.1:0-10229 GCA_035573995.1 Actinomycetota bacterium | reverse complement strand
CTCAGGGACGCGGGGCCGAGCCGCCGGCCGGCGCCGCGCCCGCCGCGGGGACCCCAGCCCGGTCGGCGGCGGCTCCCGGGCCGGGTCCCAGGGCCCGCTCGAGGAGCTGGGCGAGGTCCGCCACCTCCACGGCGTCGCCCCGGTCCTTGGCGCCGTCGTCGAGCATCACGAGGCAGTACGGGCAGGCGACCCCCACCACCCCCGCCCCGGTCGAGGCGGCCTCGTCCATCCGCTCCCGGTTCACGCGTCGGCCGATCGGCTCCTCCATCCACATCCGCGCCCCGCCGGCCCCGCAGCAGAACCCCCGCTCCCGGTGGCGGGGGAGCTCGACCCGGTCGAGCCCGGGGATCGCGTCGAGGACCCGCCGGGGCTCGTCGTAGACGCCGTTGTGCCGGCCGAGGTAGCAGGGGTCGTGGTAGGCCACCAGGGCCCGGACCTCCGCCGTCGGCCGGAGCCGGCCCTGGGCCACGAGGCGGGCGAGGAACTCCGAATGGTGGACCACCTCGTAGCGGCCCCCGAGGTCCGGGTACTCGTTGCGGAGCGTGTTGAAGCAGTGGGGGCAGTTGGCGAGGATCGTCCGGACCCCCGCCGCGTCGAGCGTGGCCACGTTCTGCTCGGCGAGCGTCTGGAAGAGGTACTCGTTGCCCATGCGGCGGGCCGGGTCGCCCGTGCACAGCTCACGGGGGCCGAGGATCGCGAAGTCGACCCCGGCCCGGGAGAGGAGCCGCGCGACGGCCCGGGAGATCCCCTTGGCCCGGTCGTCGAAGGCCCCGGCGCAGCCCACCCAGTACAGGACCTCGGGCGCCGGCTCCCCCTCGCCGAGGACGCGCACGTCGAGCCCCCGCGCCCAGTCCGCCCGCTGGTCCTGGGGCATCCCCCACGGGTTGCCCTGACCCTCGAGCCCCCGGAGCATCGCCCCGAGCTCCTGCGGGAACGCCGACTCCCCCATCACCTGGTAGCGGCGGAGGTCGACGATGTGGTCGACGTGCTCGATGTCGACCGGGCACTCCTGCATGCAGGCGCCGCAGGTCGTGCAGCTCCAGATCACCTCGGGGTCGACCACGTGGGGGACGATCGGAGGCGCCGCCGCCTCCTCCCCCCGCTCCCTGGCCTCGAGGAGCCCCGGCCCCACCTCGAACAGGTGGTCCCGGAGGTTCATCACGAGCAGCTTCGGGGAGAGGGGCTTGCCGGTGTTCCAGGCCGGGCACATCGCCTGGCAGCGCCCGCACTCGGTGCAGGAGTAGAGGTCCACGACCTGCTTCCAGGTGAGGTCGGCGATCGTGGCCGTGCCGAGGTGCACGTCCTCGGCCTCGAGGTCGATCCGGAGCGGGGTGAGGGTCCCCATCGGCCGGGTGTTGCGGAAGAACACGTTGATGGCGCTGGTCACGATGTGGAGGTGCTTGGAGCGCGGGATGTAGACGAGGAAGCCGAGGATCAGGAGCAGGTGGGTCCAGATGAGGGCGGCCTCCAGGAACGCGAGGAGCCCGGGGGACAGGCCCTCGAGGGGGAGCGAGAGGAGCCGGGAGACGGGGGTCCAGGCCGGCGGCGCCTCGGCCACCCCCCGGGCGATCCGGACCGCGTTCCCCCCGAGGAGCGTGAGCACGATCAGGAGGATCGTGAGGAGGATCAGGTCGGCCTCCCGCAGGTGGCTCCCGACGAACCGCTCGGGCCGGAGCACCTTCCGGATGAAGACCGCGGTCTCCACCCCGACCACGACCCCCACGGCGAACAGGTCCTGCACCAGGCCCAGCCAGCCCGCGTGGCCGATCCAGGGGAGCGCGAACCGCTCGTCGATCGTCTGGCCCATGGCCTCGACGATCGTCGTGAGCAGGACCAGGAAGCCCCAGAAGATCAGGGCGTGCATGACGCCCGGGAGGAGCCGCTGGAGGAGCTTCCGCTGCCCGAGGACCACCACCGCCTCGCGCTCGAGGCGCCGGGGCAGGTCGCCCCGACGGCCCGCGGGCCGCCCCATCCGGGCCAGGCGGTAGAGGAGCAGGGCGCGGCGCGCGAACAGCCCGCCGGCCGTGGCGAGGAGGAGCGCCAGCAGCAGGGCCCGCAGGAGCATCGCGGAGGGAGTCTAGAGATGCGGCGGCCCCGGGGGCAAAGACGGCCGCCGGCGCCGGGGCCGGCCCACGGGGCCGGCGCGGACGCGGCGGCGCTCGCTCCCTGCCCGCCAGCGCACCGCGATCAGGAATCTTGACACCGGGAGGCTCAACCTTTATCCTGCGAGGCAGCTCAGCCAGATCCCGCCCAGCCGTCATGGCGGGCGGGGGAACGCACGCGAGGGAAGGGGTGTCGGACATGCCGCGAGCGGTGGGGATCGACCTCGGGACCACCAACTCGGTGATCGCCGTGCTCGAGGCCGGCGAGCCGGTCGTGATCCCGAACGCCGAGGGGTCGAGGATCACGCCCTCGGTGGTCGCGTTCTCGAAGACGGGCGAGATCCTCGTGGGGGAGGTGGCCAAGCGACAGGCCATCACGAACCCCGAGCGGACCGTCCGGTCGATCAAGCGCCAGATGGGCCGGAAGGACTGGTTCCTCGAGATCGACGGGAAGAAGTGGACCCCCCAGGAGATCTCGGCCCAGATCCTCATGAAGCTCAATCGCGACGCGGAGGCCTACCTCGGGGACACGGTCACCCAGGCCGTGATCACCGTCCCGGCCTACTTCGACGACGCCCAGCGGCAGGCCACGAAGGAGGCCGGGCAGATCGCCGGGCTCGAGGTGCTCCGGATCATCAACGAGCCGACCGCCGCGGCCCTGGCCTACGGCCTCGACAAGCAGCACGACCAGACCGTGCTCGTCTTCGACCTCGGGGGCGGCACGTTCGACGTCTCGCTCCTCGAGATTGGCGAGGGCGTCTTCGAGGTGAAGGCCACCCACGGCGACACGCACCTGGGCGGCGACGACTGGGACCAGCGGATCATCGACTGGATGGTGAAGTCGTTCAAGGACGCCCACGGCGTGGACCTCTCGAAGGACCGGATGGCCCTCCAGCGCCTGAAGGAGGCCGCGGAGAAGGCCAAGATCGAGCTGTCCCAGGTCCTCGAGACCACGATCAACCTCCCGTTCATCACGGCCACCGCCGAGGGGCCGCTCCACCTCGAGATGAAGCTCACCCGCTCGGAGTTCGAGCGGATGACCGAGGACCTCGTGCAGCGCTGCGTCGGGCCCTTCGAGCAGGCCGTGAAGGACTGGGGCAAGGACATCTCCCAGATCGACCACGTGATCCTGGTGGGCGGCGCGACCCGGATGCCGATGATCCAGGACCTCGTCCGCCGGCTCACCGGCGGGAAGGAGCCGCACAAGGGCGTGAACCCCGACGAGGTCGTGGCCGTCGGCGCCTCGATCCAGGCCGGGGTGCTCAAGGGCGACGTCAAGGACATCCTGCTCCTCGACGTCACCCCGCTCTCCCTCGGCGTCGAGACCAAGGGCGGGATCTTCACCAAGCTGATCGAGCGGAACACGACGATCCCGACCCGCAAGAGCGAGATCTTCACCACCGCCGAGGACGGCCAGACCACGGTCGAGATCCACGTGCTCCAGGGGGAGGGGGAGACCGTGTTCTCGCCCGGGGTCCGCTCGCTCGGGAAGTTCCACCTGGTGGGGATACCGCCCGCGCCGCGCGGGGTGCCCCAGATCGAGGTGTCGTTCGACATCGACGCCAACGGGATCGTGAACGTCTCGGCCAAGGACCTCGCCACCGGCAAGCAGCAGGCGATGACGATCACCGGCGGCACCGCCCTCCCCAAGGAGGAGATCGAGCGGATGATCAAGGAGGCCGAGCGGTTCGCCGAGGAGGACCGCAAGCGCCGCGAGGCCGCCGAGGCCCGCAACGCCGCGGACCAGCTCTCCTACCAGATCGACAAGGCCCTCAAGGAGTGGGGCGAGAAGGTCCCCGAGGCCGAGCGCGGCGAGCTCCAGCGGGCCAACGACGAGCTGAAGGAGGCCCTGAAGGGGGACGACGTCGAGCGGATCCGGCGGGCCACCGACGCCGCGATGCAGGTGTTCCAGCGGGTCGGCCAGGCGATGTACGAGCGGGTCCAGCCGGCCGGGTCCCAGCAGGCCGCCGCCGCGGGCGGCGGGGGCTCGGGGGCCTCGCCGGGCGAGGGCGACGTCGTCGAGGGCGAGGTGGTGGACGAAGGAGGTGGGTCGTGATGGTCACGCGGTGGGACCCGTTCCGCGACCTCCTGCGCGTGCAGGAGGAGCTGAACCGGCTCTTCAGCCGGACCTTCGGCCCGACCGAGGGCAGCGCCGGCTCGACCCTGGGCGCCTGGGCGCCGCTCGTCGACGTCTACGAGACGCCCGAGCGCTTCGTGGTGGCGGTCGAGCTGCCGGGGGTGGCGCCCGACGACGTCGACGTCTCGGTGGAGGACTCGACGCTCACCGTGAAGGGCGAGCGCCGGTTCTACCGGGACGTCCGCGAGGAGGCCTTCCACCGGGTGGAGCGGCGGTTCGGCCCCTTCACCCGGTCCCTGGCCCTGCCCTCGACCGCCGACACCGAGCGGATACAGGCGAGCTTCGAGAACGGCGTCCTGATGATCGAGGTGCCGAAGGTGGAGGCGGCGAAGCCGCGGAAGATCCAGGTCAAGGCGAAGGCGTGAGCGGAGGGAAGAGCCGAGCGACGTGAGCGGAGCGATGGAGAAGCACCCCGAGGACGTGCGGGAGCCGAAGGAGCGGGAGGAGGAACGGCCGCGCGTCAAGGTGGTGGACCGGCGCCGGGTCCGCCCGGAGACCGCCCCGGGCGGGCCCGGCTCGCCCGAGGGCGAGGCCCCCGCGGCCGTGAGCGAGCCCCCCGCGGCCGTGAGCGAGCCCCCCGCGGCGGAGGGCCACGGTCCCGCGGCGGAGGGCGACGTCGCGGCCGAGCCCGGCCCCGCGGAGGTCGAGGCGGTGCGGGCGGAGGTCGAGGAGGCCCGCCGGCAGGCCGCCGAGTACCGCGACCACCTCCAGCGCCTGCAGGCGGAGTTCGAGAACTACCGCAAGCGGGTGCTGAAGGAGCAGACCCGGGCCGTGGAGCGGGCCGCCGAGCCCCTCGTGCGCCGGCTCCTCGAGGTGCTCGACGAGTTCGAGCTGGCGCTCATGGCGGCCGAGGACCGGCCCGACTTCGACCGGTTCCTCCACGGCGTGGAGCTCGTGTACGCCAAGCTGCTCGAGGCGCTCAAGGCCGAGGGGCTCGAGCGGATCGAGGCCCTCGGCAGGCCGTTCGACCCCGCGGAGCACGAGGCCCTGATGCAGGCCGGCGAGGGCGACGGCGAGCCGGTGGTGGCCGACGTCCTCCGGCCCGGCTACCGGTTCCGCGGGCAGGTGATCCGGCCCGCCGGGGTGAAGGTGACGCGGTCCTGAGCGCGCGCCCGGACGGGGGTGCGGGGTGAACGGGGACGTCGAGCGCGAGTGGTTCGAGAAGGACTACTACCGGGTCCTCGGCGTCCCGCGCAACGCCTCCCAGGAGGAGATCCGGAAGGCCTACCGGCGGCTCGCGCAGCGCTACCACCCCGACCGCAACCCGGGCGACAAGGAGGCCGAGGAGCGCTTCAAGGAGGTCTCCGCCGCCTACGACGTCCTCGGGGACGAGCGGAAGCGGAAGCGCTACGACGAGGTCCGGGACATGGTGTCCTCGGGCTTCGCCGGCGGGTTCCCCGGCGGCGGCCGGCGGGTGCGGGTGGGCACCGGTCCCGGCGTGGGCTTCGGCGGGTTCGGCGACCTCGATGACCTCTTCGAGCGGTTCTTCGGCGGGTTCGGCGGCTTCGGGACCGCGACGAGGCGCCGGGCGGCCCGGGGCGACGACCTCGAGACCGAGGTCCTGGTCTCGTTCGAGGACGCGGTGCGGGGGACCACGGTCCCGGTCCGGATCCAGGGGCCCGCCCCCTGCGAGACGTGCGGCGGGACCGGGGCCGCCCCGGGCACGGCGCCGACCGTGTGCGGGACCTGCGGGGGGACCGGGTCGGTGGTCGAGAGCCAGGGGCTGTTCTCGCTGGCGCGCACGTGCCCGCGCTGCGGCGGGTCGGGGAGGGTCGTCGAGCGGCCCTGCCCGACCTGCCGGGGGTCGGGGAGCGTCCGGCGGGCCCGGTCGTTCCGCGTCCGGATCCCCGCGGGGGTCCGGGACGGCGCGCGGATCCGCCTGGCGGGCCAGGGCGAGCCGGGCCCGCCCGGGGCGCCCCCGGGCGACCTGTACGTCCGGGTGCGGGTCGCGCCGCACCCGCTGTTCGAGCGGCGGGGCGACGACCTGCACCTCGAGCTCCCGATCACGTTCGCCGAGGCCGCCCTGGGGGCCGACGTGCGGGTGCCGACGCTGAACGGCGCCGTCACGCTCAAGGTCCCGCCGGGCACGCAGCCCGGGCGCACGTTCCGGATCCGGGGCAAGGGCGTGCCACGGCCGGGCGGGGCCGGCGACCTGCTGGTCACGGTGCGGGTCGCGGTGCCCACGAAGCTCTCGAAGGAGGAGCGGGAGCTGCTGGAGCGGCTCCGGCAGGTCGAGAAGGGGTCGCCGCGCGCGGGGCTCGGCGTGGAGCCCTGAGCGGGGCGCGAGGAGGTTCGAGGTGGACGAGCGGAACGGACGGACGGACGACCGGTCGGCGGACCGGGCCGTGTACATCATCAGCGTGGCGGCGGAGCTCGCGGGGGTCCACCCCCAGACGCTCCGGATCTACGAGCGGAAGGGGCTCCTGCGTCCCCGCCGCACGCCCGGGAACACCCGCCGGTACTCCGACCGGGACATCGCGCGGCTCCGGCAGATCCAGGAGCTGACGCAGCGCCGGGGCGTGAACCTGGCGGGCGTGAAGATGATCATGGAGCTCCAGGCCGAGCTCGAGGAGCTCCGCCGGCGGACCGCGGAGCTCGAGGAGGAGCTCCGGCGGGCGCGGACGACGGGCGGGGCGCGGCTCGACCAGCCCGGCGCCATCGTGCCGCTCGGGAGCATGCCCCGGTTCCCCTGGCTGGGGTGGCCCGGCGAGGAGGTGGAGTGAGCGATGGACCTCTCCAGGCTGACGCACCGTTCGCAGCTCGCGCTCGAGGCGGCGCGCGAGCAGGCGGTGGCCCGGAACCACCAGGCGATCGAGCCAGAGCACCTCCTGTTCGCGCTCCTCGCGGACCCCGAGGGGGTCGTCTACCCGCTGCTCCAGCGGCTCGGCGCGTCGCCGCGCGCGCTCCGGGACCGGGTCGAGGAGGCCCTGGCGCGCCTGCCGCGGGTCTACGTCCAGGGCCCGGCGGCCGAGGTGCGGCTCTCCCCGGCGACCGTGGCCCTGCTGGACCGGGCGTCCCGGGAGGCCCAGGCCCTCACCGACGAGTACGTCTCGACCGAGCACCTCCTGCTCGCGATGCTCGAGGGCGACCACGCCGCCGCCCGGATCCTGCGGGAGGCGGGGATCGCGCGGGACCAGGTGCTCGTGGCGCTGGCGGACGTCCGGGGCCGCCAGCGGGTCACCGACCCCAACCCCGAGGAGAAGTACCAGGCCCTCGAGCGCTACGGTCGGGACCTCACCGAGCTGGCCCGCCGGGGCAAGCTCGACCCCGTGATCGGCCGGGACGACGAGATCCGCCGGGTGATGCACGTCCTCTCCCGGCGGACCAAGAACAACCCGGTGCTGATCGGGGAGCCCGGCGTGGGCAAGACCGCGATTGTGGAGGGCCTGGCCCAGCGGATCGTGGCGGGCGACGTCCCGGAGTCGCTCAAGGACAAGCGCATCGTCCAGCTGGACCTCGGCGCGCTCGTGGCCGGCACGAAGTACCGGGGGGAGTTCGAGGAGCGCCTCAAGGCCGTGCTCCGGGAGATCGCCGAGAGCGAGGGCGGGATCATCACGTTCATCGACGAGCTCCACACGGTGGTGGGGGCGGGGGCCGCCGAGGGCGCCCTCGACGCGGGGAACATGATCAAGCCGATGCTCGCCCGGGGCGAGCTCCGGATGATCGGTGCGACGACCCTCGACGAGTACCGGGAGAAGATCGAGAAGGATCCCGCGCTCGAGCGGCGGTTCCAGCCGGTCTACGTGGGCGAGCCGTCCGTGGAGGACACGATCGCGATCCTCCGGGGCCTCAAGGAGCGCTACGAGGTCCACCACGGCGTGCGGATCCAGGACTCGGCGCTCGTCGCGGCCGCCGTGCTCTCGAACCGCTACGTGACCGGCCGCTTCCTCCCCGACAAGGCGATCGACCTGATCGACGAGGCGGCCTCGCGCCTGCGGATCGAGATCGACTCGATGCCCACCGAGATCGACGAGGTCGACCGGCGGATCAAGCAGCTCGAGATCGAGCGGGCCGCGCTCCGCAAGGAGACCGACCCCGCCTCGAAGGAGCGGCTGGAGAAGCTCGAGCGGGAGCTGGCCGAGCTCCAGGAGGAGATGGCCGCGATGAAGGCCCACTGGGAGCGGGAGAAGCGGCACGTGGACCGGATCCGGGAGCTGAAGCGCGAGATCGAGCAGGTCCGCGGCGAGGCCGAGCGGGCCGAGCGCGACGGCGACCTGGAGCGGGCCGCGGAGCTCCGCTACGGGCGGCTCGTCGAGCTCTCCAGGCAGCTGGAGGCCGAGCAGCAGGCCCTGGCCGAGGTCCAGCGGGACCGGAAGATGCTGAAGGAGGAGGTCGACGAGGAGGACGTGGCCGAGGTCGTCTCGGCCTGGACCGGGATCCCCGTCTCCCGGCTGATGGAGGGGGAGATGCAGAAGCTCCTCCGGATGGAGGAGCGCCTCCACGAGCGGATCGTGGACCAGGACGAGGCGGTGACCGCGGTGGCCAACGCCATCCGCCGCTCCCGGGCCGGCCTGGCCGACCCGAACCGCCCCATCGGCTCGTTCCTGTTCCTGGGGCCCACCGGGGTGGGCAAGACCGAGCTGGCCAAGGCCCTGGCGGAGTTCCTGTTCGACTCGGAGCGGGCCATGGTCCGGATCGACATGAGCGAGTACCAGGAGCGCCACGCGGTCTCCCGGCTGATCGGGGCGCCCCCCGGCTACGTGGGCTACGAGGAGGGGGGCCAGCTCACCGAGGCGGTCCGCCGCCGCCCCTACTCCGTGATCCTCCTGGACGAGGTGGAGAAGGCCCACCCCGACGCCTTCAACCTCCTGCTCCAGCTGCTCGACGACGGCAGGCTCACCGATGGGCAGGGCAGGACCGTGGACTTCCGCAACGCGGTGGTGATCATGACCTCGAACCTCGGCTCCCACCTGTTCGCGGACCCCACGCTCTCCCCTGAGGAGCGGCGGGAGCGGGTGCTGGCCGAGGTCCGGGCGGCGTTCCGCCCGGAGTTCCTGAACCGCCTGGACGAGATCCTCGTCTTCTCCCCGCTCGGGCGGGAGGAGATCCGGGCCATCGTGGACCTCCAGGTGAAGGCGCTCCAAGCCCGCCTGGCGGAGCGGAGGCTCTCGGTCCGGCTCACCGAGGCGGCGCGGGGCTACCTCGCCGAGCGCGGCTACGACCCCACCTACGGGGCGAGGCCGCTCAAGCGGCTCATCCAGCGGGAGCTCGCCGACCGCCTGGCCACGATGCTGCTCGCGGGGGAGGCCTCCGAGGGCGACGAGGTGGAGGTGGACGCCACCCCCGAGGGCCTGGTGCTCCGGGTGGCCGAGCGGGTCGGGGCGTAGGGGGCTCCGCACCGGTCCCGGGTCCGAACCCGCCACCGGCCTCCCTGTGAACCTTTTCACGATGCCTTGACACGCGGGAGGGGGGTCGGGCGTAGGGTCGCCCCCAGAGGGTCGGGTCGGCAGGTCGGACGTGGAGCCCCGGGATCTCGCCGACGGCGCCCGGTGGGCGCTCGTGGTGGTGTTCTCCCTCGCCGCCGCCGAGAAGGCCCAGACCCTGGTCCACCGGTCCGCCGCCGGGCACCCCGTGATCCTCGCCCACCCGAGCTGGAGCGCGTGTTGTCTTGCGATCGAGTCTTGCACAGCTGGTGGTCAAGGGTGATACGTGCTCAGGGCCCGGCCTAGGTTGCCCTGGCAGTGCGAGGGGCAATCCGTGTGGGCCGAGCCGGTGCTGCAATTACGTTCGCCCGGGAACTCCAAGCAACTGCGACTGCTCCGTTGGAAGCAACAGCACCACGTGCAAGACGCATTCGACAAGCGCAACGTCTACGACATCGCCGAACTGTTACGACGACGACACCAGATTTGTCAATGGCCAAGCGAAAGTCTCCACTGGTGGCCAACTGAAAGTCTCCACCCTCAGCTTGCCTTCCTCCTTGCTCCTCCCTTCGATCGGGCCTCCTTCATCCGGTAGGACTCGCCCTCGGTGACGACCACCGTGGCGTG
>DATLZM010000485.1:0-1735 GCA_035573995.1 Actinomycetota bacterium | reverse complement strand
CTCGCCGCGGCCCGCCGCCGCAGCCGCACCGACTGACCAGCTCCGGGCCGCTCAACCGCCGAACACCGGGGTCCTGAGGAACTCGAGCAGCTCCCGCCACAGCCGGAGCGGGAGCGGGGGCGCGAACCAGACCTCGAGCTCGAGGAGGGGCCCGGGCGTCCCCTCGTACCGGACCCCGTCGCCTTCCGGCCGGAGGCCCGGGCTCGCCGAGACCACGCGCATCCCCGGGGGCGGGGCGATCTCCACGCGCACCCGGACCGGGCGGATCGTGGGCTGGGTGAGCACGGTGAGGCGGTAGCTCCCGCCCGTGCCGTCGCCCGACCACGCGCCCGACGTCGCCGAGGACACCGCGAGCCGCGCCGCCTCACCCCGGGGGATCCGGACGTAGCCGCGGACGAACGGGAAGCCGCGCTCGACGCCCCCGGCGACGGGCTGCGGCTCCCCGGCCGCCTCGAACCCCAGCGGCCGGCAGGTGGGGGCGCAGTAGAGCTGCACGATCGCCGCGTTCTCGCGGGGCGCGAGGCCCGGGGCCACGGAGGTCGTGGGCGCGTCCCGCGGCGCGTCGTTCGCCAGGGTCACGGCGAGCCTCCCCCGGGCCGTCCCGTCGGCGGCGAGCGCCACCCGGTAGGAGACCTCGGTCTCCTGGTAGAGGTCGAGCTTGTTCCCGCCCGCGTTGTTCTGGACCACGGCCACGAGGTCCCCGCCCCGCGCCCGCAGGGCGCCCCCCACCGGCGTCCGCTCCAGGGCCGCCTGCATCCCGGGGTCGGTGCTGAAGGCGTGGAGGTGGCCCCCGGCGGCCACCTCGGCCACCGTCGCCAGGGCGTCGGGCGACGGCCGGGAGGCGAGGAACCGCGCGAGCACCGCCCCCGCCACGTCGCCCAGCGTCACCTTCCGCACGGTCTGCCCGTCGAACAGCCGCCGGGCCTCGACCGCGAGGAAGTCGACGACGTCCTCCGCCCCCAGCCGGACCCCGACCCGGGGCACCGTCACCGGCCCGGTCAGGCGGACCAGGGCCTCGAGCGCGACGGGGTCGGCCGTGATCACCCCGTCCAGGCGCTCGCCGGTCGCGGCCCGGTAGGCCTCGAGGATGGCCCGGGCGGCGGTGGGGAAGTCGGGGGTCATGTTGATGTTGAGCCAGAACCCGTTCCCCTCCCGGAACGGGTCGTAGAGCGCCGCGTACTCCTCCGTGGGGCCGGGGACCGCCCGCGGGTCCAGGTCGGGGAGGCGCTGGACCGGCCTGAAGCCCGAGAGCGTGAGGCGCCCGGCATCGGCGGTGAGGATGGCGTAGGCGCCGATCAGGCCCCCGGTGCCGCGGAGCTCCGCCGGGTTCTGGGCCCCGAGGAAGTACCGGCGCGGCCCGTCGGCCCCGAGGAACGAGGGGAGCCGGCGGAGCAGCCCCGCGGCGCTCGCGAGCGAGCGGCGGAGCGCGGCGAGCTGCTCCTCGGCCTCCCGGCGTGCCCGGGCCAACGGCCCCGGCAGGAGGTGGGCCGCGCTCGCCCGCACCTCCCCGATGGCCTCCGCGACGAGCCCCGCCGCGCGCCGGGCGGGCTCGGCGAGCCGCGCGTAGGCCTCGATCGGGAGCCGGCCATCCCGCGGCCCGAGACCCGCGATCCCGCCGGGGATCCCCTCGAGCGCGCCCGAGAGGATCTCCCCGGCCATGGCCGTCTCGCCCGCCGCCTCGGCCAGGGCGGCGGCGGCGTCCGGGGTCCGCCCGAGGAGCGGGACCCAGGAGAGC
>DATLZM010000484.1:0-3141 GCA_035573995.1 Actinomycetota bacterium | reverse complement strand
CCAGCGGTCACGACCTGGCCGGAACGGCGAACCGGAGGGCCTCGGGGTCTCCGACCCGGAGCGGCGCGCTACCATGGGAGAGGCCCCATCCGTCCACGTTCGATCGTAAGGAGGCGCGGGCCGGCGACGGGCCGGCCGGGGACGATGACCAAGACCGTGCAGGAGACCCAACACGTCGTCGTCCGGTTCGCCGGGGACTCGGGCGACGGGATGCAGCTCACCGGGGACCGGTTCACCACCGCGACCGCGGTCCTCGGGAACGACCTCGCCACCCTGCCCGACTTCCCCGCGGAGATCCGGGCGCCGGCCGGCACGGTCCACGGCGTGTCGGCGTTCCAGATCCACTTCGCGTCCGAGGACGTCACGACCCCGGGCGACCGGTGCGACGTCCTGGTGGCGATGAACCCCGCAGCGCTCCGGGCCAACCTGGGGGTGGTCCGGCGGGGCGGCACGATCATCGTGAACGAGGACGCCTTCACCCCGCGGAACCTCGAGCGGGCCGGGTTCGCGAGCGACCCGCTCACCGACGGCACGCTCGAGGGGTACCAGGTCTACCGGGTGCCGATGACCTCGATCACCCTCCGGGCCACCGAGCACCTGCCGATCTCGAAGAAGGAGGCCGAGCGGTCGAAGAACATGTTCGCGCTCGGGCTCCTGTCGTGGATGTACGGCCGGCCCACCGAGGTGACCCTGGCCTGGCTCGAGCGGAGGTTCGCCGGCAAGCCCGAGATCCTCGAGGCCAACGTGGCGGCGTTCAAGGCCGGCTACAACTTCGGGGAGACCACCGAGCTCTTCGCCCAGTCCTACCGGGTGCGGCCGGCGCCCGCGTCGCCGGGCCTCTACCGCAACGTCTCGGGGGCGCAGGCCCTGGCCTGGGGGCTCGTGGCCGCCTCCGAGCGGAGCGGGCTCCCCCTGTTCTACGCGAGCTACCCGATCACGCCGGCCTCCGAGCTCCTCCACGAGCTGGCGAAGCTCAAGAACTTCGGCGTGCGCACGCTCCAGGCCGAGGACGAGATCGCCGCGGCCAACGTGGCCCTGGGGGCGGCCTTCGCCGGCCACCTCGGGGTGACCGGCACGAGCGGTCCCGGGATGGACCTCAAGGCCGAGACCATCGGGCTCGCGGTCGCCCTCGAGCTCCCGATGGTGATCGTCGACGTCCAGCGGGCCGGGCCCTCCACGGGGATGCCGACCAAGACCGAGGCCGCCGACCTCCTGATGGCGATGTTCGGTCGGCACGGCGAGTCCCCCCTCCCCATCGTGGCCGCCAGCTCGCCGGCCCACTGCTTCGACGCGGCGATCGAGGCCGTGCGGATCGCGGTGAGCTACCGGACGCCGGTCATCCTGCTGTCCGACACGTTCCTCTCGAACTCCTCCGAGCCGTGGCGGATCCCCGAGGTCGAGGACCTGCCGCGGATCGACCCCGGCTTCGCCACCGAGCCGAACTCGCCCGAGGGGTTCCTGCCCTACCTGCGGGACGCGAAGCTGGCGCGGCCCTGGGCGATCCCGGGGACGCCCGGGCTCCAGCACCGGATCGGGGGGCTCGAGAAGGAGGACGGGACCGGCGACATCAGCTACGACCCCGAGAACCACGAGCGGATGACCCACCTGCGGGCCGAGAAGGTCGCCCGGATCGCGGAGGACATCCCCCCGCTCGCCGTCGACGACCCCGACGACAACGCCGAGCTGCTCGTGCTGGGCTGGGGGTCCACGCTCGGGACCATCCGCGCGGCGGTGCGGCGGGTCCGGGAGCAGGGCGGCCGGGTCGCCGCGGCCCACCTCGTCCACCTGAACCCCTTCCCGGCGAACACGGGCGAGGTGGTCCGCTCCTACCCCAAGGTGCTGATCCCGGAGATGAACCTCGGCCAGCTCGCGCTCCTCGTGCGGGGGCGGTTCCTGGTGGACGCGGTGAGCTTCACGAAGGTCCGGGGCCTCCCGATCTTCGCCGACGAGCTGGAGCGGGAGATCCTCCGGGTGATCGAGGTCGAGCGGACGGGGAGCGTGGCATGAGCGAGCAGGGGAACGGGGGCGGCGTGGCCACCCTCACGAGGAAGGACTTCGCGAGCGACCAGGAGGTCCGCTGGTGCCCGGGCTGCGGGGACTACGCGATCCTCGCGACCGTGCAGTCGTTCCTGCCGGAGCTCGGGATACCGCCCTGGCGGATCGTGTTCGTCTCCGGCATCGGGTGCTCGGGGCGGTTCACGTACTACGTCGACACCTACGGGGTCCACGGGATCCACGGCCGGGCCCCGGCCCTCGCCACGGGGATCGCCACGGCGCGGCCGGACCTGTCGGTGTGGGTCGTGACCGGGGACGGCGACGGCCTCTCGATCGGCGGGAACCACCTGATCCACGCCCTCCGCCGCAACGTGGACATCAAGATCCTCCTGTTCAACAACCAGATCTACGGGCTCACCAAGGGCCAGTACTCGCCGACCTCGGAGGAGGGGAAGGTCACGAAGTCGACGCCGTTCGGCTCCCTCGACCACCCCTTCAACCCCGTGGCCCTGGCCCTGGGGGCCGAGGCGACGTTCGTGGCCCGCACGATCGACAACGACCGCCAGCACATGACCGAGGTGCTCCGGGCCGCCGCCGCCCACCGCGGGGCGGCGTTCGTCGAGATCTATCAGAACTGCAACGTGTTCAACGACGGCGCCTTCGACCTGATCCGGGAGAAGGAGTCCGGCCGCCGCAACCAGATCCGGCTGGTGCACGGCGAGCGGGTGGTGTTCGACGAGGGGCGGAAGGCCGTCGTGGCGGGCGACAACGGGCGCCTGGAGATCGTCCCCATCGAGCGGGCGCCCCAGGACCGGATCGTCGTCCACGACGTCCACGGCGACCCCACCCTCGCCTTCGCCCTCGCGCACCTCGCGTCGGGCCCCACCCAGCCCACGCCGATCGGCGTGTTCCGCCAGGTGGAGCGCCCGGTCTACGGCGAGGCGATGGACGCCCAGATCCGGGCGGCCACCGAGCGTCTCGGGAAGGGCGACCTCGCCAAGCTCCTCCGCACGGGGGACGTCTGGGAGGTGAAGGGCAGCTAGCGCGGCGCCCCTCCCCCGCGGGTCGGGGCCGGGTCGGGGGCCGGCCCCCGCCGGAAGCGGGCCAGGGCCGAGGAGGAGACGGCGTCGACCCGCCGGAGCTCGT
>DATLZM010000483.1:0-1722 GCA_035573995.1 Actinomycetota bacterium | reverse complement strand
CCCCGGGGACCGTGCTCCGCGGGCTGCCCGCGTCCCCCGGCCTCGCGCTCGGCCCGGCCCGGTGCCTCCGCCCCGCGGAGCCCGAGGCCCCCCCGGCCCGGGTGGACGACCCCGCCGCCGAGCTCGAGCGGCTCCGCGCGGCGATGGACCGGGTGGCGGCGGAGGTCCGGAGCCTCCGGGACCGGGTGGCCGCCGCCGGCCGGCCCCGGGAGGCGGAGATCTTCGACGCCCATCTCCTGCTCCTCTCCGACGAGGCGCTCCTCGAGCCGGCCCGGCGGGCCGCGGCCGCCGGCGCGAACCCGGTCCGCGCCTGGCTCGACGCGTGCGAGGACGCGGCCCGGGCCTGGGAGGCGGTCGACGACGAGTACCTCCGGGCCCGGGCGTGGGACGTCCGGGGCATCGCCCGGCAGGTCCTCGACGCCCTGGCCGGAGCGCCGCCCCCCGCGATCCGCGGCGAGGGCGTCGTGGTCGCGGCCGACCTCACGCCGGCCGAGACCGTCCGCCTGGACCGCGCGCTGGTCCGGGGGATCGCGACCGCGCGCGGCGGGCCCACCTCCCACACAGCCATCCTCGCCCGGTCCCTCGGGATCCCCGCCGTGGTGGGCGTCGGGCCCGCCCTCCTGGGGATCGCGGAGGGGACCCCGGTGGCCCTGGACGGGGACCGCGGCGAGGTCCACGTCGATCCCCCGCCCGAGGTGGCCGAGGGGTTCGAGGCCAGGGTCCGGGAGCGGGCGGAGGCGGAGCGGCGGGCCCGGGCCGCCGCGCGGGCCCCGGCCGCGACCCTGGACGGCGTCGGGATCGAGGTCGCGGCGAACGTCGGGCACCCCGACGAGGCGGCGGTCGCGGTCGGGTTCGGCGCCGACGCCGTCGGGCTGTTCCGGACCGAGTTCCTGTTCATGGAACGCGACCGGATGCCCTCGGAGGAGGAGCAGGAGGCCGCCTACCGGGCGGCCGCCGAGGCCCTGGGGGGGCGCCCGCTCACGATCCGGACCCTCGACGTCGGGGCCGACAAGCCCCTCCCCTACCTGCGCCTGGCCCCGGAGGCGAACCCGTTCCTCGGCCTCCGGGGGATCCGCCTGGCCCTGGCCGAGCCGGAGGTCCTCCGCGCGCAGCTCCGGGCGATCCTCCGCGTCGCGGCCGACCACCCGGTGCGGGTGATGTTCCCGATGGTGGCCACGGTCCGAGAGCTCCGGGAGGCGCGCCGGATCCTGGAGGAGGAACGGGCGCGCCTCGGCGGCCCCTCCCTCGAGGTCGGGGCCATGATCGAGGTCCCGGCCGCGGCGCTCCGGGCCGGCGCCCTGGCCGCCCTGGTGGAGTTCCTCTCGATCGGGACGAACGACCTGACCCAGTACGCGCTGGCCGCGGAGCGGGGGAACGAACGGGTCGCCGGCCTCGCCGATCCCCTGCACCCGGCGGTGCTCGCGCTGGTCCGCGCCACGGTCGAGGGGGCGGCCGGCCACGGCCGGTGGGTCGGGGTCTGCGGGGAGGCGGCGGGCGAGGAGGCGGCGGTCCCGCTCCTCGTGGGGCTGGGGGTCCGCGAGCTCTCCGTCGCCCCGCCCCGGATCCCCGCGGTGAAGGAGGCGGTCCGGCGGACCCGGGCCGCCGCGGCCCGCGAGCTCGCGCTCCGCGCGCTCGAGCTGGCCGAGGCCGACGAGGTGCGGCGGCTGGTGGCCGAGGGGTTCGAGGCCAGGGTCCGGGAGCGGGCGGAGGCGGAGCGGCGGG
>DATLZM010000482.1:0-2182 GCA_035573995.1 Actinomycetota bacterium | reverse complement strand
CGGTCCGCCCGGGGGCCGCGGCGGCCGCCGACCGGGTCTGGGTCGCGCTCGAGGACGCCGGGCGGACCGCGCTCGTGGACGTCGGCGGCCGGCGCGTGGTCGCCCGCTACCGGACGCCGGGCGGGCCGCACAACCTCACGGTCGCCCGGGACGGCACGGTGGCCGTGGCGCTGTGGGGCTCGGGCTGGATCGCGCTCATCCGCGACGGCCGGGTCCGCTCCGTCCGGCTCGGGGGCGCTCCCCACGACGTCAAGGCGGTCGGGCGGCTCGTCGTGGTCGCGAACCAGGGGGACGCGCGGGTGGACCGCGTGCGGCTCGACGGTCGGGTGTTCCCGAGCATCCCGCTCCGCGCCGATCCCCACGACCTGGCGATCGCGCCGGGTGGCCGCCGCGCGTGGGTCACGCTCGAGGGCAGCGACGAGCTGGCCGTGGTGGCCTTGGACGACGCCCGCGTGCTCCGCTACGTGCCGACCGGGCGCGCCCCCCATGACCTCCTGTTCGCTCCCGACGGCCGGCTGTGGGTCACCGACTGGGGCGGCGCGCTCCACGTGTTCGACGGGGCGCGGCTGGTCCGGACGCTCCCCCTCGGCGTCGAGGCGCACCACCTGGCCTTCACGCCCGACGGGCGCGAGGCGTGGATCACCGACCACGGGGCGGGCAGGATCTACGTCCTCTCGGTCCGGCCGGTGCGGGTGCTCCGGTCCCTGCCCTTCCCCGGCGAGCCCCACCACGTCGCGATCACGCCCGACGGGCGGTGGGCCGCGGTGGCGGACCACGCGCACGGCCGCCTGGTCGTGTTCAGCGTCCGGCGGCACCGCCGGGTGGCCGTGATCCCCGTGGGGGCCGGTCCCCACGGGGTGTGGGCCGCGGGCTGAGCCGAGGGACGCGGTCACCGGGATCCCGGGTCGAGCCGTGCTCGGGAGGGGTCCCGCGCCCTTGCTAGCATCGAGCGACATGGGAGAGCTGCCGGAGGAGCTGGCGAACCGGCCGCCCCGTCCCCCCGGCCACGAGCCGACGGCCACCCTCACCCTCGACGCCTACCTGCGGCTCCGGGCCGAGCTCGAGGAGCTCCGGACCGCGGGCAGGGCCAGGATCGCGGAGCGACTCGCCGCGGCCCGGGCCCACGGGGACATCCGCGAGAACGCCGAGTACGACGCGGCCAAGAACGAGCAGGCCCTGATGGAGGCCCGGATCCGGAAGCTCGAGCGGATGCTCCGGGACCCGGAGATCGTCGAGGCGCCGCGGGCGGCCGACTCCGTCGTGCCGGGGGTCGTGGTCCGCCTGCTCCCGCTCGACGAGGAGGATCCGGAGGAGGAGACGTACCTCCTCGCCGAGTCGGCCGAGGAGCGGGTGGCCGGGGCACGCACCGTCACCACCGCCTCGCCCTTGGGCGCGGCCCTGCTCGGCGCCACCGTCGGCGAGGAGGTGTCGTACCGGGCCCCGGGCGGCGTGTTCCGCTACCGGGTGGTCGGGTTCGGCCCGTCGGGGTAGGGGATGGCGGAGGACGACGAGGCGCGGGAGCCTCCGCGCGTGCGGGACATGCCCGCCCCGCGCCGCAACGAGAGCGCGATCGGCCCCGTGATGCAGCGGCTGTTCGCGTGGCCCTTCCGCCTGCTCCTCGCGGGCCTCTACCGCGCCGGCGTGCGGCCGTGGCAGCTCACGCTGGCCTCCTTCGCCGCGAACCTCGTGGCCGGCGGGATGCTCCTCGCGGGCGACCGGTTCGTCCCCGCGGTCGTCCTCGTGGTGGCGGGGATGCTCGACGTCCTGGACGGCTCGCTGGCACGGCTCCGCGGCGAGGAACGTCGCTCCGGCGCGTTCCTGGACTCGGTCCTGGATCGGGTCTCGGACACCGTCCTCTTCGCCTGCCTCTCGTGGTCCCTCTCCGGGCAGGGGCAGCGGACCGAGGCGGCGCTCGCGCTCGTCACGCTCGTGGTCTCGCTCCTCGTGAGCCACGTGCGGGCCGAGGCCGAGGCGGCCGGGGTGCGGGTGTCGGAGGGGCTGTTCCAGCGCCTGGAGCGCTACGTGGTCCTGATCCTCGGCCTCGCGATCCCGGGCGCGCTCCTCCCCGCCCTCGCCCTGCTCGCCGCGCTCGGCGCGGTCACGCTGGGCCAGCGCGTGTGGTCGGCGGGCCGCCGCCTCGCCGCCCGCTGAGCGCGGCGCCGGGCGGGGTCGGGGGCGGCTG
>DATLZM010000481.1:0-1052 GCA_035573995.1 Actinomycetota bacterium | reverse complement strand
CGATCGTGAGGTAGGGGTGGAAGGTGTCCGCGATCTCCGCCACGGTCAGGCGGAACTTGATCGCCAGCACCGCCGACTGGATCACCTCGCCCGCCGCCTCGGCCAGGACCGACACCCCGAGGAGCTCGTCGGTGGACGCGTTGGCCACCATCTTGATGAGCCCCCGGGTGTCGCGGTTCACGATGGCGCGGGGCACCGCCGAGAGGGGGAGGACGGCCGTCTTCACCGACCTGCCCTGCTCCCTGGCCTGCGCCTCGGTGAGGCCGGCCGCCGCGATCTGGGGACTCGTGAAGGTCACCCTGGGCAGGGCCCGGAGGTCGACCTTCCGGCCCCCTCCGTCGAGGGCGTTCTCGGCGGCGAGGGCGCCCTCGTAGGCCGAGACGTAGACGAACTGGGGGGAGGGCGTGCAGTCCCCGGCGGCGAACACCCTGGGGTTGGTCGTCCGGAGCTCCTCGTCGACGACGATGGCGCCGCGCCCGTCCACCTCCACCCCGGCCCGGTCGAGCCCGAGGCCCTGGGTGTTCGGGCGGCGCCCGGTCGCCACGAGGACCTGCTCGACGGGGAAGTCCCGCACCGCCCCCTCGACCTCGGCCCTGACCACCCGCCCCCCGTCCCCGCCCGAGACCTCGAGGATCCGGGCCGGGGCGTGGACCTCCGCGCCCTCCTCCCGGAGGACCTGCGCGATCGCCTCCGAGACCTCCGGCTCCTCGAACGGCGCGATCCGCTCGAGGACGTCGAAGAACACGACCGCGGTCCCCAGGTGGAGGAAGAACTGGCCGAGTTCGAGGCCGATCGCGTTCGCCCCGATCACCGCGAGCGAGCGCGGCAGCTCCCGGAGGCCCAGCGCCGTGGTGCTGGTGAGGTACCCGGCCTCCTCGAGCCCCGGGATGGGGGGCGCGGCCGGGGAGGCCCCGGTGGCCACGAGGAACGCGCCGGCCGTGAGCTCCCGCCCGTCCACCGAGACCCGGTCGGGCGCGGTGAACGAGGCGTGGCCGCGGATCACCTCGAACCCGTAGGCGTCGACCAGGTCGAGGTACTTCTCCTTCCGCATC
>DATLZM010000480.1:0-1591 GCA_035573995.1 Actinomycetota bacterium | reverse complement strand
CCTCCCAGGCCCCGATGCCGCCGCGGCGGGGGCCGACGCGTCCGCCCACCTGGGCGGGGCGCGTGGGCAGGGGGACATGGACCGGGCCGGGGGGGCGCCCCTCGGCGTCGGCGCGCGGGCCGACCTCGTGGGGGAGCTGCTCGACACGCTCGGGGTCGCCGGGGCGGCCGCCGTCGGGGAGGGCTCGGGGGGAGGGGTGGCGGCGCTGCTCGCGGCGAGGGGGAGGGTGCGGACGCTGGTCCTGGTCGGGGCCACGGACGTCGACGACGCCGCCGCGGCCGAGCTCGCGCGCCGGGAGGTGCCGACGCTCCTCGTCTGGGGGGAGGAGGACCGGCTGGTCCCGGTCGAGGCGGCGGAGGCGCTCCAGGAGCGGATCCCCACGGCCGCCCTCGCGGTCCTCCCGGGCCGCGGGCACGGGGTCGCCGAGGAGGCGACCCCCACCGTGGCCACGCTGATCGTCGAGTTCCTCCGGTCCCGCCACCTCGGGGAGCGGCACTCGCACGCGCCGGCGGGACCCGTCATGCTGTCGCTGGGACGACGTCCGCCCGGGGAGGAGCGGTGAGCACGAGCCGGCTGTTCCTCTCGGGGATCCGCGCCGCGGGCCGGCACGGGGTGAACCCCGAGGAGAAGGAGGAGCCCCAGGAGTTCGTCGTGGACCTCGACGTCGAGGTCGAGGTGGACCGCGACGACATCTCGTCCACGGTGGACTACCGGACGGTCGCCGAGACCGCCCGGCGGGCGGTGGCCGAGGGCTCCTACGAGCTGCTGGAGACCCTGGCCAGGGCCGTGGCGGACGCCGTCGCAGCGCTGCCGCGCGTCGCGCGGGCCACGGCGGTCGTCCACAAGCCGCGGGCCGCCGGCTCCCTCGGCATCGAGGGGGTGGCCGCGGCGTCGTCGTCGGGGGCCGACGAGGGGGGTTGAGCGTGGAGGAGGCCGCGTTCCTCGGGCTCGGCGCGAACCTGGGGGACCGGCTCTCGAACCTCCAGGCCGCGGTGGACCTCCTGGCGGCCCGGGAGGGGATCGCCGTGGTGCGCTCCTCGCGGGTGTACGAGACGGCCCCGGTCGGCCCGCCCCAGCCGGATTTCCTCAACGCGGTGCTCGAGGTGCGGACCACGCTGCCGCCGAGGGCGCTGCTCCGGGCCTGCCTCGAGGTCGAGGCGGCGCTCGGACGGGTCCGCGGCGAGCGGTGGGGGCCGCGGCCGATCGACGTCGACCTCCTCGCCTACGGCCGCGAGCGGATCTCGGAGGAGGGCCTAGTGGTGCCCCACCCCCGCCTCGCGGAGCGCGCGTTCGTCCTGGTCCCGCTCCTCGAGATCGCGCCCGGCCTGGAGCTCCCGGGGCTCGGACCGCTGGCTGCGCTCCGGGCGCCCGACGCGGACGGCGTGCGCCCGGTCGCCCCGCCCCTGCTCGTCCCGGGGTGAGCCCGCCGCCGGACGGGCGGGCCCGCCCGCGCGCTCCGCATCGGGGATACTCGGGGCGTGGACGTGGCCGTGGTGGGCGCGGGGCGGGTCGGCACCGCGCTCGCGATCCTCCTCGCGAGGGCCGGCCACCGCATCGTGGCGGTCTCGGGGCGGGAGGCGACGCGGGAGCG
>DATLZM010000479.1:0-2587 GCA_035573995.1 Actinomycetota bacterium | reverse complement strand
GCCGGGGCCGCGGTGCGAGGCGGCGGGCGACCGCGGCGAGGGCGACCGCGAGGGCCCAGATCGCGGCCGAGAGGGCCACGTGGGCGGCCACGGCCGCCGCGGCCAGCCGCGTCCACACGACGGCGGCGCCCACGAGCACCTGCGCCCCGACCATCGCCAGCAGCAGCGAGGACAGGACGACCACGGGGCGCGCCCGCCGCGGCATCGCCAGGGCCCGGATCACGGTCCACAGCGCGAGCAGGGCGACCGCGGCGGCGAGCGCCCGATGGAGGAAGACCGCCGGCGCCTCGCCCTCGAGCACCGGGACGATCCTCCCGTCCATGAGCGGCCAGTCCGGGAACACGAGCCCCGCGCCCCTCGCCCGGACGTAGGTGCCCACGAGCAGGAGCGCGAGGACGGCGGCGGCGTCCCACGCCGCGAGGCGCGCGAAGGATCGGTCCACCCCGGCGTCGCCCGCGGCGGGCCGGCTCTCCGTCGTCGCGTAGACCAGGGCTCCGAGGACCAGCATGGCCACGGCGAAGTGGGCCGTGACCCACCACGGGTGGAGGCCGGTGAGGACCACGACGCCGCCCAACCCGGCCTGGGCCAGGACGAGCGCGAGCGCGGCCAGGGACGCCCGGAACACGCGCGGCGAGCCGCGACGGAGCCGCCAGGCGGCGACCGCGAGCACCGCGATCAGGGGCACGACGAGGTTCGCCAGGAGCCGGTGGACGTACTCGATCAGCGCGTGGTACTCGAGCGGGGGGATCCACCTCCCGAAGCACCGCGGCCAGTCGGGGCACCCGTCGCCCGAACCCGTGGCCCGCACGATCCCGCCCCACGCGATCAGGAGGCCGGTGGCGGCCGTGGCGGCGACGGCGAGCTTCCGGACGCGGTTCATTCGGGGACCGAGCCCACTATAAGGCGCCGGCCGCGGCGCGGCCGGCGTCGGCGCCCTCCGTGGCGGACGCCCTCCGTCCCCGGGCCGGTCGCCCGTGGACCGGCTCCGCCCGCCGCGCCCCTGCGATACTTCGCTCGATGGCCGTCGCCCGACCCGAGCCCGCCCAGGGCCCCGACCCGATCGCTGCGCTCCGGGAGCGCGTGGACGCGGTGCTCGTCGGGTTCCTCGAGGAGGCGCGGGCCGAGCTCGCCGCGATCGACCCTGCCGCCGCGGTCCTCGCCGACGAGCTCCTCCGGCTCGTGGGGGCGGGCGGGAAGCGGATCCGTCCGGCCCTCTGCTACTGGGGCCACCGGGCGGCGGGGGGACGGGATGGCGAGCCCATCCTCCGCGCCGCGGCCGCCCTGGAGCTGCTCCACACGTTCGCGCTGATCCACGACGACGTGATGGACCGCACCCCCACCCGCCGCGGGGTGGCGGCCACGCACGTGCGGTTCGCGCGCGACCACGCCCACCACCCCGGGGCCGAGCGGCTCGGGGACTCCCTCGCGGTCCTCGCGGGGGACCTCGCGATGGTCCTCGCGGACCGCCTGCTCGACGCCTCCGGGTTCCCCCCGGCGGCGCTCCTCGAGGCCCGCCGCCGCTACCACCGGATGCGGGCGGAGATGGCCGCGGGGCAGCTCCTCGACCTCACCACGCCGGCGGCCGATCCCGACGCCGCGCTCCGCATCTCCGCCCTCAAGACCGCGGCCTACACGACGCGGGGCCCGCTCGAGGTGGGGGCGGTCCTCGCGGGGGCGCCCGACGAGGCCCTGGCCGTCCTCGAGCGGTTCTCGCGTCCCCTCGGGCAGGCCTTCCAGGTCCGCGACGACCTGGAGGAGGAGGCGCCCGAGGCCGGGCCCACCGTGCTCCTGGCCCTCGCCAGGGAGGGGGCCTCGGAGGAGGAGCTGGCGGTCCTCGATCGCGCGGCCTGGGATCCGGGGGCGGCGGCCGCCGCGCGCCGGGTCGTCGAGGCGCGGGGGGCGCGCGCCCGCGCCCGGGACCTCCTCGGGCGCCTGGTCGCGGAGGCCATCGCGGCCCTCGGGGAGGGGCCGCTCGAGCCGGAGGCCCGGGCGGCCCTGGCCCGGATCGCGCGGGCCCTGCTCCCGTGACCACCCTCCCCGCCCTCCGCCGGGCCTTCGGCGACCTCCCGGTCGTCCGGGTGGCGTCGCTCGGGCCAGACGGGCCGCACCTCGCCGCCCTGTGGTTCGTCTGGCGGGAGGACGCGGTCTACGCGTCCTGCCGCCGTGCCGGCCGGACCGCGCGCAACGTCCAGCGGGACCCGAGGGTGGCCCTCCTGCTCGACCGCGGCCATCGGTGGGTGGAGCTCGCCGGGGTCGAGCTGCTCGGGACGGCGACCGTCCTCGCCCCCGACCATCCGTCGATGCGGGGCCCGATCTCCGCCTGGCACGAGAAGTACCGGGCGCTCCTCTCCGGCGAGGGGTTCGAGCGCTTCGCGGCCGCCGTGCCCGACCTCGCCTTCCTCCGCGTGGAGGTCCGGCGGGCGGTGGCCTGGGACCACGGCTCGGGCTAGGGCGTGCGGCCCACGTTACGACCGGACAGCTCGCGGGGTGAACTCATCGGCATCCCATCCTTTCATCTCGAGGAGCCCGGGAGCGTGGGCGTAGAAGATCTCCGCCGGGCGCCGTCCCTTGGTCCGGTAGCCGCGGT
>DATLZM010000478.1:0-6414 GCA_035573995.1 Actinomycetota bacterium | reverse complement strand
CCCCACCGACGCCCCCCGCGCCCAGGCCACGAGCCCCTCCTCGTCCCCCGGCTTCGCGAACCGGCAGAGCTCGAGGACCTTGTCGAAGGAGAGCTCGCCGCGGGAGAGCGCGCCCCGGATCCGGGGGAGGTCGCGCAGGGCCCGGGCCGCCTCCACCGCCCGGTGGGCCTTCCAGGCCGCGAACCCGTAGCGGGCGGCCACCAGGTGGGCGAGATCCTGACAGCCCACCTCCCAGGGACGGACCTTGCCCGCGGCGGCGGCGATCTCCTCGAGGAACGCGGCGGCCGCCCGGCAGAGGGCCACCGCCGCCTGGTCGAGGCGGGCGAGGGCCTCCTCGTGGACGAAGGGGTCGTCACCCTCGAGGGGCACCCCGTCCCGGGAACGGACCTCGAGCTCGGCGGCCTCGACGCTCATGCCCCGGACGCTACCGAGGATCCGTTTCCCTTGCAGTGATCGGGCTCACGATCCGAGGAACTTTTTCGGTTTTTTTCGAGGCCTCGCCGGCCCGGGGGAGCTTCGGGATCGGGCCACCCCGCGTGGCCGGCTCCACCCTGCTGACCGTGAGGCAGTCGCCCTCCCACTCCCTCCATGAAGTAGGCGAGGAACTCCCCGAGGCTCTCGGGGATCTTCCGGGGCCGAACGTGTGGGAGCGGATTCGCCGAGACAGCGGTACGAGGCGGCGATGCGCGACTCCCTTTCGCGCCCGCGGAAGCCGCTGACACGCTCGGGCGAAACCTACCCCAGCGGGAAGAGCTCCACGACCGTGGCGATCCTCGTCGACACCAACGTACTGATCTGACCGAACCACCCCTGCCAGGGGTGGGGGCAGGCGAGGGGTCCCGCGCGTCGGCCGTCACCTGTTCGCCGGCACCTCCGGCCGCGGCCTGGATGGGGTATGGCGGGGCCTGGGCGCGCCCCGGCTCAGCCCTCGGAGACGCGGGGGCCACCTGCTCGCCCCGGGGACCGAGGACGCCCACGCCGGCCTTCTCGGCGACCTCCCGCACCCCGGGTGCACCCGGCGCCCGAAGGCGTGGGCCAGGTAGGGTCCGGGCAGCCCCGCCGCAGCCAGGCGGGCCCGGAAGCCCTCGGAGCCGGCCCGGTCGGCCCAGGCCGCGACGTCCCCCGAACGAAGGCGGTTCGTCGCCTCACAAGGGCCGTGAGGCGCCTTCCCCCTCGTCCTGGACCTGGACCGGCAGATCCACCTCGCCATCAGAGGTCGACGGGCCCGGGCTCGCCGAAGACCGCGTAGGCCCTCCCCTCGAGGACCTCGAGGAGCACCTCCTGGGCCTCGACCTCGGCGGTGACCCCGATGTCGTCGAGGAAGGGCCCGATGCGCTTGTCGGTGCGGCGCTGGGCCTCGGCGAAGGCCTCCAGGGCGGCCTCGATGCGGGCGAACCTCTCCTCGGCGGCCTCCCTGAACGCCGAGAGGGCCGCCTCGGTGCGCCCCTGGGCCTCGGCCAGGGCCTGGATTCGCACGTCGAGCAGCGACTCGCCCTCTCCGCGGCGGGTCCCATCCGCCGCCCGCTCGCCGACGCGTCCGCGGCGTGGATGGGGACATAGCGGGATCCGAGTCGCCCGCCGGGTCCGCTCCCGCTAAGGCAGTCAGGGGAAGCTCAAGTAGGAGGGAACGGAACCGGCCCCGCGAGGGGGCCGGTCCGTGATGGTGCCTCCTCTCGGCCGCGCCCGCTACCGCTCGCAGCCCTTCACGTCGTCGTTGCCGGGGCCGTCCCTGCAGGTGTCGGTCCCGGGCCCACCGCGGAGCACGTCGTTCCCGGTCCCGGTCCGGAGCGTGTCGTTCGCGGCCCCGCCGCGGGCGGTGTCGTTCCCGGGGCCGGTCCGGAGGGTGTCGCGGCCGTCACCGCCGAGCGCGCGGTCGGCGCCCTCCCCGCCCCGGAGCGTGTCGTTGCCCGCCCCGCCGATCAGGCCGTCGTCCCCGCCGCCGCCGTTCAGGGTGTTCCCCCCGGCACTTCCGCTGAGGGTGTCGCCGAACGCCGATGCGGTCACGTCCTCGATGGTGGAGAGCGTGTCGCTCCCCTGGCCCGTCGCGACCCCGGTCGACAGGTTCACGGAGACCGCCGTCGACGCCCCAGCGTAGCTCACCGCGTCGCGCCCGTCGCCCCCGATGAGCGAGTCGTTCCCGTTGCCGCCGACCAGGCGGTCGTCGCCGGCCTCGCCGTTCAGGCTGTCGTCGCCGTCGCCGCCGTCGAGGGCGTCGCTCCCGGCCCCGCCCAGGAGCACGTTGTTCCCGGCGTTCCCGGTGAGCACATCGGCGCCGGCACCCCCGGCCAGGTTCTCCACCGTGGAGCCGATGGTGTCGTTGCCCGCGCCCACCGTGTTCTGGGCGGTGGTCACGGCCAGGGTCACGGTGACCCCCGCCGTCGTGGTGGAGTAGCTCGCGGTGTCGGAGCCAGCCCCGCCGTTCAGCGTGTCGTCCCCGCCCTCGCCGCGGAGCGTGTCGTCCCCGTCGTCGCCGTTCAGGGTGTCGTTGCCCTCCCCGCCGTTCAGGGCGTCGTTCCCCGCCCCGCCGGAGATCGTGTTCGGGCCCGAGGAGCCGGTGAGGGAGTCGGACCCCGAGCCGCCCGTGAGGTTCTCGACAGTGTTGATGGTGTCGGTCCCGCCGGCGCCGGTGTTCTGGGCCGAAGTGGTCGCCAGGCTCACGGTCAGGGAGCCCGAGACGCCCTGGTAGGTCAGGGTGTCGGTCCCGTCCCCGCCGGTGATGGAGTCGCCGGCCGAGTCCGTCCCGCCGTTCAGCGTGTCGTTCCCGGCCCCGCCGTTGAGCGTGTCGCCGTCGGCGTCCCCGTTGATCGTGTCGTTCCCGGATCCACCGGTGAGCGAGTCGGTTCCTGCACCGCCGGAGAGCGTGAGGGCAGAGGCGAAGACCCCGCCGAGCCCTCCGCCGCCCGCACCGGTCACGGTGTCGTTCCCGCCGCCCGCGTTCACCGTGAAGTTCTCGACGGACCCCAGGCCCGTGACGTCCGGGGACCCGCCGGCGTCGAGGCTCAAGCCGCTTGCGCCGAACCCGATCGTGTCGGCGCCGCCCGACCCGACGATCGTGAGGGTGTCGCTGCCGACCCCCATGGCGAGCGTGAAGGTGTCGGTCTGTTGCTGGGGGAAGTCCGCGGAACCGCTCTGGTCGATGGTGACGGACTCGTTCCCAGCGACTCCGTTCACCTCGATGGTCGATACGTCATCCGTTTGGTTGCCGATGCAGTCGGCGTCTCCGCCGTCGGGGTTCACCACGATCGTCCGGGGGTCCGAGCCTCCCGAGAGCGAGATGGTCACCGAGTCCCCCGAGTCGAGGTTGATTTGCAGCGTCTGGTCGGGCGAGGACCCCGTGACGTTGCACGTCACCGTCGCCCAGGCCGGACCTGCCGTCACGGCCACGTAGAACGCTCCCAAGAGCAGCGCCGTGCCGAGGATCGAGGCCTTGCGGGCGCCGTCGCGTAGCCCTCGCCGGTTCACCGAACCCATCGTTCCCCTCCTCCCGTGCCGATCACCGATCCGCCGCGCTCTCCTCGCGCCAAGGCGCAACCCTACGGGGTGCCCGATCCCAGCGCAAACGCGAGGACCGCCGCGCATATCCTGCCTACAGACGGCCCGGACACCACCGTCGGTTCCACGTGGGCGGACCGATGATCTCAAGGGGACCCCCGACCTTCGACAGGGTTCGAAAGGGACCGACCCCCTTTCGGGGGCCGGTCCCTTCGCTGCCGTGGTGCTTCCGTCCGCTACAGGCGCTGGCGGGTCACCGGAGCCTTGGGGCTCTTCTTGGTCCCGCAGCTCGACTTGATCTCGACGCCCTTGCAGACGTCCTTGCCCTTGCCGCCGTTGCCGACGTCGACACCCGAGCCGCCGAACAGGCGGTCGTTGCCCTTGCCGCCCCGGAGGTTGTCGTCTCCGTTGACGCCGCGCAGGACGTCCGAACCGCCACCGCCGCGCAGGGTGTCGTTGGAGCCCGACCCGGTCAGGAGGTCGTCACCGGCGCGACCGATGAACCGGAAGTTGATGGCGACCACGCCGCCGCCCCCGGTGATCGAGTCGTCGTGGTCGGACCCGACGACCGTCTCGATGGTGTCGCCGAAGCCGTCGTCGCCCTCACCGGTGGCGAACCCGAGGTTCATGTCGACCTCGACGCCGTTCGGCGAGCTGGCGAAGCTGACCGTGTCGGCGCCGGCCCCGCCCGTGTAGGTGTCGTTGCCGTTCCCGCCGAGCAGCAGGTCGTTGCCGGCGGCGCCCACGAGCGCGTCGTCGCCATCCCGGCCCTCGAGCCGGTTCTGCCGGTCGTTCCCCGTGAGCGTGTCGTTGGCCGACCCGCCGATCGCGTTCTCCAGGTCGTCCACCGGCGCGCCGACCCCGGTCACAGGGGTGCCGTCGAGCGTGTCGAGGTCGATCACGTTGCTCGTGGTCGTGGCACTCGCGTCGACCGTGTCGGTGCCGTCACCACCGGAGAAGAACGTGGTGGTGCCGTCCCAGAGCAGCACGTCGTCGAAGGCCGAGCCGATGAAGCTGGTGATGCCGGTGAACGTGTCGGTGCCCTGGCCGGTGGCGGTGCCGTTGGCCGGGTCGATCGTCATCGCGGCCGACGAGGTCGACCAATCGAGGACGTCGGTCGCGTCGCCGGTGATGTCGTCGTCGCCGTCACCGGGGACGTAGGTGGAGTCGCCGCACGCGGCGTCGTCGATGGTGTCGTTGCCCGAGCCGGTCACGACCGTCTCGAAGCAGTCGATGAGGTCCTCCTCGTCGCCGACGTCGTCGTTGTCGCCGTCCCCGTTCGCGTCGAGCCCAGCATCGACGCCGTTCACGACGGCCACGCTGGTCGTGCGGGTCCCGTAGCTGAGCGTATCGGAGTCGGCGTCGCCCGAGACGGCGTCTCCGTCGAACGCCCCCGGCGCGATCCAGTCGTCTCCGGCCCCACCGAAGAGGTCAGCTTCCACGTTCGCCGAAACGGCAGACGCATCCAGGGTGTCGTCGCCGGCTTCACCGAAGATCTGGATGAGCTCAACCCCGACGAGCTCGCCGGTCCCTCCGTTCAGACTGAACGAAGTGTCCGTGAGGACGACATTGTTGTCGGTGTCGTCGTCGAGATCGATCTCAAACTCATCACCCGCGGCGCCACCCAGATCCACGGCCCACGAGATGGTGGACGGGAACGTTCCCGGCTCGCCCCCCACGGCCGTTTGCTCGTCGATGCCGAAGAATTCCGCGCCGCTCGGCGAGCCCAGCACGACGATCTGAGTGGTGTTGCTCACCGTGGCGCTTCCGCACTGGGCGCTGTTCGTGTCGGGATCGAAGTTGGGCGGGAAGACCCCGGACGGCGTGAAGAGGATCGCACCCACCGGCGACTCGGCGTCCAGGTCGTCCGCAGACTCCACCGCCACGTATGCCGCCCCGTTCGGATCGATCGTGATGTTGATCGTGTCGGTCGCCGGGTTGTACGTGCACGACGTCACGGCGGACGCCGGCACGGCCCCAATCACGGCGAGGGCCTGGAACCCGAGGAGCGCGCCCGCCGTGGTGAGGATGGTGGCCACCTTGCGGCGTCCACCTCCTCGTCTCCTCATGAGACTCATCGCCTCACTCCTTTCCTCCATCCGCCTACCTGCCCACCGAACGAACCGCCCCATCCGGGCGTGCCGCATCGCACGTCGGGATGGGGAAGGTCGGCCGGACCCTACACCGGATGACGGCTCGGGTCAACGCCGTCCGGGACCTCGCCGGACGGGCCGCGACAACCTCCCCTTCCACCTCCTTCCGGGACCGAGCCCGAACCGCATCACGGAACCTCCGGGCGCGTCTGCGTCCGGCATGTCCATCACCGATAACGACGGTGCGGGACGAAGGTTGCGCGTCCCGGAGGGGCCCGCGAGAGGCCTCAGCCGGCGGCCTCGGTGAGGCCGAACGTCCCGGAGAAGAGGGTCCCGTCGGGCCAGACGGAGAGGGTGACCGTGAGGGTCCCGCGCTGCGGGATCCCCGCGACGGGCTCCTGCCCTTCCTCGAGCGCGTAGGAGCCGACGAACGTGTAGGCGAGCACCCCGTCCTCGCCGACCGCGACGGAGTCGAGCGACGCCTCGCCGGCGTAGGAGTACGGGCCGGCCAGGGACCAGAGCACGAACCGGTGTTCGAGGCGCCCGCCCGAGGGATCCACGCTCCCCGCGAGCTCGAGGTGGAAGGGCCAGGTGGGGTCGGCGTCCGCGTCGTAGATCGCGCCCTCCACGACCTGGGAGAACGTGAACCCGTCCTGGACGGTTCCCTCGACGGACGAGCTGATGAGCCGGGGTGTGGGGTCGCAGTTGCACGATTCGACCGAGCGCCACCCGACGCCGAACGAGAAGCTCCAGGCGGGGGCCGGCGGGATCGGAACCGGCGTCGGCGAGGGCGACGGGGAGGGACCGGCCGCCGGAGGCGCGCCGCCCG
>DATLZM010000477.1:0-9505 GCA_035573995.1 Actinomycetota bacterium | reverse complement strand
CCTCGCCGCGGACTCGGCCCCCGCGGTCCGGGAGGCCGCCGTCCACCTGCTCGCGGACGCCCCGCCCGCCGACCGGCTGGCGTCGCTCGACCGCGCGCTCCTCGACCCCGACCCCGGGGTCCGGGCAGCCGCCGTCGAGCTGCTGCCCTCGGGCTTGGGCCGGGAGGCCGCCGGGCCGCTCCTCCGCGCCCTCTCCGACCCCGACGACGGCGTCCGGAGGGCGGCGGTCCGCCACGTCGCGGCCCTGCCGGAGGAGGACCTCCCGCTCGTGTGGTCCGTCCTCCGGACCGTCTCGCCCGAGCACCGCGACCAGATCGTCGCGGTGATGGCGCGGACCGCCCCCGAGCGGCTCGCCCGTCTCGCGGTCGAGCGGGTCGCCGCCCCCGACCCCGAGGAGCGGCTCCTCGCCGTCGAGCTCCTGGGCCGGGCCCGCGCCCGGGAGGGCCTGACGGCCGCGGTCCAGGCCCTCCGGGACGTGCGGGCGGAGGTGAGGCGGGCCGCCACCGCGGCCCTGGCATCGCTCCGGGCCCCCGAGGCCGTCCCCGCCCTCGGCCGCTCCCTGGGCGATCCCGACCCCGAGGTCCGGGCGGGGGCGGTCAGGGCGCTCGGGGTAATCGACGACGAGGCGGTCCTCGGCTTCCTCGTGACCGCGCTCCGGGACCCCGACCCCCAGGTCCGGAGGACGGCGAGCGAGGTCCTCACCGAGTGGAGCTCCCCTGCCGTCGCCAAGCGCCTGGCCGAGATCCTGGAGAACCCGGAGCTCCGCGGCCAGGCCAGGGACCTCCTGGTGAAGATGGGACCCTCGGCGGTGGAGCTCCTCGTGGACGTGCTCCTCCAGGCGAGCCCGGCGGTCCGGCCGGAGATCGGCCAGCTCCTGGAGCGCATCGCGGGGCGGGAGCGCTTCGTCGAGCGGCTCTCCTCGGTCGACCCCGACCAGCGCCTCCGGGGGCTCCAGGCCCTCGCCGCGATCGGGGGCGGGGACCTCGTCCCCGCGCTCCTCCGCGCGCTCTCCGATCCCGACGAGCGGGTCCGGGTCCTGGCCGCCGAGCTCCTGGGCGAGGCGGGCGACGCCTCGGCCGTCGAGCCCCTGCGCCGCACCTCCCTGTCCGACCCGGTGCCCGAGGTCACGCGGGCCGCCGAGCGGGCGCTGGGCAGGCTCGTGCGACCCTCACCGTAGGGGGCGGCCGTCGGGCGGACCGCCCGGCGGGATCAGCCCCCCGGCGGGATCAGCCCCCCGGCCCGAACTCCTCGAAGAAGCGGCTGGCCGTGGGGCCGCGCTGGCCCTGGTACTTCCCGCGGGCGCCGTAGGGGACCTCGGCCGCGGTCGTGAGCCGGAAGAACGAGATCTGCCCGATCTTCATCCCCGGGTAGATCGTGATGGGCAGGTTGGCCACGTTCGAGAGCTCGAGGGTGAGGTAGCCGTCCCACCCGGGGTCGACGTAGCCCGCGGTGGAGTGGATCAGGAGGCCCAGCCGCCCGAGGGAGGACTTCCCCTCGAGCCTGGCCACGATGTCGTCGGGGAGGGCGACCCGCTCGAGGGTCGACCCGAGCACGAACTCGCCGGGGTGGAGGATGAACGCCTCCCCGTCGGGGACCTCGACGAGCTCCGTGAGGTCGGGCATGTCCCGGCGGACGTCGATGTAGGGGTAGCGGGAGTTCGCGAAGACCCGGAACGCGCGGTCCACGTGGAGGTCGACCGACGAGGGCTGCACGCAGCCCGGGTCGAAGGGGTCGATCACGATGCGGCCGGCCGCGATCTCCTCGCGGATCGAGCGGTCCGACAGGATCATCGCCGGGATGCTACCCGGCCGCGGACCGGGAGACCTCCGCCCACCGCTCCAGCAGCTCCGCGGCCCGGCCGGAGTCGACCGCCCGCGCCGCGAGCTCCACCCCCTCCTCGACGCTCGCCGCCAGGCCGGCGACCTCCAGCGCCACCCCGGCGTTCAGGAGCACCACGTCGCGCCGGGGGCCGCCCTCCCCCGCGAGCACCGCCCGCGCGATCCGGGCGTTCTCCCTGGCGTCCCCCCCGCGCAGGTCCTCGGCCGCCGCCCGGGGGATCCCGAGGTCCGCGGGATCCAGGGTTCCCCTGGCCACGGCGCCGTCCCTCACGTCGAACACCACCGTCGGCCCGGTGGTCGTGAGCTCGTCGAGCCCGTCTTCCCCGCGGACCACCTTGGCCCGGGTCCCGCGGCGGGCCAGGACCTCGGCCACGAGCGGGAGCATCCGGGGATCGGACACCCCCACCACCTGGGCCGCCGGGCGCGCCGGGTTCGTGAGCGGGCCGAGGAAGTTGAAGACCGTGGGGATGCGGAGCTCGCGGCGGACCGGCGCCGCGTGGGCCGCCGCGGGGTGGAAGACCGGCGCGAACATGAAGCCGATCCCGACCTCGGCCAGGCACCGTTCCACGCCCTCCGGCCCGAGGTCGATCCGGACGCCGAGGGCCTCGAGCACGTCGGCCGAGCCGCAGTGGGAGGAGGCGGCCCGGTTCCCGTGCTTGGCCACCGTGGCGCCGGCCGCCGCCGCCACGATCGCCCCGAGGGTGGAGATGTTGAAGGTCCCCGCCCGGTCCCCGCCGGTGCCGCAGGTGTCGAGCACCGGGCCGGGCGAGCGGACCGGCCGGGCCAGCTCCAGCGCGGTCCGGGCCAGGCCCTCGAGCTCGTCGACCGTGGGGCCCTTGGCGCGGAGCGCCACCAGGAACCCGCCGATCTGGGCCGGGGTGGCGAGCCCCTCCATGATCGCCCGCATCGCCGCCGCCGCCTCCTCCACCGAGAGCGAGCCGCCGTCGGTGAGGAGGCCGAGCACGTGGGGCCAGAAGCCCGGGTCCCGCTCGTCCATCTCGGGCAGTGAACGCTAGCAGGAAGGGGCGGGGTCGCACGCGGCCGCCCGGGGCCGCTACACTTGGAGGAGGCAAGCCCGCGGGCCGGTCCGGCCCGCGGGCCCACGCGGGTGTAGTTCAATGGTAGAACGCGAGCTTCCCAAGCTCGAGGCGGGGGTTCGATTCCCCTCACCCGCTCGGTGAGGCGCCGGCCCGGCCCCCGCGGGTCGGCGTCCGCGCCTCCCCCGGCCGGCCCAGGATCGCCGGGGCCGTCGGGCAGAGGTCGGCGAGGGGGCAGGCCTCGCACCGCGGGCGGCGGGCGACGCAGACCTCCCTCCCCAGCCGGATCAGCCCCACGTGCAACCCCACCCGGAGCTCGGGCGGTACGAGGTCCTCGAGGATCCGGTGGGCCGCCTCGGCGCTCGCCCGGGCGGGGATGAGGCCGAGCCGGCGCGAGACCCGGTGGACGTGGGTGTCCACGGGGAGCGCGGGGCGTCCGAGCGAGAAGGCGAGCACCACCGCCACGGTCTTCGGCCCCACGCCGGGGAGCGAGGAGAGGTAGGCGCGGACCTCCTCGTCCGGGGCCCGCCGCATCCACGAGAGGTCGAACCGGCCCTCCCGGCGGCGGATCTCGCCGAGGATCGCCAGGATCCGGGGGGCCTTGATCCGGGCGAGCCCGCCCACCCAGATCGCCTCCGCGACCTCCTCCGGGCGCGCCGCGGCCAGCTCCTCCCAGGTCGGGAACCGGTCCCGGAGCGAGCCGTAGGCGCGGGAGCTGTTGGCGTCGCTCGTGTTCTGGGAGAGCACCGTGAACACGAGCTCCTCGAGCGGGTCGGTCCTCCGGGGCGGCTCCAGCTCGCCGTAGCGGCGGAGGAGGCGGCGGTGGATGGCCCGCACGCGGCGGCGGTCCGCGGGGACCGGGGGGGTCCCCGCCGCCCTCACGGCCGGCTCACTGCTCACCCGGGAAGTGGTTCCGGAACTGCGTGAGCTCCGGGAGGAACGTGAGGGGGACCGTTCCGGTGGGCCCGTTCCGGTGCTTGGCCACGATGATGTCGGCGATCCCCTTCTTCGCCGGGTCCAGGTCGTCGCGGTGGATGAACATCACGACGTCGGAATCCTGTTCGATAGCCCCCGAATTGTGGGTGACGATGCCATCGGCGAGCCAGCTCGCGGGACCCGGGACCGTCATGTCGAATACCGCTTCCTCCCCCGACGGACGTACCTCGACGACGCGGTCCCAGAACAGGTGGCTGTTGGCCCATGCCCTGAGCCCGTCGTCGTCCAGGGCGTCGGCGTACTGCTCGATCAGCGCGCGTGAAGGCGAGAACCTCGAGCGCAGATCAACCTTGGTCACGCCTCGCGCCGTCGCCAGGGCCCGCGCGGTCAACCCCCGCTCTACCAGGGCCTCGCGCACCTGCTCGAAGACAGCCCTGGGCAGCGTGTCTACGTTGCTCCCGCTCTTGCGGGGCGCGATCGCCCGGTGCAACGCGGTGGCTGCCGCCGCGCGCTCCCCGAACCCCCCTACCGCAGCGAGGAACCGGAGCTGCTGATCGCGCCCCGAGACGTCGACGCTGAAGCACGAGCGTTCCGCTTCCGCACCCACGGGGCGGACCCGGCCGACGATCCCCAGCCTCAGCAGCAGGGCAGCGACGTCCGACGCGAGGCCCGCGCTCGCCGTCGAGAGATAGATGCGGTGCGCTCCCCGCCCACGGTTCCGCACGGATATACAGCCATCGGTTGCCCACAGGTGGCGGAGGAGGAGCGCGACCTGCCGATCGGAGAGCCGGAACACCTCGCGCGGAAGGCGCTTCTCATGGGATCGCTGCCCGAAGATCCCGAGTCGACGGAGCCACGCGTTGACCCCGCGCGGATGCCAGCGGTTCCCGTTGCCGCTGATCAGGAGCTGGTGCCAGGCGCCCCTGCCCGCGTAGCGGACCACCTTCGCACCGAACAGCTCCTCGGCCGCCCGGCGAACGATCTCGCTGTTGTGCTCCGATGCCGTCGTGTAGCGCATGGGCGCGTTGTTCAGGTAGCTGCCATCCCCGACCAGCTGGCCCAGCAGCGCGACCTGGAGATCCGGCCACTCGATCGGGTGCTGCGGCTCGGGCACCTGCCGAGCGATGGCCACGCGGTCCCCGATGCGAAGATCCGCGATGCGCACCCAGCCGGCGGCCCCGTACAGCCGGTGATCCGCCGTCGCTCGGATGGTACGGCCGCTGGCCAGCGTGACCCGGAAGACGGGCCGGACGCCGACCTCCCACACGAGGTCGCTCCTGGCGGTCACGATCCTGCCCTCGGGCGACATGGCGAAGACCTCGGGACGGGTGCCGACCAGCTCACGGATCGGGACCCTCCGGCCGTCCGCGAGCCACACGGGCGTGTCCCCGACCACGCATTCGCGCAGGTCCGAGAGCTGGGGGCGCTTGTCCTGGCGGCGCTCGGGATCGCGGTTCAGCTGGGACACCGCGATCACCGGGATGTCGAGCTCCTTCGCGAGGAGCTTCAGGCTCCGGCTGATCTCGGCGATCTCCTGCTGGCGGTTCTCGACCCGCCGGTGGTGGGTCATGAGCTGGAGGTAATCGACGATGATGAGGTCGAGCCCCTGCGTGCTGGTCCGCATCCTCCGGGCCTTGGCCCGGATGTCCACGATCGTGACGTTGCCGGAGTCCACGATGGACAGGGGGAGGTCGTGGAGGACCTCGGCGGCCTGGACCACGCGGGACCAGTCGTCCGCGCCGACCCGCTTGTTCCTGATCCGGTCCCAGGGCACGCGGGCCTCGCCGCAGAGCAGCCGCATCCCGATCTCCCACCGCGACATCTCGAGCGAGAACAGCGCGACCGGGTGGCCCGCCACCGCGACGTTGCGGGCGACGTTGGTGACGAACGAGGACTTGCCGACGCCGGGGCGGGCGGCCACCACGATCAGGTTCCCCCGCTGGAGGCCGGAGAGGAGCGTGTCGAGGTCGCGGAACCCGGTGGGGATGCCCGAGTAGGGCGCCTCCCGGTTCTGGATGTGCTCGAGGTCGATCATCGCCTGGTCGACCAGGTCGCGGATCCACACGATCTCCTCCCGGTCGTCGCGGCGCGCGACCTCGTAGATCCGCTGCTCGGCCTCGTCGGCGACCCGCTCGGGGTCCTCGGGCGCCCCGTAGGCCATCTCCATGATGTCGCCGGCCGCCCGGATCAGCCGGCGGAGGAGCGCGGTCTGGGCCACGATCCTCGCGTAGTGGCCCGCCGCGGCGGGCGTGGGGACCTGGTCGACGAGGTCGCGGATGTAGAGCGGGCCCCCGACCTCCTCGAGGATCCCGGCCCGCTTGAGCGCCTCCACCGCCGTCACCACGTCGACCGGCTCGCCGCGGGCGTAGAGCGCCCGGAGGGTCTCGAAGATCCTCCCGTGGGCGGCCCGGTAGAAGTCCTCGGGCTGGAGCACCTCGACGACGTCGGCGATGGCCTCCGCCGAGAGCATCATGGAGCCGAGCACGCTCTGCTCGGCCTCGACGTTCTGCGGCGGCACCCGCTCCGGCCGCAGCCTGCGGACCTCGTCGGCGGCTCGCGCCACGCTCACCTCCCTCCTCTCCGCACGGCGGACGGCGGGCAGAGCCTAGGGGGCTGCTCTCCACACCGCATCCGAAACCGGGGTGTGGATAGGGCGCCCCCAGGTCGCCCCGGGAGATTCCTTGTCACACCGGTCTCGACCTGCCTCTCCACATGTGGAAAACCCTGTGGACAGGTGTGTACTAGCGCCCGGGTCTGACATCGGTCGGGGGACCTGCCCGGCGCCGCCACCGTGCACGCGGCCGCCACCGTGCACGCGGCCGCCGCCGCGCTCGGGGAACGGCCACGCCCCTCCGTCGCGGACGCGCCTCGCGTCCGGCCGCCACGGCGCCGGCCGGACGGTCCGCGGGGGCCGCTACTCCGCGGGGACGACCTCGACCTGGACGAGCGGGTCCACGCCGGGGAAGAGGTGCACGCGGACCTCGTGGATCCCCACGCTCCGGATCGGCTGCTCCAACCGGACGTCGTGGCGGTCCACCGCCACCCCGGTCCGGCGCTCGATCTCCGCGGCGATCTGCTCGGCCGTGATGGACCCGAAGAGCCTGCCCTCCTCGCCGACCCTGGCCGGGATCCTGAGCGCGGCGGCGGTGATCCGCTGGGCCGCGGCCTCGGCCTCGGCCCTGGCCTTCGCCACCCGGGCCTCGTGGGCGCGGCGGAGGCTCTCGGCGTGGCGCATGGCGCCCTTCGTGGCCTTCACCGCGAGGCCCCGCGGGACCAGGTAGTTGCGGGCGTAGCCGTCGGCCACCTCCACGAGGTCCCCGGGCGCCCCCAGGTTCTCGACGGGCTTCTGCAGGATGACCTTCATCGCGTCGAGTAGGGGAGGAGGGCCATCTCCCGGGCGTTCTTGATGGCCGCCGCCACGTCCCGCTGGTGCTGGGCGCAGTTGCCGGTCACCCGCCGGGCCCGGATCTTCCCGCGCTCGGAGATGAACCTGCGGAGCATCGCCACGTCCTTGTAGTCGACGTAGGCGATCCGGTCCTTGCAGAAGACGCAGACCTTCTTCTTCTGCTTCTTCTGCCAGCCCTTGTCCTCCTTCTCCTTCTTCTTCTTCTTGGTCTTGGTCGCAGGCATCGTCCTCGTTCCCGGCACCCGTCCTCACGCGTCGGGGTCGAGCGGGGTCTCCTCCTCGGGGGCCGCGGCCCCCACCGGCACGCGCTCGGACCAGTCCGAGCCGCTCCGCGTCTGCCGCTCGACCTTCGCCGTCGCCCACCGGAGCGACGGCCCCACCTCGTCGGCCTCGATCTCCACCGTCGTCCGCTTCTCGCCGTCCTGCGTCTCCCACGACCGCCACTGGAGCCGGCCGGCCACCACCACGCGGGTCCCGCGGGTGAGCGACTCGGCGATGTTCTCGGCCAGGCTCCGCCACGCGTTGACCGTGAAGTACGAGGTCTCCCCGTCCTTCCACTGCCCCGCCTCGTCGCGGAACCTCCGGTTCACCGCCACGCGGAACCTGCACACGGCCGCGCCGTTGGGCGTGTACCGGAGCTCCGGGTCGTCGGTGAGGTTCCCGACGATGATCACCTGGTTGTCGCTCGCCATCTCCACCACCACCTCTCCCCGACGCTCCCGGGCGGGGATGGCGCCCGCCGGGGAGGGGGAAGGACCTGCACGGCTACGCCGCCCGCACCACGACCTTGTGCCGGAGCACCTCGTCGGCCAGGGAGAGCGTCCGGTCGAGCTCCGCGATGGCCCCCGGCTCGGCCTTGAAGGTCACCACCAGGTAGTAGCCCTCGGTCTGCTTCGCGATCGGGTAGGCGAACCGCTTCCGGCCCCACCGGTCGAGGCCCGAGATCTCGCCCCCGCCGCGCTCCTGGATGACCTTCGTGATGCGGTCGACGACCCCGCCGACCACCGACTCGTCGGCGTCGGCGGGCAGGATGCACATGACCTCGTACTGCCGCAACCCACCTCCTCTGGTCTGGACGGCCCCCTCGGGGGGAGCAGGAGTGGACGTCCAGAGTGTACCGGCTCTCCCTCGGGGCGACCCTAGCACCCCCCACCGACATCCGAGGCCGGTCCGGCGCGGGGCGGCCTCGAGGACCGCGGACGGGCCGTCGCCGGACGACGCGGGAGGGGCGGCCCCGGGCCCGCAGGCGCGCGTCGACGGACCCCTCGGCCGTAGACTTCCCCCGACAGCCGTGCACTCCGTGCACCCGAGGGAAGGAGGCGCGAGCGATGCCGGTCACGGTCCACGACCTGCGGGCGTGGAAGGAGGCGGGACGGCGGTTCGTGATGCTCACCGCCTACGACACGCCGACCGCCAGGATCCTCGACGAGGCGGGGATCCCGGTGCTGCTGGTGGGGGACTCGGTCGGGAACAACGTCCTCGGCTACGACTCCACGCTCCCGGTCACGATGGAGGAGATGCTCCACCACACCCGCGCCGTGGCCCGGGGCGCCCGGAACGCGATGGTGGTGGGCGACATGCCCTTCGGCTCCTACCAGCCCAGCCTCGAGGAGGGGATCCGCAACGCCGTGGCCTTCGTCAAGGCCGGGGCCCACGCCGTGAAGATCGAGGGAGCCCAGGTGGAGCTCACGCACCGGCTCACCGACCTGGGGATCCCGGTGATGGGCCACCTCGGGCTGACCCCCCAGTTCGTCCACGCGATGGGGGGCTACCGGGTCCAGGGGCGGACCGAGGAGGCCGCCCTCCGCCTCCGCGAGCAGGCCGACGCGCTCGAGAAGGCCGGGGTGTTCAGCATCGTGCTCGAGGGCGTCCCCTCGCAGGTCGGGCGGGCCATCACCGAGGCCGTGCGGGTCCCGACGATTGGGATCGGGGCCGGGCCGCACTGCGACGCGCAGGTGCTCGTGGTGCACGACCTCCTCGGGCTGAACGAGCGGCTGCCCCGGTTCGCCAAGGCCTACGCCGACCTCCGCGGCTCGATCCTCGAGGCCGCCCGGGCCTTCGCCCGGGAGGTCGAGGAGGGGACCTTCCCCGACGCCGCCCATTCCTACGAGTGACCCCGGCGGCCTAGACTCGCCCCGGTGGCAGGGGGCGAGGGGACCCGCTGGGAACGTCCCGCCGCGGTCGTCGTGACGGCGGCCCTGGCGGGGGCCCTCGGGGCGGGGCTCGCCGCGGCGCCGAGGCTGGCGGCGGCCTCCGCGGCCCTGGGGCTGGTCGCCGCCGCCGCCCTC
>DATLZM010000476.1:0-19919 GCA_035573995.1 Actinomycetota bacterium | reverse complement strand
TGATCGAGCTCGCGGTGCCGCGGCTCCTGCGGGAGGAACACGACCGGCTGTTCGACGTCGTCCCGCTGTACCTCAGGAGGACGGATGCGGAGATCGCTTGGGACGAGCGTCGAGGCCGCTAGGCTCGAGATCACGCGGATGCGGCGGCGCCACCTCCGGGGCGTGATGGCGATCGAGCGGCAGGTGTACCCGCGGCCCTGGTCGCCGAGCCTGTTCATCGCCGAGATGAGCGAGACCTCGAGCCGCTGCTACCTGGTCGCGAAGATGAACCGACAGGTCGTGGGCTACGCGGGGCTCGTGTTCTACGGCGAGGAGGCCCACGTCACGAACATCGCGGTCGACCCCCTCCACCACCGGCGGAAGATCGGGACCCGGCTCCTCCTCGAGCTCGTCCTCCACGCCATCGAGATGGGGGCGGAGGCCGTGTCCCTCGAGGTCCGGGTCTCGAACTGGCCGGCGCAGCGGCTCTACGCGCGGTTCGGGTTCCGCCCCGTGGGGATCCGCCGGAACTACTACCAGGAGACCAACGAGGACGCGCTCATCATGTGGGTCGACGGGATCCGGACGCCCGCGTACGCCGCCCGGCTGGAGGCGATCGCCGCCTCGCTCCCGGAGGGCGTCCGTCCCTGAGGAGGCGAGGTGCTGATCCTGGGGATCGAGACGTCGTGCGACGAGACCGCCGTGGCGCTGCTCGAGGACGGGGAGGGCGTGCTCCGGGGCGGCGCGGCCCTGCGCTCGAACCTGATCGCCCGCCAGACGGACCTGCACGAGCGGTTCGGCGGGGTGGTCCCCGAGGTCGCCGCCCGGGCCCACGTCGAGGCCCTGAACCCCCTCCTCGAGCGGGCCCTGGAGGAGGCCGGGTGCGACTTCGGGGACCTCGGGGGGGTCGCGGTCACGGTGGGGCCGGGGCTGGTGGGCGCGCTCCTCGTGGGGATGGCGGCGGCCAAGGCCGTCGCGCTCGCCACCGGGGCGCCCCTCGTCGGCGTGAACCACCTCGAGGGACACATCTGGGCCAACTTCCTCGAGCACGGCCCGCCCGAGCCCCCCTACGTCTGCCTCGTGGTCTCGGGCGGCCACACCCTGCTGATCCACATGCCCGAGGTCCACCGCCACGAGGTGCTGGGGCGGACCCTGGACGACGCGGCCGGCGAGGCCTTCGACAAGATCGCCAGGTTCCTGGGGCTCGGGTTCCCGGGCGGCCCGGCGCTCGACCGGCTGGCGAGGGAGGGCGATCCCGACGCGATCCGGTTCCCCCGGGCGATGGAGTCCTCGGGCGACTACGACTTCTCGATGTCCGGGCTCAAGACCGCCGTCCTCCGCTACGTCCGGGCCGAGCGGGAGGCAGGGCGGGAGGTCGACCCCGCGGACCTCGCCGCCTCGTTCCAGGAGGCCATCGTGGACGTGCAGGTGAAGAAGACGATCGCGGCGGCCAGGGACCGGGGCGTGGACACGGTGCTCCTGGGCGGCGGGGTCGTCGCCAACTCGCGGCTCCGGGAGCGGATGCTCGCGGAGGGGGAGCGGGCGGGCCTCCGGGTCCTCTACCCGAGCCTCGAGCTCTGCACGGACAACGCGGCGATGATCGCCTGCGTCGGCGCCGCGCGCCTGGCCCGCGGCGAGCGGACCCCCCTCGACGTCGAGGCCGACCCCAACCTCCCGCTCACGTGAGCGGACCGCGGACCGGGCCGTGAGCACGATCCTCGTCACCGGCGGGGCGGGGTTCATCGGCTCGCACCTGTGCGACCGGCTCCTGGCCGAGGGCCACCAGGTGGTCGCCGTCGACGACCTCACGACCGGGCGGATCGCGAACCTCTCCGACGCCCGGGGGTATGGCCGGGCCTTCACGTTCTTCCACATGGACATCCGGGCGGAGGGGCTCCGGGCGGTCTTCGAGCGGCGCCGGCCCGAGGTCGTGATGCACCTCGCGGCCCAGTCCGGGGTCCGCCCCTCGCTCGAGGACCCGGTCCGGGACGCGAGCGTGAACGTGATGGGCTCGCTGAACGTCCTGGCGTGCGCCGCGGCGACGGGCGTGCGGAAGGTCGTGTACGCGGCCTCGGGGGGGACCGTCTACGGGGAGCCGCGCCGCCTCCCGGTGCGGGAGACCCAGGCCTGGAGCGCCCGCCCCACCTCGCCCTACGGGATCAGCAAGAAGGTCGTGCTGGACTACCTCGCCTACTACGGGCGGGACCGGGGCCTCGACTGGACCGCCCTCCTCCTCGGCAACGTCTACGGGCCGCGCCAGGACCCGACCGGCGAGGCCGGCGTCGTCGCGATCTTCGCCCGCCGGATGCTCGCGGGGGAGACGCCGACGATCTTCGGCGACGGGAACCAGACCCGGGATTACGTCTTCATCGACGACACGGTCCACGCGTTCGTGCTGGCGATGGAGCGGGGCTCGGGGCGGGTGGTGAACGTGGGCACCGGGCTCGAGACCTCGGTGAACGGCCTCTACCGGATGCTCGCGGAGCTCACCGGGTTCCGGGGGGACCCGGCCTTCGGGCCCCTGCCGCCGGGGGAGATCCGGCGGATCGCCCTCGACCCCTCGCTGGCCGCCGAGGTGCTGGGGTGGCGGCCCTGGACCCACCTCGAGGACGGGCTCTCCGAGACCGTCGCGTTCCTCAGGGGGACGTGACGAGCGGCGCTCCCGGGGGTCCCGCCGGGTCGGGGACCCCCGTGGACCCCCCCGCCGCGGATCGTCCCTCCCCCGGTGATCCCTCCTCGCGGCCCCGCGCCCGCTCCTCGCGTCGGCGCGCCTCCTCGCGGAGCGCCGCCCCGATCCGCTGGAGGAGGTCCTCCGGCCGGCGCCCGGCGGCCGTGGCGAGGACCTCGAGGTCCCCGGCCCGGAGCGCGATGGTCCGCGCGCCCCGCTCCCCGCGGAGCGCCGCCACCTCCCGGACGAACCCGGCCACGATCCGCCCCTCGGGCTCCTCGATCCCCTCGAGGGCCGTCAGATCGACGACGACCGGCGGCCTCCCCTCGAGCCTGCGGACGATCTCGGCCAGCAGGCGATCCGGGTCCATCCCGTACAGCCGGCACAGGTCGATGAACCGCTCGAGGGTGATGCTCCGCTCGCCCCGCTCGTACCCCGCGATCGAGGTCGGCCGGAAACGCCCCCCCGAGCGCTCAGCGGCCTGCTTCAGCGTGAGGCCCCGCGCCTTCCGCGCCTCCCGGAGCGCCCTCCCGATCTCTATCGCCGGTCGTCGCATCGTCATGCTCCAGCCCTCGCGGGCGGGTCGGGGAAGTCGCGCGGGCGACCGCCGGAGTGTATCCGCGCGCGGGCGCGGGTTCCAGCAGGTGCGCGACGTATCTTCCGTACGTTCCTCCGCCGTTCCCCGGCCGTGGAACCCATCCCGGCCTGGGTCGATGCCGGGAGGGCCCGGGGGCCGGCCCTGAGGGACCGCGGGATACGAGGAATGGTCCCGAGGCCGGACCTGAGGGACCGCGGGATACGAGGAATGGTCCGGAGGGCCTACGGAAAAAGTCCGACAAAGGGGCGTCCCTCCGGGGGTCGCCCATTTACACGACGCGCTCCGCGTCCTATGCTTGCAGGTCTCGGACCAGCCGAGGGAGGGGAGGGACCTGGCTGGGATGGGTGTCGCCTCCGACTCCCACGAGAGGACCGGGCTCGCGACGCGATCCGCGTCGGAAGGCGCCAGGGAGCTGTCCGAGCTGGGGCCGTCCGTCGCGGCCAGCGTGCGGGAGGCGCTCGGCACCGAGCGGGCGTCCGTGGCGATCTCGGTCCCCGACGCCGGGGGCCGTCTGCGTTCCGTGTGGGCCGAGGACGTCGATCCCGCCCACGCGCGCCTGCGCGCGTCCAGGCGGCGCAGCGCGTTCCTCGAGCGAGCGACCCAGCGCGTCGTCCTCACGACGGACGGGGGATCCACCCTCGCCTTCGTCCCCCTCCTGGCGGGCGGGACGGCCGTCGGGGTGCTCGAGGTGCGCGCCCGGGACGTGGTGGAGGAGCGGAGGTGGGCGGCGGTCGAGGCGGTCGCCGGCCCGCTGGCCGTCGCGATCCGGGCCCTCTCCGAGCGCTCGCGCCTCCGGGCCAGGGCGGGTGCCCTCGAGGAGGTCGTCGAGCTGGTCCGACGGCTCCTCGCCGCGCCGAGCGACCACGGGGCCCTCCGAGCGGCGGCCCGCTACCTCGCGGAGCGGTGGGGTGGGCCGGTCGGGGCGTGGCTCGCCCCGGACGCCTCGGCGCCCCTCCGCTTCGCCCTCGGCCGCGGGCTCGGCGCCTCCCGCGAGCGACGCCTGGCCGGGACCCTCCGCCAGCTCCCGCCGTGGTCGGAACTGGGCGAGCCGGAGCGCCGGGAGGTCCTGGACGCGTTCGCCTCGGCGGTCGGGGCGCCCGCGGTCCCGGTGGACGCGGGCCGGGCGCTCCTCCTCGCCGCGCGGGCGAACGGGGACGAGGTGGCGGTCGGGGAGCTGGCCTCGGTGCTCCGGGCCGTGCTCGACCACCGCGAGCGCAACGTGCGGCTCGTGCCGGAGGGCGACCGGGGCGTCGGGGTGGCCTGGGCCGCGCACGAGCTGCGGCGTCCGCTGATCGGCGTCCGCGCCGTCCTCGAGTACCTCCTCCGCGAGGAGGCCGACGAGGGACGGCGGTGGATGCTCACCCGCTCCGTCGAGGAGATGCAGCGGCTCACCGAGCTGGTCGAGGGCCTGCTCCGGTGGTCGGCGGGGGAGGCCCCGCTCGAGCGGCGGCGGGTCGAGCTCCCCGAGGTGGTCCGCTCCGCCCTCGCCACCTGCGGGTTCGAGACCGGCCAGGCCGATCGGATCGTCCTCCGGGCCGACGGCCCGGCCGCGGTGCTCGCCGACCCCCAGCACCTCGGGGTCGCGATCGCGAACCTCGTCCGCAACGCCCTCGCCTACTCGCCCGAGGGGAGCCAGGTCGTGGTGCGCGTGGGCACCGAGGGCGGACGGGCCACGGTCTCGGTCCAGGACCGCGGGCCGGGCGTCCCCCCCGAGGAGCGCGAGGCGGTCTTCGAGCCGTTCGTCCGCGGCTCGCGCGCCCCCGCCCGCCCGGGCAGCGGGCTGGGGCTGTTCATCGCGAAACGGGTGATCGAGGCGCACGGCGGGGAGCTCCGCCTCGAGCCGGCCCCCGTCGGCGCCACCTTCCGCGTCGAGCTCCCGATGGAGGTACCGTGAACGTCCGAGCGCTGATCATCGACGACCACGTGCTGTTCGCCGAGGCCATCAAGCCCGCCCTCGCCTCGGAGGGGATCGAGGTGGTGGGGGTCGCGACGACCGCGGCCGAGGGACGGCGGGCCGTCGACGAGCTCCGTCCCGACCTCGTCTTGGTGGATCTGGGGCTCCCCGACGAGAGCGGCCTGGTCCTGGGCCGTGCGATCGTGGACCGTCACCCCGACGCCAAGGTGGTGGCCCTCACGGCCCTGGAGGAGCCGAGGGCGGTGCGGGATGCGATCCGGGCGGGCTTCCACGGCTACATCACGAAGGACACCGCGGCCGCCCGCTTCGTGCAGGCGGTCCGGGCCGCGCTGGACGGCCAGGTGGTCTACCCGCGCCGCCTGGCGATGCGGGGGGGCCGCACGGCGGCGGAGGAGAACGCCCGCCTCCTGGCCAGCCAGCTCACCCAGCGGGAGCGCCAGGTGCTCGCGCTGCTCGCGGCCGGGGCGACGGGGCGCGAGATCGCCGCCCGGCTCTCGATCAGCACGAACACGGTGCGGACCCACGTCCAGAGCATCCTCACGAAGCTCCAGGTGCACTCGAGGCTCGAGGCCGCGGTGTTCGCGATGAAGCATCGGATCCTGGACGACCTCCCCCCTCCCGCGGCGGCGGGTGAGTGAGGGGAGGCCCCCCTGATGCAGGCGACGTAGCCCATCTCACCCGTTCGGGGCTTCTCCGCCCGGGGCCAGCTCCCCCAAGGTGACGGCGATGCCCCTCCCTGGCGTGAGCTTCGTCCGGAAGGACACCTCCATCCGCCTGTTCGGCTTCCAGACCTGGGACTCGCTCCTGCCCTGGGACCCCCTGGCCCGGGACCTCCCGGATCGGATCGCGCCCCTGCTCGACCAGGGATTCCTGGATCAGTGGGCGGGGGAGCCGGAGGACGTGGTGGTCCTCCCGGAGGCCGAGACGGAGGCATCCGGGGACGGCCGTCCCCGCGGCCGGGGGCGTCGCCAGCGCCCGGGCCGGGAGCGTCGGACCCAGGCGGCCGTGGCCCGCGCGCGCGCCGCCCAGGAGGAGCTCGCCGCGGCGGAGCGGGAGCTCGCCGGCCTGGAGCAGCGGCGCCTGGGGCTCGAGCAGCTCGCCCGCGATGCCGAGGACGAGCTGGCCGTGTCGCAGGGCCTGTTCGAGAACGCGGCGGCCGCCGCGCGCGCCGAGGAAGAGGCGCTCGCCCGCCTCCGCGAGGAGCTCGAGGAGGCCCGTCGCGGGGTCCGGGCAGCCGACGCCGACGCCCGTTCGGCTCGGGGAAGGGCCCGCGCCGCAGGGAGCTCGCTCCGGGTGGTGCGAGCCACCCGCCGCGTCCAGCGGATCGAGGAGCGCGTGCGGGCCCAGGAGGAGGCGGCCGACGCGGCCCGCCGGAGGATGGAGGAGCTGCGCGCCGCCCTCACCGCCAAGGAGGCGGCCCTCGAACGCGTGCTCGCCCAGGCGAAGCGGGTGCGGGATGAGGAGCTCGTGCTCCGGAGACGGGTCACCGACGCCCGCCGCCGGGCGGCGCGGGCATCGCTCGCCGCCACCTCCGAGGGGCCCGCGGGTGGGAACGGAGGGGCGGCGGCCGGGCCTCCCGAGCGCCCGCGCGGGGCGGAGGTGGCGCGGACGGGCCCCTCGATCGAGGAGCTCGAACGCCGGCTGCGGGAGGCGAGCGGGGCGGTCGCCGCCGCCGAGGCGGAGCTCCGGGCGGCCGGGGAGCTCGTGGAGAGCGTCGAGGCGGAGCGACGCCCGAAGCAGCAGGCGCTGCTGGAGGCGGAGGCGGTCGCCCGCGAGGCGGAGATGCGGGCGCACGCGCTCGAGGCGGAGCTCCTCGACCTCGAACGGGCGGCGCGGACCCTCGCGCCCGCGGTCGAGGACGCCGTCGCCGAGACGAGGGGAGCGGGCACCGCCCTGGAGCGCGCCGGCCCGGTCTTCCGCCTCGGGGCCCGGGCGATCGCGGCCCGACGGATCAGGCGCCGGAGCAAGGAGGTCTCGGCGGCCCTCGAGGTGGCCCGGGAAGAGGCGCGGGAGGCCCGGGACCGGCTCGAGGACGCGCGACGCGCCGCCGACCAGGCCCGGGAGAAGCTCCACCAGGTCCGCCGGCTCGAGATGGAGGCCCGGCGGCGGATGGTCCTGGCCCAGCGCGCGTACTCCGACGTCCTCGCCCTGCTCACGCGGCTCCGCCTGCGGAGCCCGGCCGGTGGGGAGGAGGGAGCCCCGGCGTTCCGGTTCGTGATCCTCGCCCGCGATCAGCGGGTCCTCGGCAGCCTCTCGTTCGAGGAGTGGGCGAAGCGGGCGTCCGGCCACGGCCGGGTTCCGCGCTTCATCCTGGAGACGCCGGGGGAGGCGATCTGGCTGTTCCGGGGCGAGTGGCTCGTCGCGGACCCCGAGCTCTCGCTCGAGGACCTCACCGCGGTGATCTCGGCGTCGGACGACCGTCCCGGGGTCCAGCACGGCCTGGACTCGGAGCTGGTCCGCTTCGTCTGGGAGCGGGACGCGGGACGCTGCGCCCAGTGCGGGAGCGTGGCGAACCTGGAGGTCACCCACATCGTCCCCGTCTACCTCGGGGGTGCGGAGGCGCCCACGAACCTCCAGCTCCTCTGCCGCAACTGCATCCGCGACCGGTCGCACCAGCTCTGAGCGAGCCCGGAGGGCTGGGCCGCGGAACCCCGGGTGCCCGGCGGACGCGCCGGGGATGGGATCAGCCCTCCCGGCGTCGACGCTGGCCGTCGCCGGGGCGGGTGGGCGCCGCGGTCGCCATCTCGGGCTCCCCCTCGGGGAGCAGCAGCCGGTAGAGCAACCCTCGGCGGTAGTCGTAGGCCGTGTAGGCCGCGCGGCGCGTGAGCGGCTCGACCCGGTTGAACACCCCGCCGACCACCCGCCCCCCGACCTGTCCGATCTGGTGCCGGGTCTCGGCGACGGTGGCCCGCGTCGCGCTCCGCGCGTCGATGACGAGGAGCACGCCGTCCACCATGCCGGCGAGGACCAGGCTGTCGGCCATGGAGAGGATCGGCGGCCCGTCGATCAGCACCAGGTCCGCCTCCCCGCACCGCTCGATGACCTCGCGCATGCGGCCCGACTCCAGGAGCTCCACCGGCTCCTCGACGGCGCCCGCGGGTCCGCTCGGGAGCACCCGGAGGTCCGGCAGCTCCGTGTCCGCGAGGGCCTCGGAGAGCGGCACGGTTCCCTGCAGCACCTGGCCCAGCCCGTGCTCGTTGGGGATCCCGAAGAACGCGTGGAGCCGCGGGAACCGGAGGTCGGCCGAGATCAGCACCACGCTCCGCCCCACCTGGGCCAGCGCGACGGCGAGGTTCGCCGCGGTGGTGGACTTGCCCTCCCCCATGTCCGCGCTGGTGATGAGGAGGCTCTTGACGGGGGGCTTGCGCGAGACCGCGAGCAGGTTGGTGCGGAGCGTCCGGTAGGCCTCGGCCGCCGGCCCCCGGGGGTCCTCGAGGATGGCGAGGCGGGCCGAGCCGCGGAGGGCGGGCGTCTTCGGGATCAGCCCCAGCGTCGGGGCCCCGAGGTAGCGCTCCAGGACCGCCGGCTCGGCGATCCGATCGGTGAGGCGCTCCCGGGCGTAGGCGAACGTGACGCCGCCGACCAGGCCGACGAGGACCCCGAGCGCCAGGTTGACGACGTGATCGGGGCTGCTCGGGGCCGATGGCCGCTGCGCGGGCTGGATCACCTGGCCCGGATCCGTGCTGAGGGCGCTGATCGAGACGAGCTGGCTCTGGAGCGCGAGCCTGCTCGCGTCGAGCTGGGTCCGTTGGTCGCTCAGCGTCCGCCACTCGGTGGAGCCCTGGGCGAGGGACGACAGCCGCTCGTTGATGGAGGCGATCTGCGCGTCGAGGTCGGCGATCTCGGTCCGGAGCCTGGTCGTGTACCGCTGGATCGCCTCGGCCGCCTGCTCGGAGCGGAACCGGAGGTACGCGTCGGTGAAGGCCTGGGCCCCCTGGCGGGCGACCCCCGGATCGGGGTCCGAGAACGAGATCTCGAGGATCTCCGTGCCCGCGGGGTTGCGGACCGAGACCCGCCGGAGCAGCTCGGTCGCGGGGAGGCGGCCGCCCATGAGGTCGCCCGCGAGCTGCGCCACCGCGCTCGAGGTCACGAGCTCGATCTCCGTGGGCATGCTGATCTCGTCGGGACGGCCCTCGAGCGGGCTCGTGAGGACGGGGCGCACGAGGACCGTCGCCTTCGCCGTGTACACCGGCGTCCGGGTGAACGAGTAGAGGGCGGCCAGGCCGGCCGCGAGGACCGTCACGAGCGCGATCGACCACCGGTGGAGGAGGATGGTCCGGAACAGGTCGCGGAGATCGAACGTCCCGTCTGGGTCGGTCCACCTCGCGCCCGCCGCACCGTCCATCCCGATCGCTCCCCTCTCCGCCCCGGGCGCCTCGCGCTCCCCTGGCTCGTGCCACGACCCACCGTGCCCGGGGCTGGCCGCGAAGGTTACCTCGTCCGGGGCTCCGACCCATCCCTCGAACGTCGTAGGGGTGCTACGTCGAGGTGGGGGTGCGGCGAACCGCGACGCCGTATAGCGTCCGGGCTCGCGTGAACGGATCGACGGGCGTGGAGGCGGACGGGCGACGGGTCAGGATCCTCCTGGCCGACGGCCACTCGCTCTTCCGGGAGGCGGTGCGCGTGGTCCTCGAGGGGGAGCGGGACCTGCGCGTGGTGGCCGAGGCCAGCGACGGGCCGGAGGCGTTGTCCGCGGCCGAGCGCACCCGGCCCGACGTCGCCCTGCTGGATGCCGGCCTCCCGGTCTGCGACGGGATCGAGACCGCGCGCATGCTCCGCGAGCGGACGCCCGACTGCGCCGTCGTCGTCGTGGGCGCGAACGAGGATCCCGACGTGCTGGAGCGAGCCCTCGAGGCGGGCGCCAGGGGCTTCGTCAGCAAGGGGTCGCCGCTGAGCGAGCTCCTGGAGGTCGTCCGCGGCGCGTGCCGCGGCGAGGTCCAGGTCCCCCGTCGCATGCTCGGGGACCTCCTCGGTCGGTTGATGCGCCGGCGGCGCGAGCAGGACGACGTGTTGCGGCGGCTGTCGAGGCTCACGCGCCGGGAGCGCGAGGTCCTCCGCCTGATCGCCGGGGGGGCCGGGACCGAGGCGATCGCCCGGGCCCTCGTGATCAGTCCGCAGACCGCCCGGACCCACATCCAGAACATCCTCTCGAAGCTCCAGGTCCACTCCCGGCTCGAGGCCGCGGCCCTGGTGAACGGCTCGGGGGTCCTGGAGCCGGGGTTCGAGCACCCCTCCGAGATCGACCCGCTCTCGGCCGTCGCCCGCTGAGGGGCACGGCCGGCCCCGACGCCGCGGGCCCGCGGAGGTTCGGAACCCTCCCCGTCCGGCATCCCGGTGGCGGGGCGCCCGACCCTCGGGCCGGTCAGGGCAGGATCACCTGTCGGCGGTCGTCGCCGACCCGGACGACGGGCCGGTCCTCCTCGAGGAGCTGGCTCTCGCTCGCGCGCTCGAAGGCCCTGATCGCGCGCCGCACCATGTCCACCGAGCCGACCGGGTCCACGCCGACCGCCGTCTCCGCCGCGAGCACGAGGCCGTGGACCCCGTCGAGCAGCGTGTTGGCGATGTCGTTGGCCTCGGCGATGGTCGGGACCCGGCTCGTCACCATCGACTCGAGGAGGTTCGTGGCGACGTACACCGGCCGGTTCCACCGGTTGGCGCGCCGCACGATGGCCTTCTGGTAGTACGGCACGTGCTCGATCGGGACCTCGCGGGAGAGGTCGCCCCGGTCGATCAGCACGACGTCCGTGGCCGCGATGATCTCGTCCATCCGCCGGACCCCGGCCCGGCTCTCGATCTTGGCCATGATCAGCGACCCATCGGGCGCGAGGGCCCGGAGGCGGGCCACGTCCTCCGCGGAGCTCGCGAACGAGAGCGCGTACGCTCGGACCCCGAGCCGCGCTCCGATCTCGATCGCCGCCAGGTCCTTCGCGCTGAGGGCCGGGAGCTCCGGAGGCGGGTCGACGGTGACCGCCTTGTTCGACCGCACCCGGCCGCCGGCGACGACCGTCGCGCCCGCCCGCCCCGGCCCGACCTCGGTGACCCGGAGCAGCGCGCCGTCGAAGTCGATCGACAGCACCGCGCCGGGCGCGAGTGCCTCGAAGATCGAGCGGGGCCAGAGCGTCAGCCGTTCCGCGGTCCCCTCGACGTCCTCCGCGGTGAGCTGGACCGACCGGCCCTCGACCAGGACGACCTCGGGCCGCATGCGCCCGCAGCGGACCTGCGGCCCCTCGGTGTCGAGGCAGATGGGCGTCGCGGCGTGCGCCCGGACGAAGCGGATCGAGTCCTCCACCGCCTCGAGCGGGGTGTGCGACAGGTTGATCCGGAAGACGTCCACGCCCCGCTCCTCGAGCCCGCGCAGGACCTCGGCGCGCATCGAGGCCGGCCCGAGCGTGCACAGGATCGCGATCCTCATCGCTCGCCCTCTCCTTCCGTCCTCGCCGTGCTGGGTGCCGCCTCCACCCCGTCGGCGGCCGACGCGAGGTCCAGCTCCCGAGCGCCCTCGTCGGGGGGCACGACGTCCATCGCGTCCTCCCGCAGCAGGGGCCAGCCTCGTCGGAGGACGTACCGGAGCCACGCCCCGGCGAACTGCGAGGTGAGGACGGCGGTGAGGACCAGCGTGGTGAAGAAGGCGCCGTCGATGATCCCGGCCTCGTAGGCGACGCTCGCCAAAACGATCCCCGGCCCGCCCCTCGCGTTGCACGCGACGGCCAGGTTGACGACCTCGAGGCCCCGGAACCCCGCCGCCCTCGCCGCGAGCCCGATCGACAACAGGCACAGCGCGGAGGAGCCGAGGAGGAAGGCGGCGAGCAGCCACGGGGAGAACCCCGCTCCCAGCTGGAGCTGGGAGCCGACCACGGCGAAGTAGAGGGGCACGAAGACGGCGAACGCCACCTTCTGTATCGCGTCGAGCTGCTCCGAGAACAGCCGGCGATGCGACCCATCGACCCCCCCGACCAGCCCGAACCCCGCCAGGAACGCCGCGAACACCAGGTTCACCCCGAGGAGCGCCGCCACCGCCGCGTAGGCGAGGAGGATGAGGATCGCGTAGCCGACCGGGGACGCGGCGCGCAGCACGTTCCACCTGGAGGTGTGGAACCGGCGGAGGATGGCCGGCGCGAGGGACAGCCCCGCCGCCATGTACCCGAGGGTCGCCCCGACGTGCTCGCCGATCGACCTCGTCACCTGCTGGTCGACGGCGGAGGCCGAGGCCAGGGCGGTGGCCACGGCGAGGACCGCCCACAGGGCGATGTCCTCGAGCAGGGCCGCGCCCAGCACCAGGCTCGCGAACCGCGTGTGCAGGATGCGGAGGTCGTAGAAGATGCGTGAGATCACCGGGATCGAGGTGACGGCCACCGCGATCGCCAGGACGAGCAGGACGGACGAGCGGCCGCCCCGCGGCCCGGCGATGGCCTCGAGCGGCAGGGCCGACCCGACCAGGAGGGCGATGACGAACGGGAGCGGGGTGCCGATCCCGAGGATCCACGCCGTGGGCCTCCGGTTCCCCGATCCCAGGACGCGCCGCACCTCGGTGCCCGAGATGAACATCAGGAGCAGCAGCCCGAGCCAGTAGCCGAAGCTCAGCACGATCCGCGTCGCGTCCCCCTCCGACCCGGTGCCGCCGAGCAGCTGGCGCGACATCTGGGGCGCCACCCGCCCCAGGACGTAGGGACCGACGACGACCCCGGCCAGGATCTCGCCGACCAGCCGGGGCTGGCGGAGGCGCTCGAAGGCGTGACCGAGGAGGTGGGCCAGGGCGAGCAGGACGGCCAGCGCGAGCACCACCGCGGCGATCTGGTCCGACGTCATCGGGCGTCCCCCTCGTTCCCGGGCGACCGAGCGTAGGGGAGGGGCGAGGGACGGGGCATCATGCATCTGCGGGGTTTCGCGCGGGCGACCTCGCGCCCGAGCCGCTCGGCGCCGGCTCGAACGGCCCCGCGAGGCCGCGGGGGCGGGTCATCCCTTCGTGCGACGCCGCGTCCAGCAAGCGGCGGATGCTTCGGTACGGACCGGCCCCTAGGCTCGGACCGTCCCTGCCATCACCGGCCGAGCAAGGAGGTTCCCCTCCATGGATCCACAGCCGTACGCGTGGTCGACCAAGCGGGTCTTGGTGACGGGCGGTGCCTCGTTCATCGGCTCGACCCTGGTCGACGCCCTGGTCGCCCGCGGGGCGTCGGTGCGCATCGCCGACGACTTCTCGAGCGGGACGATGGAGAACATCCGTCACCTGGTCGAGGCGGGCTCGGTCGAGCTCGTCCGCGGGGATCTCCGGGATCCCCTGGTGGCCCGCGGGGCGGTCGAGGGGCAGGACGTGGTCTTCCACCTGGCCGCCGACCACGGGGGCCGTGGCTACGTCGACCTCCACCAGTGGGCGTGCTCGACGAACCTCGGGCTCGACGCCACCGTCTTCCGGGCGGCGGCGGAGGCGGGGGTGGGGAAGATCGTCTACGCCTCCTCGGGCTGCGTGTACCCGCTGTACCTCCAGGCCGACCCGGGCGAGACGCTCTACCTCACCGAGGACATGGTGGCGGCCCCGGGCTACGACCCGGACGGGATGTACGGGCTCGCGAAGCTCGCCGGCGAGCTCACGCTGCGGGCGATGCACCGGGAGCTCGGGATCGCCACCGCCTCGTGCCGCTACTTCACCGTGTACGGCCCCCGTGGCGTGGAGAACCACGCCGTGATCGCCATGATCGCCCGCGCGTTCCTCCGCCAGGACCCCTTCCACGTGTGGGGGACGGGGGAGCAGATCCGCAACTGGACGTACGTCGACGACATCGTGGAGGGGACCATCCTGGCGGCGGAGCGGATCGACGACGGGACCGCGGTGAACCTGGGCACCACCGAGCGGATCCGGGTGATCGACGCGGTCCGGATGGTGTGCGAGCTCGCGGGCTACAGCCCCGAGATCGTGACCCAGCCCGACATGCCGACGGGCCCGATGAACCGCGTGGCCGACAACTCGCTCGCCAGGCGCCTCCTCGGATGGGAGCCGAAGGTGCCGTTCGCCGAAGGGCTGCGGCGGACCGTGGACTGGTACTTCTCCACGAAGGACCCCGAGCGCGTGCGGGCCATCCTCGACCACATGCTGACCGGCCGCGGGGCGCCGCCCGCGCCGGAGCCCGTGGCGGCCCTCGGCGTGGAGTAGGGGCGCGCCCGCAGGCGTCCGCCCGATCGAGCGCGGGGAGGCCGGGAGCGGGGTGATCCAGGAGCACCGGGCCCTGTGGGTCGATGCCGCGGGTGAGCCGGTCGGGAGGCTCGCCTCTCGCGAGTACGCCAGGGTGGTGCTCATCGTGGTCGTGGCCCCGGCGACGGCGTGGCTCGCGTGGCTCGTCGTCCGGCACGAGCCGCTGCCCATCCAGGACTTCGGGACCGCGGCCACCGTGACCGCGGTCTCCGCGCTCGTCGCCGCGGGCCTCGCGCTCGCCCTCCACCGCCTCCACCCGCTGTCGTTCCCGAGCCTGTTCCTCGGGGTCACCTTCCTGTTCACGTGCAGCCCGCTGCTCCTGTACCACCTCGAGGGCTACGACGCGTTCCGGATCTGGGAGTTCGTGGACCTCACGAGCGTGTCGCTCGCCATGCCGGTGGTCCTGCTGGGCTTCTCCTCGTTCCTCCTCGGGACCCTCCTCCTGCCCACCGAAGCGGCGGCGCCGCGCCCGGCCGGTCCCGCGCCCCCCGCCGCCGTCACGCCGCGGGAGCGTGCGCTCCGGCGCCTGGGGTTCGCCCTCTACGCGGCGTGCGCGGCGGTCGTCCTGGGCTCGACGCTCGCGGGGCAGGGGCTCGCCCACGCCTTGGAGGGAGGGTACGCCGCCTACCACGGGGCGAAGCGGGCCGGCGACGTCTCGCGGTTCGTCGGGGTCTCGGTCACGCACCTCCTCCCGTGGTCCCTCCTGATCCTGGCGGCGACGAGCCGCACGCGCCGGGCGCGGCGGCAGGTCGTCCTCCTCGCGGTCCCCTTCGTGGCCGCGATGCTCGCGGTCGGGGACCGGGGCGGACCGGTCGCGACGGTCGCCGTCGTGGCCTCGGCCCTCTACCTGGTGGGGTCGCGCCTGGGGTGGGGACGGGCGCTCGCCGTCGGGCTCGCGATCGCGTTCCTCATCCCCACGATCCTCAACCTCCGGCAGGTGCCGATCTCCGCGTGGTCCAGGACCGCGATCGCGGACGCCGCCGCGAACCGCATCGAGGGGACCAACACGTTCCGCGACGACCCCGTCACGGGCTTCCTGGTGTCGATGTCGAGCCCGTACCAGACCCTGATGGCCACGGTCCAGGTGGTCCCGGCCCGCGAGGGCTACCACCTCGGAGGCGACTACCTGAGCTCGCTCATCGTGGCGCTGCCCTTCCGGTCCGTGCTGTTCCGCCTCCTGGGGATGGACGTCGACCGGCTGCCCCCGAGCCAGTGGATCCTGCTCACCCTCCACCCGGGGAGGACCGCCGGGCCCGGCTACCTGCAGCTCGCCGAGGCATACCTGCAGTTCGGCGCGGCGGGCGTGGTCGGTCTCTACGCGCTCCTGGGGTGGGCGCTCACGAGGCTCTGGCGGCGGCTGGAGCGGATGGCCTGGGACCCTCGGCTCCTCGCGTTCTCCCTGATCGTGATGATGGAGACGCTCCTCTGGATCAGGAACTCCTCGACCCTGATCGTCCGGGCGGTGGCGTGGGGCTGGATCCTCGTGTACGTGGCCCCGGCGCTCCTGGGCGCGAGGCGGGGTCGCCAGCCCGCCCCCGCGATCGGCCCCGCTCCCGGGCCATGACCCGGAGCGTCCCCGTCGCCGGAGCCCGTGCGGCCGGGATCGGAGCGCCGCCCGCGGCGGGCCGGCCGCGGAGGGTCCTGCTGGTCTTCGGCGGCCTGGAGCGGGCCGGCGCGCAGCTGCGGATGATGGAGGTCTGCCGCGAGCTCCGCCGCGACCACTTGGTCGCGTTCGACCTCTGCTCGCTGGACCTGGCGGCGGACGACCTGTGGCCGGAAGCCCCCTCGCTCGGCGGCGCGCCCCGGAGGGTCTCGATCCGTTCCCCGTGGTTCCCCCTCCGGTTCGCGCGGCTGCTCCGGGCCGAGCGGTACGACGCGGTGCTCACGGAGCCCCAGCTCCTGAGCGGGCTCGTCGTGCTGCTCGCCGCCCTCGCGGGCGTGCCGGTGCGGATCGCCGCGATCCACAACATGCTGGGCGCCCCCGGCCAGTCCGCGACGAACCCGCTCGTCCGCGCCGTCCTCGCGAACCGGGCCTTCGTGTGGGCGATGCGGGCGCTGATCCGGACCTGCGCCACCGACGTGGTCGCGGTGTCGAGGAGCGCCCTGGACAGCGTCCTCCCGGGGCGCTGGCAGGCCGGCCACCGCTGCCGGGTCGTCTACAACGGCACGGACGTCGCCCCGTTCCAGGAGCCGCCGGACCGCGCCGGCGTGCGCGCGGAGTTCGGCTGGGCGCCCGACCGCCGGATCCTGATCCACGTGGGGCGGATGTCGCCGCAGAAGAACCACCGCGGGATCCTCGAGGTGATGCGGCTGGTGCTGGACCGGGAGCCGGCGGCGAGGCTCCTGCTCGTCGGCGACGGGAAGCTCCGCGGCGAGGTGGAGCGGTGGATCGACCGCCTGGGCCTCCGCGACGTCTGCGCGGTGACGAGCGGCCGGCGGGACGTTCCGCGGCTCCTCCTCGCCTCCGACGTCTTCCTGTTCCCGTCGCTCTGGGAGGGGCTCCCCGGCGCGCCCCTGGAGGCGCTCGCCGCGGGGTTGCCGGTGGTGGCGAGCGACATCCCGCCGATCAGGGAGATCCAGCCGTACTTCCCCGGGTCGATCCTCGTGTCGCCGCCCGGGGACGCGGAGGCCCACGCCCGCAACGTCCTCGAGGCCCTCCGACGCGCCCCGGACCGCGAGGCCGTGCGGGCGCGCTTCGAGCGCTCTCCGTTCGCCCTCGCCCGCTCGGTCGAGGCGTACCGCGACCTGTTCCGTCTCCGCGCTGGCCGTCCCGAGGAGGGCGATGCGAGGTGACCGGCCGCCGCCCCACCGTCCTCTACACGTCGTCCGACGCCTCCCCGCAGAGCGGCGCGTTCCGCTGGCTGCTCGAGATGGCCCGGGGCATGGCGGAGCGGGGCTACCGACCGGTCCTGGTCCTCCCCGAGGAGGCAGCCCCCGGCTGGCCGCCCCGGGGGGCTCCTCGCCTCCCCGCCCACTTCCTCCCGCTCCCGCGGATCCGCAGGGGGCGGTCTGTGGGCGGGAACGTCGCCGCGCTCGCCCGGATGCTCGCGAGCGGCGTCCGGCTCGCGGGGATCGTGCGGCGGGAACGCGTCGACCTCGTGCACGTGAACGAGCTCCTCGATCTCCACGGGGGGATCGGCGCCCGCCTGGCGGGCGTCCCCTGCGTGTGGCACGTGCGGGCCGATACGTCCTCCTGGCCCGCCCCCCTCCGGCGGGGGCTGCCGCGCCTGGTCGCGGCCCTCGCGGACGAGGTGGTCTGCGTCTCCGGGTCGGTCCGGGAGGAGGTCTTCCACCGAGCGGGCGTCCGGACGCCCAAGCTCTCGGTGCTCCACGACGCGGGCCCCGATCCGAGCGTCTTCCGGCCCGACCTGGACGGGTCGGCGGTCCGGCGGGAGCTCGGGGCGGTGGACGGTGCGCCCCTCGTGGTGCTGGTCTCGAAGCTCGTCGAGCCGAAGGGGCACGAGGTGCTCCTGCGCGCGGTCCCCCGGGTGCTCGAGGCGTGCCCCTCCGCGCGGTTCGCGATCGTCGGGGGGGAGGAGGCCGGGGCCCACCACCGGAGGTACGCGGAGCGCCTCCGCCGGCTGGCACGCGACCAGGGGGTCGACGGGGCGGTCCGCTTCACGGGCTACCGCGACGACGTCGCGTTGGTCATGGCGGCGGCCGACGTCGTGGTCCACTGCCCGACGCACCCGGACCCCTTCCCGGGGGTCGTGCTCCAGGGCATGGCCCTCGGGAAGCCGGTGGTCGCGTCGGCGATCGGAGGCGTGCCGGAGCAGGTGGAGCCGGGGGTCTCCGGGGTGCTCGTCCCCCCGGGCGACCCGGCGGCCCTCGCCGAGGCCATCCGGGCGCTGGTGGCCGACCCCGCACGCCGGAGGGCGCTGGGGCGGGCCGCCGCCGCGCGCGTGGCCGGGGCGTTCACGAGAGAGGGCTTCTTCGACCGGCTCTCCGAGATCTACGAGCGCGTGCTCCGGAGGTGACGTGGGCACCGGGGAGGGTCAGCTCCTGCGTCTCCGGCCGGCCGCCGCCCTCCGGCACGCGCTGCGCCGCCCGATCTCCCTCCACCCGTGGCCGTACCTCGCGCTGGCCCGCTGGAAGAGCGGTCACAGCGTGCTGGGGCCCGAGACCGAGCTCGTGGTGGACGGGTTCACCCGCTCGGCGGGGACCTTCGCCGCGATCGCCTTCCAGCTCGCCCAGGACGACCACGTCCGCGTCGCCCACCACATGCACGCGGCGGGCGCCCTCGTGGCCGCGGCCCGGCGCGGCGTGCCGGTCCTGCTCACGGTCCGGGCGCCCGAGCCCACGATCCTCTCCGCCATGGTGCGCGAGCCGGGCATCCCCGCCGCGCAGTGGCTCCGGACCTACGTGGCGTTCCACGAGCGCCTCCTGCCGTACCGGGCCTCGTTCGTCGTGGCCTCGTTCGAGGAGGTCACCTCGGACCTCGGGGACGTGATCGACCGCCTCAACGCCCGGTTCGGCACTCGCTTCCGGAGGTTCGAGCACACCGAGGAGAACGTCCGCGCCGTCTTCCGACTGATCGAGGAACGGGCGGCGGGCCCGCCCTGGCAGCCGCACCTCAACCGGTTCGTCTCCGGCCTGATCAGCGCCGGGGAGTACCTCGAACGCACCCGGCCGTTCCGGGAGGAGGGGCGGCGGCCGGGGATCCCGGAGCACCGGGTGCAGCGTCCCTCGGCGGTCCGCGAGGCGGCCAAGGAGCGGGTGCGCGCCATCTACCGCGCTCCCCGACTGGAGGCGCTGCGGGCCAGGGCCGAGGCCGCGTACCGGGCGCTCGTGGCCGCGGAGGGCGACGTCCCGCCGGCGGCCCGGGGCACGAGCGGCATCCCGCGTTCGCGGTAGGAGAGATACGCACCCGAACCCTCCCCGGCCGGTGGCCGGCTCCCTAGGCTCGGGGCACCCGTGATGCTGAACCCAGCGGAGCCCGTCGCGCCGTCCGCCCATGCCTCGCGCCGAGGGGGTGCTCCGCCCCGCGTGATCGAGGTCTTGGGCCCCGCCGGGGCCGGGAAGACGTCGCTGGTCGACGCCGTGCGGCGGCTCGACCCCGGGGTCCGCGCCGGGGTCCGCGCTCCTCGGGCCGTGTGGTTCGCCCTCGCCCTCGTGAGGGTCCTCCCGTCGCTCCCGCGCTGGCTCCCCCGCGCCCGACGGGAGCGTTGGTTCGCGTGGAACGAGGTGAAGTCGATCGGCTTCCTCGAGGCGTGGCTCCCCCGGGTGCGCCGGGGGAGTGGGACCGCGACCCTCCTCGACCACGGGCCGCTCTTCCGGCTGGCCCGCCTGGAGGAGTTCGGCCCGCCGCTCGTGGGGAGCCCGGCCTTCCGCCGGTGGTGGCGGCGGTGCCTGGAGGCGTGGCTCGACGCGCTCGACCTCGTCGTCGTCCTGGACGCCCCGGACGCCGTCCTCCTCGAGCGCGTGGACCGCCGCGGGCACTGGTACCTGAGCGCCGCGAGCCCCGAGGAGCGTGGACCCCGGCGCGGACGCCGGGCTCGAGCCGCCGCACGGCGTCGACCAGCGACGTCTTCCCGGCCCCGGCGGGGCCCAAGACCTCGATCACGCGGGGCGGAGC
>DATLZM010000475.1:0-4395 GCA_035573995.1 Actinomycetota bacterium | reverse complement strand
GGGTGAACGACTCACCTGGCTCGAGGATCCCGGAGTCCCACAGGCCCCGGTCGGAGGTCGTCGTGTGGGGGTTGTCGCCGCGGTTCACCCACCGCACCCGCGTCCCCCGCTGGATGGTGACGCTGCGCGGCCGGAACACGTTGTCCCGCATCCGGATCCGCACCGTGGCGATCGCCCCGCGGACGGGGCGCCGCTCGGCGGGGGCGGCGGCCGCCGCCGGCGGGAGCGCCAGCAGGACGGCGGCGGTGACGGCGAGCAACGTGCGGGTGGGACGCATGGGACCTCCTCGGTCGGACGGCTCCGGGATGGTATACGGTGGGGGCGGTGGTCGGGATGCGCGGGACCACGGCGGCCGCCGGGGCGCACCCCACGCGGTACTGGCACCGCCTGGAGGACGGGCGGATCCAGTGCGACGTCTGCCCGCGCGCCTGCCGCCTCCACGAGGGGCAGCGCGGGTTCTGCTTCGTCCGTGCCCGGCAGGGCGACGCGATCGTCCTCACGACCTACGGGCGGTCCAGCGGCTTCTGCGTGGACCCCATCGAGAAGAAGCCCCTGAACCACTTCCTCCCCGGCACCTCGGTCCTCTCGTTCGGGACGGCCGGGTGCAACCTGGGCTGCCGGTTCTGCCAGAACTGGGACATCTCGAAGTCCCGGGAGGTGGACACGCTCGCCCAGGAGGCGTCCCCGGAGGAGATCGCCGTCGCCGCCGAGCGGCTCGGGTGCCCGAGCGTCGCGTTCACCTACAACGACCCGGTGATCTTCATGGAGTACGCGATCGACGTGGCCGACGCCTGCCGCGAGCGCGGGATCCGGGCCGTGGCCGTGACCGCCGGGTACATGTGCCCCGAGCCGCGCGCGGAGTTCTACGCCCACATGGACGCCGCCAACGTGGATCTCAAGGGGTTCACCGAGGGCTTCTACCGGAGGGTCTGCTTCGGGGAGCTCCGTCCGGTGCTCGAGATGCTCGAGTACCTCCGGCACGAGACCGAGGTGTGGTTCGAGGTGACCACGCTCCTCATCCCCGGGCTGAACGACTCCGACGAGGAGATCGACGCCGAGACCCGGTGGTTCGCCGAGCACCTCGGTCCCGACGTGCCCCTCCACTTCACGGCCTTCCACCCCGACTTCAAGATGCTCGACCGCCCGCCGACGCCCCCCGAGACGCTCAGGCGGGCGCGGCGGATCGCGATGGCCAACGGGCTCCGCTACGTCTACACGGGCAACGTGCACGACCCCGAGGGGCAGACCACCTACTGCCACGGGTGCGGGAGGGCGGTGATCGAGCGCGACTGGTACCGCCTGGGGGCCTGGGGCCTCACCGACGACGGGCGGTGCCGGGCCTGCGGGACGCGGATCCCCGGGGTCTTCGAGGGGCCCCCGGGGGACTGGGGTCGGCGGCGGCTCCCGATCCTCCTGGGCCGGGCCTAGCCCCCACCGCCCGACCTCCGGGCCGGGGAGGCGTGGACGCGGCGGCTCGCGAGGCGCACCCCCCACCGGTAGAGCGGGGGGGTGAGCACGCGGAAGGCCTGGAAGGGGGCGAGCCAGCGGGGGATCGAGTACTCGGGGGCGATCCCCTCCCGCACGACCTTCACGATGCCCCGCGCCACGCGCCAGGGGCTCATCACGAGGCGGGGGTCGAGGTCGTCGTGGCGGAACCCCTCGGTGCGGACGAACCCGGGGTTCACCGAGGTCACGAGGATCCCCCGGTCGGCGAGCTCGTGGTAGAGGGCCTCGCTGAAGGCCGTCACGCCGTGCTTGGTCGCGGCGTAGACCGACGCCCCCGGGGTCGCGAAGCGGCCCGCCAGCGAGGAGACGTTCACCACGTGGCCGCCCCGGGCCGAGAGCAGCGGGAGGAACGCCTTCGTGCAGAGCAGGACCCCGAGGAGGTTCACCCGCACGACCCGCTCGATCTCCTCCACCGTGACCTCGTCGAACCGCCCGCCGCCGGGGATACCGGCGTTGTTCACGAGGACGTCGCAGCGGCCGAAGGCCTCCCCGACGACGAGGGGGAGCCGGGCGATCTGGTCGACGTCGGTCACGTCCAGGGGCACCGGGAGGGCCCGCCCGCCGCGGCCCTCGATGGCCCGGGCCACCCGCTCCAGCCGCTCCCTCCGCCGGGCCGCGAGGACCACGGCGGCGCCCTCCCGGGCCAGGAGGACGGCGGTGGCCTCGCCGATCCCGGCCGAGGCCCCGGTCACGACCGCGACCGCGCCGCGGAGATCCACCGCCCCGCACCCCCCGGTACCATGGCTCGATGGACGTTATCGAAGCGCACGCCGCGCGTCTGCCGGCCGTCGACCACCGGTGGGTCCCCCGGCCGTACGGTCGGGAGGAGCTCGAGGCGGCGCTCCTCGAGGGCGGCGTGGCCGGGATCGTCTCCCACCCGCTCGAGAACGTCCGCCGCCACGTCCGGGAGCTGCTCGCGGGCGACCCCGACAAGCAGCTCGGGATGACGGGCCTCGGGGGGCTGACCGAGGCCCGGGTCCTCGAGCTCATCGGCGAGCTGGCGGGCTCGACCCTCGACCCGGGGGCGGCCGACGGGCCCGTGGAGGTCGACCCGGGACGGGTGCTCGACGCCTGCGAGGAGGCCGGCGAGCGGCTCGCCCTCGCCTGCCGACGGGGCCAGACGCTAGTCCTCGCGACCGGGCACCCGATCGGGCTCGCGCTCCTCTACCTCGAGGTGGGGCGGCTGGTGGCGGCCCACGGGGCCCGGCCGATCCGGCCGGCGGATGGGGCCCGGTGGCGGGAGCCGGGCCTGCACCGCACGTGGCGGATCCGCTACCTGGACCACGTCGCGATGCTCACCGACCGGGCCTCGGCCCGGCACACCCACGCGCCCGACGCGATGCGGAGGATCCTGGCGGAGGCCCGGCCCGACCTGGTGTTCGCCGACCACGGGTTCGCCGGGGCCGCGATCGAGGCCGGGGTCGAGACCCTCTCGATCGCCGACGTGAACGACCCGGCGCTCGTGGTGGCCCGGGCCCTGGGGCGGACCCGGACCGTGATCGTGATGGACGACAACGTGGCGCCGGACGCCTACTGGCCGTGCTTCCAGGCCATCGCGGGCCGGATCCTGGGCTGGTGACCGGGGCCGCGGACCGGCGGGTCGGCGGCCGGGCGGCCTCCCGGGGGTTCCGGGTAGGATACGCCCGACTTGACGAGGCGGCCCCTCATCGAAGCCCGGTTCGCGACCGTGCACGAGGTCGCGGCGCTCCTGCGCGTGTCCAGGATGACCGTGTACCGACTGATCAGGCAGGGGGACCTTCCCGCCGTGCGGGTGGGTCGCGGCTACCGCATCCGCGAGGAGGACGTGGACCGCTACCTCGAGGAACGGTTCACCGCCGCGGGCTAGGCTCGGCCCCGGGCCGGCGAGGGGACGCCTCCGGACCCGAGCGGGTCGAGGAGGCGGGGTGGACGAGCACGAGGCGCTCGTCGAGCGCGCCGCGCGGGAGAGGCGGACGGTGCTCCTGGTCGGTGGGCTCGACACCGGGAAGACGACGTTCGCCCGGGCGCTCCTGCGGAGGGCGGCCGAGGCGGGCCGCGCGGCGGCGCTCGTGGACGCCGACCCCGGCCAGAAGTCGGTGGGGCCACCGGCCACCGCCGGGCTCCGGCTGATCCGGGACCCCGCGGACCTCGAGCCCGACCGCCTGGCTCGCCCGGACGCGCTGGCCTTCGTCGGCTCCACCTCGCCCCAGGGCCACCTGCTCGCCCTGGTCACCGGCGTGGCCAGGCTCACCCAGCGGGCCCGTCGGGAGGGCGCCGACCTCGTCGTGGTCGACACCAGCGGGCTCGTCTCGGGGATCTACGGGCAGCTGCTCAAGTTCCACGAGGCTCAGATGGCGGAGCCCGACCTGATCGTGGGGCTCCAGCGCGGGGAGGAGCTCCAGCCGGTCCTCGGGATCCTCCAGCGGTTCTTCGGCACGGAGGTGGTCGCGCTCGGGGTCCACCCCGACGTCGTCCCCACCACGGTCGAGCAGCGAGCGGAGAACCGGGAGCGGGCGATGCGCCGGTACTTCGCCGGCGAGCTCCACCGGTTCCGGGTCAAGCCGACGGTGTTCATGCCGGCCCTGCCCGAGCTCTTCGACCTCTCGCTGCTCGACCGGCTCCTGGTGGGGCTCTCCGACGGACGCGGGAACGACCTGGGGATCGGCTACCTCGAGCACTCGCGCGAGGAGGGCGTGCTCCGCCTGATCACGCCGGTGGCAGAGGCCCCGCGGGCCCTTAGACTTGGGTCCGTCCGTCTGGAGGAGAACCTCCGCGCCAAGCGCGTCGACCTCCGGAACCTGTTCGGGACCGAGTGAGCCGAGGGGGATCCGCGTGCCGTCGCTGATCAAGAAGCGCCGCAAGAAGATGCGGAAGAAGAAGCACAAGAAGCTCCTCAAGAAGACCCGCTGG
>DATLZM010000474.1:0-14299 GCA_035573995.1 Actinomycetota bacterium | reverse complement strand
AGCGCCAGCGCGCACGCTCGCGCCGCCCCGCCCGCCCCGAACACGAGCGCCGTGCGCCCCGCCGGGTCCAGGCCGGCGTCCCGCCGGAGGAACCGGTCGAACCCCTCGACGTCGGTGTCGTGCCCGCGGAGCCGGCCGCCCTCCCCCACGACCAGGGTGTTCACCGCGCCGAGCCGGGCAGCCTCCTCGGACAGCTCGTCGCAGAGGGCCGCGGCCTCCGACTTGTGGGGGATCGTGACGTTGGCCCCCGCGAAGCCCATCGCGACCAGGCCCTCGACGGCCGCCCGGAGCCGCCCCGGCGGCACGGGCAGCGGCACGTACGCCCAGTCCAGCCCGAGGGCCGCGAACGCCGCGTTGTGGATCTCGGGCGAGAGGCTGTAGCGGAGGGGCCAGCCGATCACGCCGACCACCGTCGTGGAGCCGCGGACGGCGGGCGTCCGACCCCCCGTCACCCCGGCCACCCGCCCCCGGCAGCCGACCCCCCGGTCATCCCAGGCACCGCGCCTTGTCGGCCAGGAACTCCTCGTAGCGCGCGCTGAACTCGTGGTGGCCGTCGGCGCCGCACAGCACGTAGTAGAGGAAGTCCACGTGCGCCGGCCGGAGGGCGGCGACGATCGAGTCGAGGCCGGGGCTCGCGATCGGCGTGGGCGGCAGCCCGGGCGCGAGCCGCGTGTTGTACGGGCTCTGGATCTCGAGGTCCGAGGCGGTGAGCCCGTCCGAGGGGTCGGGGTCGATGTAGGCGACCGTGGCGTCGATCCCGAGCGGCATCCCCCGGGCCAGGCGGTTCAGGATCACCGCCGCGATCAGCGGCCGCTCCCGCGGGAGCTTGGCCTCCTCCTCCACCATCGAGGCCACCACCACGACCTGGTAGGGCGTGAGCCCGAGCCGGTCGGCGTTCCCCCAGGGGAGCCCCGCGACCTCCTCCCGGAACTGCCCGAGCAGCCGGCGGATCACCTCCCCGGCGCGGGTCCCGTCGCGGAGGAACTCGTAGGTCTCGGGGAAGAGGAACCCCTCCACGGTCGACTTCCCGCGGGGCAGGTAGGGCGGGAGCGCGAACCGCCCGCTCTCGGCGAGCGCCAGGAACCGGCGGGCCGGTATCCCGAGGACCTGCTCCACCCGCGCGGCGATCTGCGTGAGCCGGAAGCCCTCGGGGATCGTGAGCCGCACGGTAGGGGCCGGCGGAGGCGGGGCGGTGAGGACCGCGAGGGCCTCGTCGAACGACATGTTGGTGGTGAGCTCGTGCTCCCCGGCCCGGATCGCCTCCGCCGCGCCCGCCTGGGCCAGCAGGTAGCGGCCCACGGCGCCGCCGCAGCGGAGGACGCCGCGCTCGTGGAGGAGGTCCACGACCTCGGCCCCGGAGGCCCCCTCGGGCACGGTGAGCGTGACCGGCCGCCGCTCCCCGCTCGCCCCCTCGCACCAGCGAACGTAGCCCAGCAGCCCCCCGCCGGCCCCTCCCACCAGGAGGACGAAGGCGAGCAGGCCGAGCGCGCCCCTCGCCCGCCGGGGGGACCCCCGGGGGACGGTTCCCTCCGCCCCGTCCATCCGCCCGAGGATAGCGGGCCGGCTCCCCTCACCCGCCACGGGTCGCGTCCAGGTAGGCCTGGAGGATCACGGCCGCGGCCGACGCGTCCCGCGCCCGTCGGCGGGCCCGGGCGTCGGCCCCGGCCCGGCGCAGCTCCCGCTCGGCCTCCGCCGTCGAGAGCCGCTCGTCCCCGAGCACCACCGGCACCTCCAGCACGGCCCGGAGCCCCTCGGCGAACCGCTCGGCCCGCCGCGCCGCCTCGCCGGCCACGCCCGACATCGAGAGCGGGTGGCCCACGACGACCACCGTGACCCCCCGCTCCGCCACGAGCTTGGCCACCGCGCGGAGGTCGTCGGGGGCGCCGGCCCGGATGGTCCCCAGGGGGACCGCCACCCGCCGCGCGTCGTCGGAGATCGCGACGCCGATCCGGGCCTCCCCCAGGTCCAGCCCGAGGGCCGGCCCTGGCGTCCGCCGGGCGCCCGGGCCCCGTCGTCCCCCGCGGCCCGGCAGCTCGACCTCCCGCGGCTCGACCTCCCGGCCCGGCAGGTCAGCCTCCCGGCCCAGCGGGTCAACCCCCCGGCCCGGCCGCGAGGAGCTCCTCGAGGCGCGCCGGGATGAGCCCCACGGCCCGCTCCACCGCATCCCCCCTCGGCCCCCCCGCGAAGCCCAGGGCCGGCTTCCCGCCGGAGCCCCCGCCCACCGCCCGGGCCGCGGGCTCGAGCAGGAGCGGCGCGGTCACGCCCCGGGCGAGCAGGTTCCTGCTGCAGGCCGCCACCACCAGGGCCCGCCCGTCCCTGGCGCTCCCGAGCACCACCGCCGCGCCGCCCTCCCCCTCGAGCCTCGAGACCGCGAGCTGGGCGAGCTCGCGGAGCTCCTCCGCGTCGCCGTCCTCGAGGGAGGCCACGAGCCTGGCCCCGGCCACGACGTCCGCGCGGCCCGCGACCCGCTCGGCGCGGGCCCGGAGGGCGTCGCGGGCGAGCCTCCCGAGCTCCGACTCGAGCTGCTTCAGGCGGGCCATCACCTGGCGGGCCCGCTCCGGCGCCGCCTGCGGATCCCCCGCGCCGAGGGCCTCCACCACCTCGTCCAGGAGCCGGCGCTCCAGCTCCACGTGGCGGATCGCGTCGGGCCCCACCAGGGCCTCGACCCGGCGCATCCCGGCCCCGATCGACCCCTCGCCGACGAACCGGATCACGGCCACCCGGCCCGTGTGCGGGACGTGGGTCCCCCCGCACAGCTCCCGGGACCAGTCCCCGATCTCGACCACCCGCACCCGGTCCCCGTACTTCTCGCCGAAGAGCGCGATGGCGCCCATCGCCTTGGCCTCCTCGAAGCTCGTGTGGAGGACCCGGACCTCGGCGTCCTCGGCCAGGCGGAGGTTCGCGAGCTCCTCGGCCCGCTCCAGCTCCTCCCGGGGCACCGGCGCGGGGTGGGGGAAGTCGAACCGGAGCCGCCCGGGCGCCACGAGCGAGCCGGCCTGCCGGGCGTGCTCGCCCAGCACGTGGCGGAGGGTCCAGTGGACGACGTGGGTGGCCGTGTGGGCCCGCATCGTGGCCTCCCGCCGCTCCCGGTCCACCTCGGCGTGGGCCGGCTCGCCCACCCGCACCTCGCCCGCCTCCACCCGGCCGAGGTGGGCGATCGCGTGCGGCCCCGCCCACCGGGCGTCCTCGACCCGGATCAGGCCGCCCGCCGTCCGGATCACGCCCCGGTCCCCCACCTGCCCGCCGGCCTCCGCGTAGAACGGCGTGCGGTCCAGGAACGCCCGGACCTCGCGGCCCTCCCCGGCGACCTCGAGCTCCCGCCCCTCGGGGTCCAGGAGGGCCACGATCCGGGCCTCCTCCTCCAGGCGCTCGTAGCCCACGAACGCGCTGGGCGGCACGGCCGCGGCCTCCACCCCCACCGCGACCCTCCGCGCCGCCTCCCGCGCCCGGCGCCGCTGCTCCTCCATGAGCTCCTCGAACCGCTCCCAATCCACGGCGAGGCCGGCGTCCTCCGCGAGCTCCCGGGTGAGCTCCCGGGGGAACCCGAAGGTGTCGTGGAGCTTGAACGCGACCTCCCCCGAAAGCCGCCGCTCCGCCCTCGTCCCGGCCCGCGCCGCCTCCTGCTCGAAGAGCACCATCCCCTGCCGGAGGGTCGCCGCGAACCGCTCCTCCTCCGACGTCGCCACCTGGAGCACGAAGGCCCGGTTCTCCTGGAGCTCGGGGTAGGCCTCGCCCATCAGCTCGATCGTGGTCTCCGCGAGCCGCTCCATCACCGGCCGCTCGATCCCCAGGCGCCGCGCGTGGGAGACCAGGCGCCGGAGCATCCGCCGGAGCACGTAGCCCCGACCTTCGTTGGAGGGCTGGACCCCGTCCGCGATCAGGAACGTGGTCGCCCGCCCGTGCTCGGCGAGGACCCGGAGCGAGACGTCGGCCCGCTCGTCCTCGCCGTAGCGCCGGCCTGCCAGCGACTCCGCCACCGCGACGAGCGGCCGGAGGAGGTCGGTGTCGAAGACCCCGTCCCGCCCCTGCAGCACGACCGCGACCCGCTCCAGGCCCGAGCCGGTGTCGATGTTCTTCCCCGGGAGCTCACCCACGGGATCGCCCTCGTCGTCCACCTGGTCCTGCATGAAGACCAGGTTCCAGATCTCGAGGAACCGCTCCTCGTCCACGGCGGGGCCCCCGTCGGGGCCGTACCGGGGGCCGCGGTCCACGTAGATCTCCGAGCACGGCCCCCCGGCCCTCCCCGGGACCCACCAGTAGTTGTCCTTCTTGCCCCGCCGCACGATCCGCTCCGGGGCGATCCCGACCCGCTCGTTCCAGATCGCGGCCGCCTCGTCGTCGGTCTCGAACACGGTGACCCACAGCAGCTCGTGGTCGATCCCCCAGGCCTCCGTCACCAACTCGTGGGCCCAGGCGATCGCCTCCTCCTTGAAGTAGTCGGCGAACGAGAAGTTCCCGAGCATCTCGAAGAACGTGAGGTGCCGGGCGGTGTGGCCGACGTTGTCGATGTCCACCGTGCGGAAGCACTTCTGGGCCGTGGTGGCCCGCCGGAACGGCGGCTCGGCCTTGCCCAGGAAGTACGGGAGGAACTGGTTCATCCCGGCGTTCGTGAGCAGCAGCCCGGTCTCGGGCGGCGGGATGAGGGACGAGGAGGCCACGCGGCGGTGCCCGCGGGCCTCGAAGAACGAGAGGAACGACTCGCGGATCCGGGAGGCCTCCACGCCGGACAGTCTATCGGCGGGCCGGGCGCCGCTCGCCCCGCCGGGGGACCGGCCGGACGCGCCGCTCAGCCCCGCGCGGCCTGGCGCTCCTCCTCGAGGCGGCGGCGGGCCTCCTCCTCCGCCTCGCGCATCGCCCGCCGCCCCTCCTCGAGCGACTCCGCGACGCGCTTGCCGAGCTCGACCAGCCCGACCCTCGCCTCCCGGGCGATGCGGGCCGGCGCCATCCGCTCCCGCTGCCGCCGCGCCCACCGGGACGTGAGGACCGCGCCGGCCACCCCGGCCCCGAGGCCCGCTGCGAGCCAGAACAGCCTGCGCATCCGTCCCCTCCGACCGCCCCGGGCGCCGGCTGGTTACCCGCCGCCCTTGCCGCCCCGGAACCGCCGCACCGCGCCGCGGACCCCCGCGCCGAACCCGATCAGCTTGACCAGGGGGCTCGAGACGGCCTGCTCCACGAGGTTCGAGACCCGCTCCACCCGCCGGGCGACGTTCCCCGCGGTGTCCAGCATCCCGTCCACCCGGTCGAGCTCGCGGTTCACGTTCCGCACCGACTCCTTCACCTCCGCGAGGAGCGGCACGGTCTCCTCGCGGATCCCGTCGATCAGCATCTTCGTGCTCTCCAGCACGCGGAACGTGTTCAGGAGCACCACGCAGAGGAAGAGGACCAGGAGGCCCCAGAACGCCGCGAGCACGATCAGGGCGATATCGCCGGCGGAGGCAAGCAGGGTCATGGTTCCTCCTCGCTTCGGTCGGTCGCCGTAGCATACCCAGGCCCCGGCCCGCGGACGCCGGCGCGCAGGGCCGACCGGCCCTTAGACGTCCCGGCCCTGGCCCGAGGGCTCGTAGTACCGCTTCCCCTCGAACCGCTGCGGCCGGTACTCCTGCTCGACCCGGTGCCCGGGGAAGTCGTGCGGGTACCGGTAGCCCTCGCCGTGGCCCAGGGCGCGGGCGCCGCCGTAGTGGGCGTCGCGGAGGTGGAGCGGGACCGGGTCGGCCGAGCGGGCGTCCTCCGTCGCCCGGCCGAGCGCGGTGAGGACGGAGTTCGACTTCGGGGCCTTCGCGAGGTAGAGGGTTGCGTGGGCCAGGTTCAGGCGGGCCTCGGGCATCCCCACCAGCTCCACGGCCTGGGCGGCGGCCACCGCCACCGGGAGCGCCTCGGGGTCGGCGAGCCCCACGTCCTCGGAGGCCAGGATCACGAGGCGGCGGGCGATGAACCGCGGGTCCTCTCCCCCCTCGAGCATCCGGGCCAGCCAGAACAGCGCGGCGTCGGGGTCCGACCCCCGGACGCTCTTGATGAAGGCCGAGATCACGTCGTAGTGCGCGTCGCCGGCCCGGTCGTAGACGATCGCGGTGCGCTGGACGGCGTCGCGGGCCCGGTCCAGGTCGACGACGGTCTCCCCCTCCTCCGCGAGGAGCACCGCGGCCTCCAGGCCCGTGAGCGCCACCCTCGCGTCGCCCCCCGCCACCTCGACCAGGTAGTCCAGGGCCCGGTCGGTGACGGTGATCCCCAGGCCGCCCAGCCCGCGCTCGGCGTCGGAGAGGGCCCGCTCGAGGAGCTTCCGGATCTCCTCCGGCTCGAGGGGCTCCAGCCGGATCATGAGGGAGCGGGAGAGCAGGGGCGAGACCAGCGCGTGGTAGGGGTTCTCGGTGGTCGCCCCGATCAGCGTGATCGTGCCGTCCTCGATCGCCGGCAGCAGGATCTCCTGCTGGGCCTTGTTCCACCGGTGGACCTCGTCCACGAACAGCACCGTGCGGAACAGCGTGGTCTTCGCGTGCTCCATCACCCGCCGGGCGTCGGAGACCCCCGAGGTCACCGCGGACAGCTGCTGGAGGTCGGCGTGGACCGCCCGGGCCAGGAGGTAGGCGAGGGTCGTCTTCCCCGTGCCAGGCGGGCCCCAGATGATCATGGAAGGCAGGTGGCCCCCCTCGATCAGCTTGGTGAGGGGCTTCCCGGGCCCGAGGATGTGGCGGTGGCCCACGAACTCGTCGAACGAGCGGGGGCGCATCCGGGTGGCGAGCGGTGCATCGGCGAGCATCGGGCTCCCGGAAGGCTACCCCAGGACGGGGGAGGCGACCAGCGCCGTTCGGCCAGGCCGCCGGACCTTCCGCCCTAGGCGTGTCGGCTCACGCGCTCCGGGACGATCTCGATGATGACGCGGCGCTGGCCCGGGACCGGGGTCCACGGTACCCCGTCGTAGCGCCGCGAGAGCCGGTCGATGTGGTCCAGGGCGCCCTCCTCGGTGAGGCGGTCCACCCGGCCCCGGATCACGAGCGCGACCGTCGGCCGCTCCCGGTCGTGGACCGAGAGGGCCACCCGCGGGTCCCGGCGCACGTTCCGCTCCTTGACCCGCCCCACCGCGGTGTTCACGAGGATCCGCCCGTCGCGGACGTCCACCCACACCGGCGACACGTGGGGCGACCCGTCCGGCAGCAGCGTCGCGAGGTGCGCGACGTTCCTCCCCGTGAGGAGGCGGACGTCGTCCTCGGTGAGCCGCGCGATCGTCTCGGTCATCCCTCCTCCCGGTCTCCCTCCAGCACCCTGATCCCGAGCTCCCGGAGCTGCGCCTCGGGCACCGGCGCCGGCGCGCCCGTGAGCGGGTCCTGGCCGGTCTGGGTCTTGGGGAACGCGATCACCTCCCGGATCGCCTCCTTCCCGGCGAGGAGCATCACGACCCGGTCCCAGCCGAGCGCGATGCCCCCGTGGGGCGGCACCCCGTACCGGAACGCGCGCAGGAGGTGCCCGAACTTCTCCTCGGCCTCCTCGGGCCCGAGCCCCAGGACCTCGAAGACCCGTCGCTGCACCTCGGGGTCGTGGATCCGGATGCTGCCGCCGCCCAGCTCCACCCCGTTCAGCACGAGGTCGTAGGCCCGGGCCCTGGCCGTCCGGGGGTCCAGGTCGTCCGAGGCCGGGGAGGTGAACGGGTGGTGGACCGAGACCCACTTCCCCTCCTCCTCGCCCCACTCGAACAGCGGCGGCTCCGTGATCCAGGCGAACGCCCACGCGCCCTCGGGGACCAGCCCCAGGCGGGCGGCCAGGAGCCGCCGGAGCCCGTCCAGGGCCACGTTGGCCCGGGTGGCCTGGTCCGCGACCACGAGCACCAGGTCGCCGTCGGCGGCCCCGGTGGCCTTCCGCACCCCCTCGAGCTCCTCCGGGGAGAGGTGCTGGGCCACGGGCGAGCGGACCTCCTGCCCGGCGAAACCGATCCAGACGAGCCCGGCGGCGCCCCGGCCCCGCGCCTCCCGGACCAGCCCGTCCAGCTCCTTCCTGGGGAGCGAGGCCGCCCCCGGGGCGGCGAAGCCCTTCACCACCCCGCCCGCCTCGAGCACCTGCGCGAACGCCCGGAAGCCCGTGCCGGCGAACACCTCCTTGAGGTCGGCGAGCTCCATCCCGTAGCGGAGGTCGGGCTTGTCGGTCCCGTAGCGGGCCAGGGCCTCGTCGTAGGTGAGCCTCGGGAACGGGAGGGGGACCTCCACGCCGTTCGTCTCGCGCACGAGGAGTGCCATGAGGGGCTCGACGAGGCCCAGGACGTCCTCCTCGTCGACGAACGACATCTCGACGTCGAGCTGGGTGAACTCCGGCTGTCGGTCGGCCCGGAGGTCCTCGTCGCGGAAGCACCGGACGATCTGGTAGTAGCGGTCCTGCCCCGCCACCATCAGCAGCTGCTTCAGCTGCTGGGGGGACTGGGGCAGCGCGTAGAAGGCGCCGCGCTGGAGGCGCGAGGGCACGAGGAAGTCGCGGGCGCCCTCCGGCGTGCTCCGGGTGAGCATCGGGGTCTCGACCTCGACGAACCCGCGGGCGTCGAGGTAGTCGCGGGTGAGCCGGGTGACCCGGTGCCGGAGCGCGAGGACCCGCGTCATCTCCGGGCGGCGGAGGTCGAGGTAGCGGTAGCGGAGCCGCAGCTCCTCGTCGGCCTCGGCCCGGTCCTCCACCGGGAACGGCGGGACCTCGGCCGCGGCGAGGACCTCGAGCGCGGAGACGGCCACCTCCACCTCCCCCGTCGCGAGGGCCGGGTTCACCGTCCCCTCCGGCCGGCGGCGGACGACGCCCCGGACCCGCACCACCGACTCCGCCCGGAGGCCCTGCGCGACGGCGTGGGCGTCGGGGGCCCGGTCGGGGTGGAAGACGAGCTGGACGATCCCGAGCCGGTCCCGGAGGTCCACGAACGTCACCCCGCCGTGGTCGCGCCGGCGGGCCACCCACCCGCAGAGGGTCACCTCCTCCCCGGCGTGCTCGGCGCGGAGCGCGCCGCAGGCGTGGGTCCGCATCGCGGTGGCGAAGGGATCCCGTCCGCTCATCGCTCCCCCGCCCCGAGGCGGCCCGCGAGCTCGGCCGCGGCCACGCGCTCCTCCGCCCCGTCGGAGAGGCGGCGGAGCGTCACGGTCCCCTCGGCGGCCTCCAGCTCCCCCACGATCGCCGCGTAGCGGGCGCCGCTCCGGTCCGCCATCCGCAGCTGGGCCTTGAGCGGCCGCTCCTCGAAGGCGGCGTCGGCCGGCACGCCCGCGGCCCGCAGCTCCCGGACCAGCGCCCGCGCCCGCCGGCGGCCCGCCTCGCCCACCCCCACCACGAACGCGGCGAGCCCCGGCTCCTCGGGCGGCGCGAGCCCCTCGTCGGCGATCGCGAGGAGGACCCGCTCGAGCCCCATCCCGAACCCCACGCCCGGGACCCGCGGTCCGCCCAGGGCCTCGGCCAGCCCGTCGTAGCGCCCCCCGCCGAACAGGGCGGCCTGGGCCTGGGAGAGGACGAGCGAGACGAACTCGAAGGCCGTCCGCGTGTAGTAGTCGAGCCCCCGGACGAGGGTCGGCGTGAGCACCGGCTTCAGCCCCTCGGCCTCGAGGCCCGCGAGGACCCCGTCGAGGTGCTCCCGGCACGGGCCGCACAGCCGGTCCGTGATCCGCGGGGCGCCCGCCGCCACCGCGCGGCAGGCGTCGTCCTTGCAGTCGAGGACCCGGAGGGGGTTCGCCTCGAACCGCTCCCGGTGCTCGTCCCGGAGCCTGTCGCGGTTCGCCCGGAGGTAGGCGACGAGCTCCTCGCGGTACGCCGGCCGGCAGGCCTCGTCGCCGATCGAGTTGAGCTGGAGCTCGTAGCGTGAGAGCCCGAGGGACCGGAGGAAGGCGTCCCCGAGCGCGATCACCTCGACGTCGGCCTCGGGGCCCTCGACGCCGAACACCTCGACCCCGAACTGGCGGTGCTCCCGGTACCGCCCGGCCTGGGGCCGGCCGTAGCGGAACATCCTGGCGAGGTAGTAGGCCTTGAACGGCGAGGGCAGCTCCTTCATGCGGTGGAGGTAGGCCCGCATCACCGGCGCCGTCCCCTCCGGCCGGAGGGTGAGCGCGCGTCGCCCCCGGTCCACGAACGTGTACATCTCCTTGGTCACGACGTCGCTGGTCTCCCCGGCGGTCCGGGCGAACAGCTCGGTGGCCTCGAACGTGGGGGTCTCGACGTAGCGGTAGCCGTAGCGGCGGGCGAGCTCCGCCGCGCGGTCGTAGAGCGCGCGCATCCGCCCCCCCTCCGGCGGGAGCAGGTCCAGCGTGCCCCGGGGCGGCGCGAGCTCCACTACGCGAGCCCCACCAGGAACGGGTTCGCCGCCCGCTCCCGGCCCACCGTGGTCCTCGGGCCGTGGCCGGGCAGGACCGGGAGGGGGTCCGGGAGCGCGAGGAACCGGCGGAGGCTCCGGCGCATGTCCTCGGGGGAGGAGTTGGGGAAGTCGTGCCGCCCGATCGCCCCGGCGAACACGAGGTCCCCGGAGAGGAGCAGCAGGTCGCCGGCCCGGAAGCAGACGCTGCCCGGGGTGTGGCCGGGGGTGTGGAGGACCTCGAGGGAGAACCCGGCCAGCTCGAGCACGTCCCCCTCGACGACGGTCCGGACGTCCTTCACCGGGACCGGCGCCTGGGGGAACCCCGCCCCCCAGGCCTCGGGGTCCTCGAGCGCGAGCCGATCGGCCTCGTGGATGTAGAAGGGGAGCTCGTCGCCGCAGAGCTCGGCGGCGGCCCCCACGTGGTCGGCGTGCCCGTGGGTGGCGAGGGCGGCCACCGGCCGCTTCCCGGCGCGCTCCAGCAGGCGGCGGACGCGGTCGGCCTCGAAGCCCGGGTCGACCACCACCGCCTCCTCCCGCCCGTCGAGGGCGAGCAGCCAGCAGTTCGTGGCGAACGGGTTGTCGGCGAAGACCTCGAGGTACATCGGGCCGCCATCATAGTCGGGGCCTAGGCGATCCCGGCGCCGTCCAGGACGAGCGTGACGGGGCCGTCGTTCACGAGCTCGACCTCCATCCGGGCCCCGAACACGCCGCGGCGGACCGGCACGCGCCGGGCCTCGAGGGCCCGGGCGAAGGCCTCGATCCTGGGCTCGGCCTCCTCCGGCGGCGCCGCGTCGGCCCACGAGGGGCGGCGGCCGCGGCGGACGTCGCCGTACAGCGTGAACTGGGAGACCACGAGGGCCTCCCCGCCCACGTCGGCCAGGGCCAGGTTCATCTTCCCCTCGGCGTCGGGGAACACCCGGAGGTTGGCCACCTTCTCCGCGAGCCGTTCGGGCTCCCCCGGGCGGTCGTCGCGGCCCGCCCCGACCAGCAAGAGGAACCCCCGTCCGATCCGGGCCACCTCGCGCCCGTCCACCACGACCCGGGCTTGGGAGACCCGCTGGAGGACGACCCGCATCTACCTCGGGACGACCCGCGAGGCGTCGTAGACGTTCTCGACCTTGCGGACCGCGGCGAGGATCGTCGAGAGGTGGGCGATGTCGCCCAGCTCGAACGTGAACCGGAGCCTCGTGATCCGGTCCTTCCCCACGGCCGAGGTCGCCGAGAGGATGTTCACGTGGTGGTCCGAGAGCACCGTCGCCACGTCCGAGAGGAGCCGGGTCCGGTCGAGGGCGTCGACCTGGATCGTGACCACGAACGAGGTCGGCTTCCCCTCCGCCCACGAGACCTCGATCAGCCGCTCCGGCTCCCGGGCCAGGGCCCGGGCGTTGGGGCAGTCCGTCCGGTGGACCGAGACCCCCTGGCCGCGGGTGACGAACCCCAGGATCTCGTCGCCGGGGACCGGGGTGCAACAGCGGGCGAGCTTGACCCACACGTCCGCCATCCCCCGGACCACCACGCCCTTGGAGACGTCGGGGCGGCCGATCCGGACCGGCCGGGCCAGCGGCACGTCGGTGACGTCCTCCTCGGGGGCCCCGGCCACCACCCGCTCCAGGCGGGCGATCACCGACTGGGGCGAGACGTGCCCCTCCCCGACGGCCACGTAGAGCGCGTCCAGGTTCGGGTAGCCCAGGTCCTCCACGACCTCGGCCATGGCCTCCTCGGTCGCCAGACGCTTGAACGGCACGCCCTGCTTCCGCATCGCCCGCTGGAGCAGCTCCCGGCCCCGCTCGAGCGCGTCCTCCCGCCGCTCCCGGGAGAACCACTGGCGGATCTTGGTCCGGGCCCGGGGGGTCCGGACGAACCGGAGCCAGTCCCGGGAGGGGCCCGCGTCCTGGGCCTTGGACGTGAGGATCTCGACGGTCTCCCCGGTCCGGAGCTCGTAGTCCAGGGGCACGAGCTTGCCGTTCACCTTGGCGCCGATCGTGCGGTGGCCGACCTCGGTGTGGATCGCGTAGGCGAAGTCCACGGGCGTGGCCCCGGCCGGGAGGTTCACGACGTCGCCCTTGGGGGTGAACACGAAGACCTGCCCCCCGTAGAGGTCGATCTTGAGGCCCTCCATGAACTCCCGGGGGTCGGTGGCGTCCTTCAGCCACTCGAGCATCTGCCCCAGCCACGCGAGGTCGGCCTCCCGGCCCCGCTTCCCGTCGCCCTCCTTGTACCGCCAGTGCGCGGCGATCCCGTACTCCGCGGTGCGGTGCATCTCGTGGGTGCGGATCTGCACCTCGATCGGCCGACCGCCGGTCCCCACGACCGTGGTGTGGAGCGACTGGTACATGTTGGACTTGGGCATCGCGATGTAGTCCTTGAACCGCCCCGGGACCGGCTTCCAGAGCGCGTGGATCGCGCCGAGCGCCGCGTAGCAGTCGCGGACCGAGTCGACGATGATCCGAAGGCCCAGGAGGTCGTAGATCTCGTTGAACTCCTTGCCCCGGAGCACCATCTTCTCGTAGATCGAGTAGAGGTGCTTGGGGCGCCCCTCGACCTGGGCCCGCACCCCGACCTCGCGGAGCTTGGCCTGGGCCTGCTCGATCACCTCCTCGAGCAGCTTCTGCCGCTCGCCGCGCCGGGCCTCCACGAGGTTCGCGATCTCCCGGTAGGGGCCGGGGTGGAGGGTCTTGAACGCCAGGTCCTCGAGCTCCCACTTGATCTGCTGGACCCCCAGGCGGTGCGCGAGCGGCGCGTAGATCTCGAGGGTCTCGGCGGCGTTCTCCCGCCGCTTCGCGGGCGGGAGGGGCGCCAGGGTCCGCATGTTGTGGAGGCGGTCGGCCAGCTTGATCAGGAGGACCCGGACGTCGCGGGCCATCGCCACGATCATCTTCCGGACGTTCTCCGCCTGCTGCTGCTCGCGGCTCCGGAACCGGATCCGCTCGAGCTTCGTCACGCCGTCCACGAGCGCGGCGATCTCGTCCCCGAACTCCCGGCGGAGGTCGTCCAGCGTGAGCGGGGTGTCCTCGACCACGTCGTGGAGGAGGGAGGCGGCGATCGTCACCGCGTCGAGGTGGAGGTCCGCGAGGACGTGGGCGACGGCGAGGGGGTGCTCGACGAACGGCTCCCCCGAGAGGCGGCGCTGGCCCCGGTGGGCGGCCTCGGCCACCTCGTAGGCCCGCTGGATCAGCCGGAGGTCGGCCTTCGGGTGGTAGGCCTTGACCTTGCGGAGGAGCCCGTCGATCCCGTCGGCGTCGCGCTGGGGCTCCCCGGGACGGAGGCGGCCCAGGAGGCCCCCCCTCCGTTCCGCCCGCACCGGCTCCGGGACCTCCACGCGCGCCTCCTCGCAGGAAGTGTAGCCGCGGCCGGCGCGCGCAGGGGCGGACGCCCCGGGTGCGAGCCGCCGGCTCAGTAGGTGATCAGCGTGAACAGCTCGTAGTCCCGGAGCCGCTCCCGCCCGCCGAGGAACGTGAGCTCGATCAGGCAGGCGATCCCCACGACCTTCCCGCCGATCCGCTCCACGAGCGACGCGGTGGCCCGGGCCGTCCCGCCCGTGGCGAGCACGTCGTCCACCACGAGCACCCGCTCCCCCGGCCGGATCGCGTCCTTGTGGATCTCGAGGGCCGCGGTCCCGTACTCGAGCTCGTACTCCTCCGTGATCGTCTCCCAGGGGAGCTTGTCCTTCTTCCGCACGGGGACGAACCCGGCCCCGAAGTGGTAGGCGACGGGGGAGGCCAGGATGAACCCCCGGGCCTCTATCCCCACCACCTTGTCGACGTTCCCCCGGCCGAAGTGGACGACGATCAGGTCGATCACGGTGGAGAACGCGATCTCGTCGGCGAGGAGCGGCGTGATGTCCTTGAACACCACGCCGGGCTGGGGGAAGTCCGGCACGTCCCGCACCAGCGCCTTCAGGTCCTCGATGTTCATCCCCTACCTCCGCTTCCGCTTGGCCGGGGCCCGCCGCCGGGGCTTGGGGCGGTTCCGCGCCGGCGCCGGGCCCCCCGGGGTCCGCGCGGC